>QBYE01000001.1 GCA_003282985.1 Pelagibacteraceae bacterium AG-325-E08
TGAAAAAGTCAAAATTTCTGTTGGAAGATCTGTTAAATGCTTTAAAGCGTTTACCATCATCGAAGTTCTAGCAACTTCACCAAAAGTTCCTATGTGAGGTAATCCACTTGGTCCATAGCCAGTCTGAAGTGTGATTTTTCCTTTTTTTTCAATAATAGATTTTCTTTCTCTGAGTAACTTTTTAGCCTCAACGAATGGCCATGCACTTGTTTTTTCTAAGTTTTCTTTTTTAATCATGAATAATTCAAACAAAATCTAATATTAACGAACAACTTAATTCTTATAGAGTTGAAATTTATTTACCATAAAATAATGTTCTTTCAAAATGTCTAATTATAAAACTGTTTTTTTTACACTAGGGATACTTCAAATAATCCTAGGGATTTTTATGTTAGTGCCTATCATTGTGCAACTGATCTATAGCCAGTTTGATTCGTCTTTTTTTGGAGCCTCTATCGTAACAATAGTTTTTGGTACTTTATTTTTTTTATCAAATTTGGATCATGAAAAAAAACTAAATTTACAACAAGCTTTTTTACTCACAGCACTTTCTTGGTTAAGTATTGCAATCTTTGGGTCTCTTCCATTTGTATTTTCTAATTTAAACTTTTCATTCACTAATGCTTTTTTTGAGAGTATGTCAGGGATTACTACTACTGGCTCTACAATTATCTCAAATCTTGAGGATATGCCTAAAGGTATTTTACTATGGAGAGCAATACTTCAATGGTTAGGTGGTATTGGTATAATTGTAATGGCAATTACTTTAATGCCAATTATGAATGTTGGAGGTATGCAGCTATTTAAAATATCCAACAATGACTCATCAGAAAAAATTCTTCCAAAATCAAAAGAGATCGCACTGAGATTAATTTATATCTATTCAGGTCTTACTGCTCTTTGTGCTATTACTTATAATATTTTTGGGATGGATATTTTTGATAGTATTACCCATTCTATGACGACAATAGCAACAGGAGGTTTTTCAAATTATAATCAGTCTATCGGTTTTTTTAATAGTGTTGCGATAGAAACGTCTGCAATAATTTTTATAATTTTGGGAAGTCTTCCTTTTATTGTTTATATAAAATTTTTAAATGGAAATAGATCTATCTTCACTTCTGATACTCAAATTAAAACTTTTTTAAAGGTTATATTTATATCTATTATAATTTTATCAATTTATCTATCCATTAATAATTCAAGTTCATTTAATATAAGGTCAGTCTTTTTCAATGTCATTTCAATTTTGACAGGAACTGGTTATGTAAATGCTCAATTTGATAGTTGGGGAAGTTTTCCATTAGTTTTATTTTTAGGTTTAATGTTCATAGGAGGATGCGCGGGTTCAACAACATGTGGTATTAAAATATTTCGATTTCAAATTCTTTATTCTTTTATAACAAATCAGCTTAAAAAAATTATATATCCCAAGGGTATTTTTGTTTTGAAATATGACCAGAATCAAATTGATAATAAATTTATTGCTTCAATAATTTCATTTATTTACATGTATTTAGTAATATTTTTTTTATTATCAGCTTTGTTATCTTTAACAGGGCTTGATTTTATTACAGCAATATCTGGTGCTGCTACTTCCATTTCTAATGTTGGTCCTGGGTTAGGATCTATAATTGGTCCTAATGGAAATTTTTCAACTCTACCTGATGTTTCAAAGTGGATTTTAACTATTGGTATGATCTTGGGGAGATTAGAACTTTTTGCAATATTAGTTTTATTCCTTCCATCCTTTTGGAGAAATTAAAATGATTGAAATAAAAAAACAATCTCTTTCAGAAACCTTCTCAATTTATTTTGATAAAAGAATGTTAAAAATATTATTATTAGGTGCAATTTCTGGATTTCCTTGGGTTTTAATCGGAAGTAGTCTTAGTTTATGGTTAAAGGAAGATGGACTTAGTAGATCAACCGTAGGCTGGGCTGGACTTATATTTGCTGTTTATGCTTTTAATTATTTATGGGCACCTTTAGTTGATAGGATCCAAATACCCTTTTTAACAAAAAAAATTGGCCATAGAAGAGGGTGGATTGTGTTAATGCAATCGTTAATTTTGTTGTCTCTTTTTTTGTGGAGCATTATTAATCCAACAGAAAATTTAGCATTAGTTATTACTGTTGGACTTTTAATTGCTGTGGCATCAGCAACACAAGACATAACAGTTGACGCATTAAGAATAGAACAAATTGGAGAAAATGAAGGTGGGGCAATGGCTGCTGGTGCCGCAATGGCTGTAGTTGGGTGGTGGAGTGGATATAAACTTGGAGGTGTATTATCTCTATTTTCTGCTGAATTTTTAGAAAATGCAGGTTTTGAAAATTACTGGCAATTAACTTTTTTAATTTTAGGAATTCTAATAATTTTAATGAATATCGGACTCATGTTTATTCACGAAACAGGTCATGAAGATAGACGAATAAAACAGTTAGAAAATGACAAACTAATCTCAAGCAAATTTATAAAACAAAACATCTTTACTCTATCATTGTCTTGGGTTGCAGGTACTATTGGTGGACCTATTTCAAGTTTTTTCAAAAAAAATGGCTTTCAAATTGCTATTGGAATATTAAGTTTTGTATTTTTATTTAAAGTTGGTGAAGCTTTTTTGGGTCGTATGTCTATCATTTTTTATAAAGAAATAGGTTTTAGTAAATCAGATATTGCTATCTATTCTAAAACATTAGGTTGGATAACAACTGTAATTTTTACTCTTTTGGGGGGACTTTTTGTTATTAGATCAGGTGTTTTAAAAGCCATGTTTCTAGCTGGAATTATTATGGCAAGTACAAACCTTTTATTTAGTCTGTTAGCATGGAGCGATAAATCTGAGTTATTATTTGCTATTGCAGTAATTTTTGATGATATCGCAGCAGCGTTTGCGACAGTTGCATTTGTGGCATTTATTTCCTTATTAGTTGATAGAGCTTACACCGCAACTCAATATGCACTTTTAGCTTCAATAGGAACTGCTGGAAGAACAACATTAGCATCCTCATCAGGTGCTCTTGTAGATTGGCTAAACGGTGATTGGGGTACTTTTTTTATATTAACTGCCCTAATGGTTATACCTTCTTTAATTATATTATGGATTTTGAGGAATAAATTGAAACTTTATGAAAAATAATTTTCTCAATATTTCAGTCACAAATATCTATTCAAAACCTTCTTTAAAGTCAGAAGTTACATCCCAAATTTTATATGGAGAAAAATTTAAGGTTTTATCAAAAAAAAGAAATTGGGTAAAAATTAAAACTAGTTTTGATAACTATATTGGTTTTATTAAAGAGAATAAATTTTATGAAAAATTTAAACCTTCGCTTAAAATTTCTAAATTAAAATCAAAAATATTTAGAAAGCTAAATAATAGATATATCCCAACAGATAAATTTCTTTATTTTGGAACAGGAATTGTAGCTCTTAATAAAAATAGAAATTATGTTGAGTATAAAAAAAATAAGTGGATAAGAAAAAAAGATCTTAAAAAAATTAATTATATTGAGAAAAATTTTTTAAAAGTAATTAAATCATTTTTAGGTTGTAAATATATGTGGGGTGGTAAAACGTCTAATGGTATTGATTGCTCAGCTTTAATTCAAATATATTTTTATTATAATAGAATTTTTTTTCCAAGAGATACAAAAGATCAAATAAAATTTTGTAAAAAAAAGATAAGTAAAAAAATAAATAAAGGCGATATTATTTTTTGGAAAGGTCATGTAGGTATTAGCATAAATCAATTAAATTTTATTCATGCTTACGGTCCAAGAAAAAAAGTGTTAATTATGCCCATAAAACATACAATAAAGATAATTTCTAAAACTGCAAATTTGAGCGTAAAAAAAATAACAAATATAAAAAATTATTAGTCTCTACCAAAATTAGGTAAATTAATATCTTGTTTTAATTTAATTATCTGAGATCTAACTTTTTTTGTTTGAATTAATTTTTTAATAATTGATTTATTGTTTTTGGAATTAATATCTTTTTTAAATTCATTTAAATTTTTTATGAATAAGTTTATAGCCTTTGAAACATTAGTTTTATTATCAAAAAAAATATCTCTCCACATTACCTCATTTGAGGCTGCGATTCTTGAAAAATCTCTTAAACCACCAGCACTAAATTTTATTAAATCATGTTTTTGCTTTTTCTCAAAAGTTTGAGCTGTTTTTACTAAATTGTAGGCTATGAGATGGGGCAAGTGACTTGTGATTGAAAAAATTTTATCATGTTTTGTGGGACTCATCAAAACTGTTTTGGATCCCATTTTTTTCCAGAAAGAGTCAACCAACTTTAAATGTTTAAAGTTGGTTTTTTTATCTTTTATCAAAACGCACCATTTATCTTCAAACAAATCTTGTTTTCCATGTTCTGGTCCACTCACTTCAGAACCAGCTATTGGATGGCTTGAGATCCAAGAAATATTTTTTTTTAAATTTTTATTAACTACTTTTAATGAATTTGATTTTGATGAACCAATGTCTGTAATAATATGATTTTTAGTTAAAAATTTATTTAATTTTAAAATAATCTTTTTGTATTCACTCATTGGTGTGCAAAAAATAATCATATTGATCTCTGACATTACATCTTCAGGTTTTTTTATAATGATACCTGGTAATTTTAATTTTTTTATTTTAGATAAATTTTTTTTTGATTTTTCAAAAATAAAAATTTTTTTTGCTAATTTTTTTTTTTTTATTCTTCTCAATAAAGATGAGCCTAGTAATCCACAGCCTATAATTAATATATTTTTCATTTGCCAAATATTCTTTCTACACTTCTCATAAATTTTAGGTTATCATTTCTTGAACCAATTGTTAGTCTCAACCTATTTTTAATTTTATAACCATACTCTGTTGATCTTAAAATAATTCCTTTTGCTTTTAACTTTTCATAGAAATTTTTAGCTTTGAATTTACAATTTGAGAAGTCTAATAGTAAAAAATTTGCACTAATTTCATTTGAGTAAATATTGTACTGATTTAAAAATTTTTTTATTTTTGAAGCATATAATAAATTATGTTTTACAGACTGAGAGACAAATTTTGTATCTTTAAGAGACTCGACTGCAGCAAGTTGAGCAACCTCATTAACGTTAAACGGAGGTTTTATTAAGTTTAAAGCATCAACAATTTTTCTAGGCCCATACCCCCAACCTATTCGTAAAGAAGCTAATCCATATATTTTTGAAAATGTTCTTAAAATGAAAACATTTTCTTTATTTCTAAATAAATCTAGACCAGATTTATAATCTCGATTTTTCATGTATTCAAAATAAGCATCGTCTACAACAAGTAATATATTTTTTCTCAATTTCTTTCTTAGTTGCATAAGTTCAGATTTATTCAGATATGTGCCTGTTGGATTATTTGGGTTTGCTATAAAAACTATTTTAGTTTTTTTTGTTACTTTTTTTAAAATCTCAGAAATAGATATTTTAAAATTTTTTTCTTTAGAAAAAACTACCTTTGCTCCCACTATCTTTGAATAAATTCTATACATCAAAAAACTATATTGAGGGACTATAACCTCGTCATTTGGTTTAAGAAAAAGCTGACAGAGCATCTGAATTATCTCATCAGAGCCAGCACCACAGATAATTTTATCTATATCACATTTAAATTTTTTAGATATTTGATCTCTTAACTTTCTGGATGTTCCATCTGGGTATCTAAAAAAGTTTGTATTTTTTTTTAAAATTACTTTTTTTGCTTTTAAACTAACACCTAAAGCAGACTCGTTAGCAGAAAGCTTAATGACCTTTTTTATTTTTTTTATAGTAGATTTGCCCGGTTCATAGGCTTCTATGTTGATTTTTTTAAATGATAGATTTGTCATTTTTTTTTAAATTTAAGCTCTTTATAAATAAAATAACAATTTTTTATATAGTATTAGTAAATTTATTTAAAAAAATTGACATACTAAATAACTTCTAGTACAAAATTTATGCGCTGATTTAACTGAATTGCGAGCGCTTTAAAAAAACCGCTAAAAATGTTTTTTTTCTCACAATTCAATACTTGGCAATTATTATGAATGTTAAAGAAAATATAAAAACACTTATTGTTAATAAACCTCTAAAGCTTGATTGTGGTCAAACTATTAATGAGTTTCCATTAGCTTATGAAACCTATGGGTCACTTAATAAAGATAAGAATAATGCTATATTGGTTTTTCATGCATTAACAGGTGATCAATTTGTTACAGGAAAAAATCCTATTACAAATAAGGATGGTTGGTGGTCTTATGCAGTCGGTCCAAATAAATCAATTGATACAAATAAATACTTCGTAATTTGTGCTAATGTAATTGGGGGGTGTATGGGCTCTTTTGGTCCTAGTCATAAAAATCCTAAAACAAACAAATCATATGGGACAGACTTTCCTGTTATTACAATCAACGATATAGTTAATGCCCAAATTAATTTGCTAGATCATTTTGGAATTAGAAAACTTTTTTCTGTTGTTGGTGGTTCAATGGGTGGAATGCAAGTATTGCAGTTTGTAAGTAATTTTCCTGACAAAACGAAAACTGCTGTGCCTATAGCTTGTACAGCAAGTCATTCAGCACAAAATATTGCTTTTAATGAACTTGGTAGACAGGCAATCACTGCAGATCATAATTGGTCTGAAGGAGAATACTCCTCAAATAATACAATTCCTGATAAAGGTTTGGCTGTAGCAAGAATGGCTGCACATATTACTTATTTATCTAAAAAAGGTCTTCAAGAAAAGTTTGGAAGAAAACTTCAAGAAAGAGATGATCTTAAATTTGGCTTTGATGCTGATTTTCAAATAGAAAGTTATTTAAGATATCAAGGTTCAGTTTTTGTGGATAGATTTGATGCGAATAGTTATCTTTATATCACTCGTGCAATGGATTATTTTGATTTGGCAAAGCAATTTAAAGGTAATTTATCTAATGCTTTTATAAAAACTAATGCAAAATTTTTTGTTGTATCTTTTACATCTGATTGGCTTTATCCAACACAAGAAAATAAAGATATAGTAATTGCATTGAATGCTATTGGAGCAAATGTTGGCTTCGTTGAAATAGAATCTGATAAAGGTCACGATTCATTTTTATTGGATGTTCCAGATTTTTTAAGTGCACTTAAAAATTTTTTAGATCAATCTTATAAAGAATAAATTATGAAATTAGAATTTAAAATTATTGCAAACTTATTGGAGGAAAATACTAGAATCTTAGATGTTGGATGTGATGATGGAACTTTAATGGAATTTCTGAAAAAAAATAAAAATGTAGATATAAGAGGTATTGAGATTTCAAAAAAGAAAGTTCAAGTTTGTATTTCAAAAGGATTAACTGTACTTGAAGGTAATGCTGAATTTGACTTAAAACAATTTCCAGAAAATTCTTTTGATTATGTTATATTAGGACAAACTTTACAGGCTTTTGTAAATCCAGAAATAGTTATTAAAGAACTTTTGAGGGTTGGAAAAAAAGCAATTGTAACTATTCCTAATTTTGGTCATTGGAAAGTAAGACTTAATCTATTAACAAAAGGAACTATGCCTGTCACAAAAACATTACCAAATGATTGGTATAACACACCAAACATTCACATGTGTACAATAAAAGATTTTGTAAAATTTTCTAAAACTATAAATTTTAAAATTTACAAATCTCTTGCACTAATGAATAAAAATGTTTCAAATATAAACAATTCTAACTTATCTTTTAAAAATTTATTTGCTGAGCTTGGTATTTTCTTAATAGAGAAATAATATGAAAGTTGAAATAATCAAATGTCTAGAAGATAACTATAGTTATATTATAGTTGATGAAAAAAATCAGACAGCATGTGTTATCGATCCAAGTGAAGCACAACCGATTATTAATTTTGTTGAAGAAAAAAAGATATATTTAAAGTACATTTTAAATACTCACCATCATTATGATCATATTGGTGGAAATGAAGAACTCAAAAAAAAATATAATTCTAAAATTGTTGGATTTAAAGAAGACAGAAATCGCATTCCAGGAATTAACGAATTTGTAGAAAACAATCAAATTTGGAAAGCAGATAATTTTGAAGCAAAAATTTTCCATGTTCCAGGACATACTTCAGGACATATTGCTTATCATTTTTATAAAGAAAGAAAAATTTTTACAGGTGACACACTATTCTCTTTAGGTTGTGGTAGAATTTTTGAGGGAACATATGAGGAAATGTTTAATTCTTTAAATAAAATAAAAAATCTTTCAGACGATACAGAAATTTACTGTGGACACGAGTATACTTTACAAAATTCAAAATTTTGTATTTATCACGACTCAAAAAATTTAAATCTCAAAAAAAAAATTATTGAAATTGAAGAAAAGGTAAGAAAAGGTTTGCCAACTATTCCAAGTATTTTAAAAGATGAAATTGAGTGTAATATATTCCTAAAAGCAAAAGATTTAGAAAGCTTTTCAAAATTAAGAGATTTAAAGGATAATTTTTAAGTTATAGAGCTTGACTAAAATATCGCTGAGACTATATTGCGGTTACAAATTTTAACATTATTTTATGTCATACGCAGTAATACAAACAGGTGGTAAGCAGTATAAGGTAAAATCTGGGGAGATTCTTAAGATTGAAAAACTACCAGATTCTAAATCTGATACTAAAATAGAATTTAATGAAATTTTAGCTTACGGAGATAATAAGATAATTGAGATTGGATCTCCAATTGTTCAGGGTGCAAAAGTTGAAGCTAATTTGATTAAAAATAGTAAAAATAGAACTGTTTTAATTTTTAAGAAAAGAAGAAGACAAAACTCAAGAAGAAAAAATGGACATAGACAGGAGTATTCTATGATAAGAATCAATAAGATTTTTTCAAAAGATGGAAAAGTATTGTCTGAAGCAGAAAAAATTTCTAAGCCTTCAAAAAAAGAAGAGGCTAAAAAGGAAACAAGTAAGTAATTAGGAATAAATTATGGCAACAAAAAAAGCAGGTGGATCTTCTAGAAACGGACGAGATAGTGCCGGTCGTAGATTAGGTGTAAAAAAATATGGTGGTGAAACAGTTATACCTGGAAATATAATTGTAAGACAAAGAGGAACCAAAATATTCCCTGGAGAAAATGTAGGAATGGGCAAAGATCACTCAATTTTTTCAGTAATAAAAGGTAAAGTAGTTTTTAAAAAAACTAAATCAGATAGAACTTTTGTTTCAGTAAAACCCAATTAATAGTACAACTTTAAACTAGCGTTGTATTATGAAATTCTTAGATCAAGTAAAAATTTATGTTAAAGCCGGTAACGGTGGAGATGGCTCCCCAAGTTTTAGAAGAGAGAAATTTATTGAATACGGTGGACCAGATGGAGGTGACGGAGGAGGCGGTGGTTCAGTAATACTAAAATCTGAACAGAACCTTAATACTTTAATAGATTATAGATACCAGCAGCATCATAAAGCAAAAAGAGGAGAAAACGGGTCAGGGCAAAATCGTACAGGAAAAGGTGGAGAAGATTTAATATTAAAAGTTCCCTTAGGCACACAAGTTTTTGAGGAGGATAACAAAACTTTAATTTATGATTTCACAAAAATTGGTGAAGAGTTCATAGCTGCATCTGGTGGCAGAGGTGGTCTAGGGAATACAAGATTTAAAAGTTCAACAAATAGAGCACCAAGAAAATATACAAAAGGAACTCTTGGTGAAGAATTTACAATATGGCTTCAATTGAAAACAATTGCTGACATTGGTATTATCGGTTTACCAAATGCTGGAAAATCAAGTTTATTAGCAGCGATAACAAACGCTAATCCTAAAATTGCTAATTATCAGTTCACTACTTTAAATCCAAACCTAGGTGTAGCAAGTTATGATGATAAAGAAATTACTATAGCCGATATTCCTGGTTTAGTAGAAGGAGCACATAAAGGAACAGGACTTGGAATACAATTTTTGAAACATATAGAAAGGTGTAAATCTCTTTTGCATATGATTGATGTAACCAATGATGATTTAAAAAAAAGTTATAAACAGATCAAAAATGAGTTAAAAAAATATAGTGCTAAACTTTCAAAAAAAAAGGAGCTAGTGGTTTTGAATAAGGTTGATTTAATTGATAATAATGAAGTGAAAAAGATAATTAAAGAATTCTCAAAAAATATAAAATCTGAAGTTATTACATTATCAACATTAGAAAAAAAGTCTGTTTCTCAAATTAAAGCTAAACTAATATCTTATGCATCTTAAAAATTCAAAAATAATTGTTATTAAAATTGGTTCAGCTTTATTAGTTGACTCAAATAAAAAGATTAGAAATAAATGGTTTTCTAATTTTGCAAAAGATATTAAGAAATTAAAATCAAAAAATAAAAAAATAATCATAGTTAGTTCAGGTGCAATAGCTTTAGGTTGCAAAAAAATGAAATTTAATAAATCACGACTTAAACTTGATAAGAGTCAAGCAATAGCTTCTATTGGTCAAATAGAACTGATGAATTTGTTCACAAAAACATTCTCTAAATATAAATTAAATATTTCACAAATTTTATTAACTTTAGACGACACAGAAGAAAGGAGAAGATCTATAAATGCAAAAAGAACTTTTGAAAATTTATTTCAACTTGATTATATACCAATAGTAAATGAAAACGATACTATTGCTACTTCAGAAATAAAGTATGGAGATAACGATAGATTAGCATCTAGAGTAGCGCAAATAACTAATGCTGATACTTTAATTTTACTATCTGATGTTGATGGACTTTTTACAAAAAATCCAAAAATATTTAAAGATGCCAAATTGATTAAAAAAGTTGATAATTTAAGTAAAGATATAGGAAATATTAATATCAAAGGTATGACAGAATTAGGTAGTGGTGGTATGAACACAAAAATTGAAGCAGCTAAAATTTGTAATTTGGCAGGCTGTAATATGATTATAGCAAATGGTCTTTATTTAAATCCAATAAGTCGAATTGAAAAAAAAAATAATTGTACATGGTTTGTTTCAAAAATATCAAAATTACATGCTAGAAAAAAATGGATTATTAGTTCTGTTTCACCAAAAGGGGAATTAATAATTGATGAAGGTGCAAAAAAAGCACTTATTAATGGAAAAAGTTTACTGGCAGCTGGTATTAGAAAAGTTTCAGGAAAATTTAAAAAAGGGGATCATATTAAAATTATAGATTCTAAAAAAAGAGATTTTGCTCGAGGATTAAGTTCTTTTTCATCTGAAGAAATTGAAAAAATCAAAGGTTATCACTCAAATGAAATACAAAAAATTCTTGGGTATGTTTCAAAATCTGAAGTTGTTCACAAAGATGACATGGTAGAAATTTAATGAAAAATTTATTGATTAATATTGGTAAAAAATCAAAAAAAGCTTTTTCAAATCAAATAAATTCCAAGAAAAAGGACAAGATTTTAAAAGATTATTACCGATTAATTGAAAAAAATAAAAAGTTAATTTTAAATGAGAATAAAAAAGATATTAAGAATGCGTTAAAAAAAAAAGTTAAAGATAATTTAATAAAAAGACTGATATTAAATGATAAAAAAATATCAGATATCGTTAATTCAATCAAAAAAATAATAAAATTAAAGGATCCAACAAATATTGTACTAGAAAAATGGAAGAGACCAAATGGTTTAAATATCTCTAAAGTATCAATTCCAATAGGAGTTATTGGAATAATTTATGAAAGCAGGCCAAATGTTACATCTGATGTCGCTTCATTATGTTTAAAATCAGGTAATCCAGTAATTTTAAAAGGTGGCTCAGAGGCATTTTATTCAAATCTTATACTTTCAAAACTCTTTAGAAAGTCTTTAAAAAAAAATAAAGTTGATGAGAATTTTATTCAATTTATTGACATAAAGAAAAGAACTGTAGTCGATTATCTTTTAACTAAAATGAGTAGGTTCATTGATGTGATTATTCCAAGAGGAGGAAAAGGTTTAGTTAAAAAAGTTCAAGATTTATCAACAGTTCCAACTATTGGTCATTTAGAGGGTATCTGTCATTCTTATGTAGATAAAGACGCAAATCCTAAAATAGCTCGAAATGTTGTTTACAATGCAAAGTTAAGAAATACTGCAATTTGTGGCGCAACAGAAACAATATTATTACATAAACAAATCATAAAAAAAATCGGTAATTCAATTTTAAAAAGTTTAGAGGAGAGTGGATGTAAAATTATTGGAGACAGTAAAATAATGAAATCATATAAAGGTAACGTTAAAAAAGCTTCTAATAAAGATTGGTCTAAAGAATATTTATCCTCAGTTGTTTCAGTAAAATCAGTAAATAATTTAAATGAAGCAATAGCCCATATTAATAAATATGGAACTATGCATACTGATTCTATCATCACAGATAATAAAAAATCTGCAAAAAAATTTTTAAAGGAAACAAAAAGTTCCATTGCAATGCATAATACATCTACTCAATTTGCAGACGGAGGTGAATTTGGTTTTGGTGGAGAAGTTGGAATTTCAACAAATACTCTTCCACCGCGTGGACCAGTTGGCTTAAATCAACTTGTTTCCTACAAGTATCAAATAACTAGTAAAGGAAAAATAAGGAAATAATTTGAGCTTAAAAAAAAATAAAATTGGTATTCTTGGTGGAACTTTTGATCCCGCTCATAAAGGTCATTTAACAATATCTAAAGAAGCAGTAAAAAGATTTATGTTAAAAGAGGTAATTTGGGCAATTACAAAAAAAAATCCTTTTAAAAGGAGAAGTAATACAAATTTAACTACAAGAATAAAGAATTGTAAAAAAATTATTGGAAATAAGAAATATATAAAAGTGGGTTTTTATGAGGATATTATCAAATCAAATAGAACAATTAATTTGATTAACTTTTTTTATAAAAAGAAAAAAAGTGAGATTTATTTTTTGATGGGTGCAGACAATTTAGTAAATTTTCATAAATGGCATAAGTGGAAAACTATTTCACAAAAATGTAATATTATTGTCTTTGATCGTCATGGCTATAAAAAAAAATCATTAAATTCAACTACATACAGAAGGCTTAATAAGAAAAATTTGAAATTTATAGAATTTAATAAGGTCAATATTTCTTCTTCTCAATTGAGAAAAATTTGATAATCTTAAATTAATCAATGGATAAAATTTCTGATCTAAAACAAATAGTTATCAACACACTAGATATAAATAAAGCACAAGACATAGTAAGCATTGATCTAAAAGACAAGAGTTCTATGGCTGATTTTATGATAATTGCCAGTGGGACATCGTCTAGACATATACAATCTTTATCAGAGCAAGTTTTAGAAAAACTAAAAAATAGTGGAGTAAAAGATTCTAGGATAGAGGGCAAAGATAGCAGTGAATGGAAGTTGGTTGATGGTATTGACTTAATTGTTCATATATTTCACCCAGAAAAAAGAAAATTTTATGAACTTGAAAAAATGTGGTCTGAATTAATACCTAAAGAGAAATTAATTATATGATTAACAAAAGTTTAACAGCATTATTATTAATTTTCTCATTTTTTGTTTCCAAAGCTTACTCCTCTGAAAATAATATTTATAAAAAAATTGATTTATTTGGAGAGGTCCTTGAAAAAATAAATAAAGAATATGTGGATGAAGTAAATCAATCTGAAAGTATGGATTCTGCAATAAATGGACTTCTTCAGTCATTAGATCCTTATTCGGCTTATATGTCACCAGAAATTTTTAACGAAATGCAGACTGAAACTAGTGGCGAATTTGGAGGATTGGGTATTGAAGTGGGTATGGAGTCTGGAGTTGTTAAAGTAATTTCTCCTATTGATGATACTCCTGCATCCAAAGCAGGTATTAAGGCAGGAGATTACATTGTCAAAATAAACAATACACAAGTTCAAGGTAAATCTTTAAGTGAAGCAGTAGATTTGATGAGAGGTCCAGTTGGTTCTGGAATAGAATTGACCATAAGAAGACGAGGAGAAAAGAAAGCTCTAATTTTCAATGTAATAAGAGAAGTAATTCAAATTAAATCTGTCAAAGCAGATCTTTTAGAAAAAAATATTGGATATATTAGATTAACATCATTTAATGAAAATAGTGGTAAACAAATTGAAAGAGAAATAAAAAAATTAGAAAAAAATGACTCTGTTAAATCATATATTTTAGATTTAAGAAACAATCCTGGTGGTTTGCTTTCTCAAGCAATAAAAATTTCAGATTTTTTTTTAGAAAATGGGGAAATAGTATCTACAAAAAGTAGAAAAGCTTCTGAAAATAGAAAATGGTTTGCTAAGAAAGGTGACCTAACAAATGGTAAAAAGTTAATTGTGTTAATTAATTATGGTTCAGCTTCAGCCTCAGAAATTGTAGCTGGTGCTTTAAAAGATCATAAAAGAGCAATTTTATTAGGGGAAAATAGTTATGGAAAAGGTTCTGTTCAATCAATAATTCCTCTAAAAAATAGAGGTGCAATAAGATTAACTGTTGCCAAATATTACTTACCTTCTGGGAAATCTATTTCTGAAGTTGGTGTGTCACCTGATATAGAAATTAGTGAAGAGAATGAGAACTTTAGGATAAAAACTGAAACAGATAATCAATTAGATTACGCTATCAAACTTCTTAACGGTTAAAATGAAAGAAAAATTTAGAGCTTTACCACTCAGAAGTGGTGTAGGAATAATTGTCTTAAATAAAGAAAACAAGGTTTTTGTTGCCAAAAGAATTGATAATCCAAAAAATTTTTGGCAAATGCCTCAAGGTGGTGTAGATGAAGGAGAAGATTTTTTGACTGCAGCCTACAGAGAATTAGAGGAAGAGACTAGTATCAAAAAAGTAGAGGTGATTAAAGAAATTGATGGAACAATAACTTACGAACTTCCAGATCATTTGTTGGGTATTATATGGAAAGGTAAATATAAAGGACAAAAACAAAAATGGTTTGTAATGAGATTTTTAGGAAATGATGAAGAGATTAACATCAAAACTAACAAACCTGAGTTTTTAGAATGGAAGTGGATAGATTTAGATAAACTGACTGAGGTAGTAGTCGACTTTAAACTTCATGTCTATAAAGAGCTTAAAGAAAAAATAAAAAAAATAATTAATTAAGGGATTTTAAAACTTCAATCTTTTGATCAACTAAATATTTTGTTTGATCATTTGCCTCTGATTTATTGGCTTCTTCTTCTGCTAATTTTAGTAAATCTTGTAGCTTATTTTTTTCGACTTCATTCAAATTAAAGATTGAGCTAGTTAAGATAGATAAATTATTATTTTTAAATTCAACTATTCCATCTTCAACATAAAACTTTTCTTCTCCAGATTTTGAATGGATTGTAATTATTCCTGGTTTTAAGAAAGAAATAATTGAAATGTGATCTTTTAGTATTCCCATTTCACCTTCAAAAGCTGGAACTACAACTTCTGTTGCATCTTCTTTTGAAAGAAAAGATTTTTCAGGATTGACTACTTCAACTTTAAATTCTTCACTCATTAAGCTGCTGCTTCTTTTTTCATTTTCTCAGCTTTTTCTATAGCTTCTTCAATTGTGCCAACCATGTAAAATGCTGCTTCTGGAAGATGATCATATTCACCTTTGCAGATTGCATCAAACCCTTTAATAGTTGATTCTAAATCAACTAATTTACCTGGAGATCCAGTGAATACTTCTGCTACGAAGAAAGGTTGAGATAAAAATCTTTGGATTTTTCTTGCTCTTGCGACAACTAATTTGTCCTCTTCGGATAATTCATCCATACCTAAAATAGCTATGATATCTTGTAATGATTTATAAGACTGTAATATTTTTTGTACATCTCTAGCCACTTTATAATGTTCGTCCCCAACAATTCTAGGGTCCAAAATTCTTGAAGTTGAGTCTAGTGGATCAACAGCTGGATAAATTCCAATCTCAGCTATTTGTCTTGAAAGTACAGTTGTTGCATCCAAGTGTGCAAATGATGTGGCTGGAGCTGGATCAGTTAAATCATCAGCTGGCACATAAATCGCTTGAACTGAAGTAATCGATCCTTTGTTTGTTGTTGTAATTCTTTCTTGAAGATTACCCATATCAGTTGCCAGAGTTGGTTGATAACCAACTGCTGATGGAATTCTTCCTAAAAGAGCAGAAACTTCTGAACCCGCTTGAGTAAATCTGAAAATATTATCAACAAAGAAAAGTACATCTTGCCCTTCTTGATCTCTAAAGTATTCAGCTACAGTCAATCCTGTAAGTGCAACTCTAGCTCTTGCTCCTGGAGGTTCATTCATTTGTCCATAAACTAATGCTGCTTTAGATCCAGGGCCATCTTGTTTAATAACTCCTGACTCCATCATCTCATGATAAAGATCATTTCCTTCTCTAGTTCTCTCTCCAACACCTGCAAAAACTGAAAACCCACCATGGGCTTTTGCAACGTTATTAATTAATTCCATAATCAAAACTGTTTTACCCACACCAGCACCACCAAATAATCCAATTTTTCCTCCTTTTGCGTAAGGGGCAAGTAGATCAATTACTTTAATACCAGTTACAAGTATCTCGGTCTCAGTTGATTGGTCGTTGAATTCAGGTGCAGCTCGGTGAATTGGCCAGCTCTCTTTTGTTTTAACCTCACCTCTTTCATCAATTGGTTCTCCAATAACGTTGATAATTCTTCCAAGAGTTTCAGGTCCAACTGGAACTTGTATTGGTGCATTTGTATTAGTTACTTCATCGCCTCTTTTCAACCCTTCCGTAGCATCCATTGCGATTGTTCGTACTGTAGTTTCACCTAAATGTTGAGCAACTTCTAAAACAAGTCTGTTGTCTCCATTTTTACATTCCAATGCTGTTAAAATTTCTGGAAGTTCTCCATCAAACTTAACGTCTACTACCGCTCCAATAACTTGTGTGATTATTCCTTTACTCATAATTATAAACTTTCTGCTCCTGATATGATTTCTATTAGTTCTTTTGTAATTGCTGCCTGACGACTTCTATTATACTCAATAGTAAGTTTGTCAACCATTTCACCTGCGTTACGGGTTGCGTTGTCCATTGCACTCATTCTAGACCCCTGTTCGCTAGCTGAATTCTCTAACATTGCTTTAAATATTTGTGTTGAAATATTTTTTGGCAATAAATTGCTTAAAATTTCATCTTCATCAGGTTCAAATTCATAACTTTCATCTGAATTATTTTCATCTACCTCATTATTTAAAGGCACTATTTGCTGTGCTTGAGGAATTTGTGTTATTACATTTTTAAACTGATTATAAAAAATTGTACAAACATCAAACTCACCTGCTTCAAATTTTTCAATTACCATTTTTCCAACTTTATCGGCATCAAAATAATTTGCATTTTTAGACTCTTTAAAAGAAATATTTTCTATAATCTTTTCACCATAAACTCTTTTTAATTGGTCGTTACCTTTTGATCCTACAGTTATAATTTTAAATTCTTTGCCCTCAGCTGAAATTTTTGAGAAATAACTTTTAGCCTTTTTAATTATATTAGAATTAAAACCCCCACAAAGACCTCTGTCGGATGTCATTACCACACATAAATGAACTTTATCATTACCAGTGCCTGACAATAATTTCGAGGTATTTTCTTTATCAGATATTCCATTTGAGAGATTTAAAATTATATTATTCATTTTTTCAGAATAAGGTCTTCCTTTCTCAGCACTTTCTTGAGCTTTTCTCAATTTTGCTGCCGCAACCATTTTCATAGCTTTAGTAATTTTTTGAGTAGACTTTACGCTAGCTATTCTCTTTTTGAGATCATCTAAACTTGCCATATCGTATTAAGATTTAAAAGTTCCTTTTAGTTGAGTAATTACTTCAATAAGTATTTTCTCTTTATCATCTTCAAGTTTACCTGAATTTTGAATTCCCTCTATTATTTCGGGTTTCTCTGATTTACATCTCTCAATAATCTTGCTCTCAAATTCAGCAACATCCTTTAATTCTATATCATCAAGATAACCTTTAACTCCACAAAAAACTGCTACCACTTGTTCTGCTACAGTCAGTGGCGAATATTGTTTTTGTTTTAAGAGTTCAGTTAATTTAGAACCTCTGTTTAAAAGTTGTTGAGTAGAGGCGTCTAAATCAGATCCAAATTGAGCAAATGCAGCCATCTCTCTATATTGAGCTAATTCTAATTTCATTGATCCAGAAACTTTTTTCATTGCTTTTGTCTGAGCCGATGATCCAACTCTAGATACTGACAAACCAACGTTAATTGCTGGCCTGATACCTTGGTTAAATAGTTCAGTTTCTAGGAAAATTTGGCCATCTGTAATTGAAATTACATTGGTAGGAATAAATGCCGATACATCACCACCCTGTGTTTCAATGATTGGAAGTGCTGTTAATGATCCACCGCCATGTTCATCACTTAATTTTGCAGCCCTTTCAAGTAATCTACTGTGTAAGTAAAACACATCTCCTGGATAAGCTTCACGCCCTGGAGGTCTTCTTAATAGAAGAGACATTTGTCTATATGCAACTGCTTGCTTAGATAAATCATCGTAGATAATCAATGCGTGCATTCCATTATCTCTAAAGTATTCACCCATAGCACATCCTGTATATGGTGCTAAAAATTGTAATGGTGCTGAGTCAGATGCTGTGGCAGCAACAATGGTTGTGTACTCCATTGCACCTGCTTCTTCTAGTGTTTTTTGAATTTGTCTAACTGTTGATCTTTTTTGTCCAACGGCAACATATATACAATATAATTTTTGTTTTTCGTCACCAGATTCATTTATTTTTTTTTGATTAATAATTGCATCTACAGCAACTGCCGTTTTTCCAGTTTGTCTATCACCAATAATTAATTCCCTTTGACCTCTTCCAATTGGGACCAAACTATCAATCGATTTCAATCCAGTTTGCATTGGTTCACTAACTGATTGTCGAGGAATAATTCCAGGTGCTTTAACTTCTACTCTAGTTTTTTTAACATTTTTGCTTAATGGTCCTTTGCCATCAATTGGATTACCTAAGCCATCAACTACTCTTCCTAATAATTCTTTACCAACTGGAGTATCAACAATACTACCTGTTCTTTTTACTACATCACCCTCTTTTATATTTCTATCATCACCAAAAATTACAACACCAACATTTTCACTTTCTAAATTAAGAGCCATTCCTTTTGATCCATCTGCAAACTCTACCATTTCTCCAGCTTGTACGTTATCTAGACCATAAATTCTGGCAATACCATCTCCTACAGACAAAACCTGTCCAACTTCTGTGACTTCAGCTTTATCACCAAAATTTTTTATTTGTTCTTTTAATATCTTTGTAACTTCTGAAGGATTTATTTCCATTTATGCCTCTATCATTCTGTTTTCAATTTGTTGTAATTTATTCTTAATCGAGGTGTCAACCATAGTACTTCCAACTTGCACTACTAAACCTCCTATTAAACTTTCATCATGTTTGTAGTTTAATTTTATTTTTGAGCTAAAATTTTTAGTTAACAACTCCGTAATTTTTGTTATTTCATCACTTGATAAATTTTTTGCTGATTTTAACTCTGCTTTGAGTTCACCTCTTTTTATTGAACAAGTCTCAATAAAACTTTCAAGAATACTCTCAATAAAAAAGAAGCGTCTTTTTTGAATTAAAAAATTTAAAAAATTTTTAAATAATGTATCAAATTTATTTTTTTCTACGATTATGTTTATAACTTTTGATAAATCTTCTTGGTTAATAGTTGGATCTTTAATTAAAATATAAAAATCATTACTTTGATTTATTAAATTAAGCATAGATAAAGATTGATCCTCTATTTGACTTAATAAATTATTTTCCTCTGCAAGTTCAAAAAGTGCAAGTGAATACCTATTAGCAGAGGTAATTGAAAATCCTGTATTTTTGCTCAATTTGATACCTATGTATTGTTGAGGATTAATTTAAAATCACGCTTTAATTAACATATGACCATTATGTCTTCAAGTAGCACATTCATTAAAAAGTAACTTTTTAGAGGGTTAATTGAAGTTTATTGGATCAACATCAACTGAAAGTTTTATTCCTGGTTGAAATTTGTAATTTGGAATTGCCGCTGCTAATGAATTTTGTAATTTTAATGTTTTTTCTCCTCTAATTAGCAACCTGATTCTATATCTTTTTTTTAATCTAAATATTGGAGCATTTACTGGACCTAAAATTTTTCCAGTTAATTTATTTTCTATGAAGGTTTTAAATTTGTAAGCCTCTTTTTCTAATTTTACTTCGTTTTCCCCAGTTAAAATCAATGAAATAAACCTTTGAAATGGTGGAAGCTTATTTTTTTTTCTAATATCTAGCTCTCTATCCAGAAAGATATTAGGATTACTATTAGTTAAATCCAGAATCATTTTATGATTATTGTTTAAAGTCTGAAAATACACTGTTGCAGGCTTACCTGCTCTTCCTGCTCTTCCAGAAAGTTGATGATATAGTTGTAAGTTTTTTTCAGCACCTCTTAAATCATGTCCATGTGAAGAAAGATCAATATCAACTACCACAATACAATTTAAATTTGGAAAGTGAAAGCCTTTTGAAATTAATTGTGTACCAACTAAAATTTGAACCTGATTGTTAATTATTTTTTCTAACTTGATAATAGAGTCTTTTTTATTCATAGTATCACTTGAAAAAATTTCTATTTTCTTTGTTGGAAAATTTTTTTTTACTTCTTCAGATATTCTTTCAACTCCTGGGCCACTAAAAATAATTTCACAGTCTCCATCTTTTGTACAAGTTCTTTTCAGTGAAGTTCTAAAACCACAATAATGACATAATAAATTATTCTTATTTTTGTGATAAACTAAATTAATTGAACAGTTAGGGCATGAATAACTATTAAAACATTTACTACAAAGGACATATGGAGAAAATCCTCTTCGATTTAAAAAAAATAATACTTGATCATCTTTATCGAGGTGAAAATTTACTTTTTCTATTATTTTTTTTGAAAGCCACGACTGTTTTTCTAATTTAGTCTCATTAAGATTAATTATTTCATAATTTGGTAAAGAAGCGTTTTGATAACGTTTTTCTAATCTAGAAATACTATACTTACCTTTTTTTACATTTTCGAATGTTTCTATTGATGGAACTGCAGTTATTAAATTGATAGGAATATTTTCAAATGATGCTCTTGAGATTGCCATATCTCTCGCATTATAAGTGACACCTTCATCTTGCTTATATGATTGGTCATGTTCTTCGTCTACAATAATTAAGCCTAACTTCTTAAATGGTAAAAATAGTGATGATCTTGCTCCTATTACAACTTTAATTTCGCCATTCGCAACACCACTCCAAATAATTTCCTTCTTTTTTTTTGAAATACCAGAGTGCCAGACGGCTGGGACAATTCCAAAAAATTCTATAAACTTTTTTTCAAATTGACTTGTTAAACCTATTTCAGGTAACAATATTAAACCCTGAAAATCTTTCTTTATAATTTCTTTTAAAGCCGAAAAATAAACAATAGTTTTGCCTGATCCTGTTGTGCCTTGAAGAACATGAACTCTAAATTTTTGATTGGAAATATTCATTTTTTTTAAAGATCTTTTTTGTTCTTCAGAAAGTTTAATTGTGCTCGCCCTAATATTAGGGTTGAAAGTCTTGAAAACCTCTTGTTGAAACTTTTCTATTGCATTACTGCTTAATAAAACCAATTTCAGAGCCATTCCTTTTGGAATTATATTGTATTCAGCAAACCAATTAAGAAATTTTATAGTTGTTTTTTTTAAAGGAGTTACATTTAATTTTTTTAAAACACTCTTAAGTTTAAAATTTTTATTATTCTTTTTTTCAAATTCATCCCATACAACCCCTGTGATTTTGGATTTTCCAAAAGGTACCACTACATAATCCCCTACTTTTAGATTTAAATCACTTTCATATGTAAAAGGATGATTGAAAATATTAGGTAATAGAATTGGAAATTTCATATTTTGATAATATGAAAGTATTTTAAGAGTGTATTGCTCTTTTATCTACAGATAATGCTGCTTCTTTGACTGCCTCAGAAAAAGTTGGATGGGCATGACATGTTCTAGCAATATCCTCTGAACTAGCACCAAATTCCATTGCAACCCCTATTTCTGCTATTAATTCTCCAGCGTGTGGACCAATTAAGTGAGCTCCTAAAACCTTGTCAGTTTTTTCATCTGCTAAAATTTTTACAAACCCCTCAGCATCATCTATGGCTTTTGCTCTAGAGTTTGCCATAAATGAAAATTTACCAATTTTATATTTAATATTTAATTCTTTTAATTGCTCTTCTGTTTTCCCAATAGAAGCAACTTCGGGAGTTGTATAAACGACCCCCGGAATAGTATCATAATTTACATGACCTGATTGACCAGCAATATTTTCTGCAACAGCAATACCTTCATCCTCTGCTTTGTGTGCTAACATTGGCCCTGATATAACATCTCCAATAGCATAAATATTATCTTGATTGGTTTTAAAGTACTTGTCAGTTTTAATTCTCTTTTTTTCATCTAGCTCAATGTCAACTTTTTCTAAATTCAAACCACTTGTATTTGGCTTTCTTCCCACTGAAACTAAAACTATATCAGAATTAAAATCTTTTTTGTTTCCTTCTTTGTCTTTTGTGGAGACGATTGCTCCACTGTTACTTTTTTTTATTTGTTCTACTTTATGTTGCATGTGAAAATTTATTCCTTGTTTTTTCAAAATCTTCATAAATTCATTTGAGATTTCTTTATCCATACCTGGTGTGATATGATCTAAAAACTCAATTACATGAACTTCGGTACCTAACCTTGACCAAACTGATCCCATCTCTAAACCAATATATCCTCCTCCAACTACAACCATTTTTTTGGGGACTCGGTCAAATTTTAATGCGCCAGTTGAGGAAACAATAATTTTTTCATCAAATTCAATTCCTGGTAAAGAAACTGGTAATGAACCTGTTGCAATTACAATTTTATCTGCTTTTATTGATGTTTCTTTTTTACTTTCTTTTTCTATAATCAAAATTTCATTTTTTGATTTAAAACTTCCAGTTCCCTTAAAATAAGTTACTTTGTTTTTCTTTAATAAAAATTCTACTCCTTTAGTCAAAACTGTAACTGCTTTATCTTTATTTTTCATCATTTTTGATAAATTTAATTTTATTTCTCCTACTTCAATACCTTTGTTTGATAAATTTTTAGCTTTATGGAATTCTTCAGATAAATTTAATAAGCTTTTTGATGGTATACAGCCTATGTTCAAACAAGTTCCACCTAGAGAACCTCTAGATTCTATGCATGCAGTTTTTAGACCTAATTGTGAGAGTCTAATTGCACATACATAACCTCCTGGGCCTCCACCAATAACTACTGCTTGAAATTTATCTGTCATTTAAATATCTAAAAATAACCTTCTAGGTTCCTCTAAATTTTCTTTAATCATTTTTAAAAATGAAACTGACTCCTTGCCATCAATAATTCTATGATCATAAGATAATGCTAAATACATAACGGGTCTTATCTTTATTTCTCCATCAACCACCATTGGTCTATCTACAATGTTATGCATACCTAATACACCTGATTGAGGTAAATTCAATATTGGTGTTGAGAGCATTGATCCATATACACCACCATTACTGATAGTAAATGTACCTCCTTGCAGATCCTCAATCGTAAGTTTTCCATCTTTAGCTTTTTCTGAAATTTCTTTTATATTTTTTTCTATATTTGCAAATGAAAGTTCATCTGCATTTTTAAGAACTGGGACTACAAGCCCCTTATCAGTGCCAACCGCAAAACTTATATTATAATAATTCTTATAAATAATCTCATCACCTTCGATTTCTGCATTGACTGCAGGATAATTTTTTAAAGCTACGACACAAGCTTTCACAAAAAATGACATGAAGCCCAATTTTACTCCATATCTACTTTGAAAATCCTCTTGATTTTCTTTTCTCATATCCATGACATTTGTCATGTCTACTTCATTAAAAGTAGTTAGTAATGCTGCATTCTCTTGAGCTTGTTTTAATCTCTTGGCTATTGTTTGTCTCAACCTGGTCATTTTTATTCTTTCTTCCTGACCATATTTAATTTTTCTCTCTGAAGGAGGTGGATTTGAACCCATTAAATTAATTAAATCTCCTTTTAAGACTCTTCCATCTTTTCCAGTCCCTTTTACAGATTTAATATCAATTTTGTTTTCAGTTATAATTTTTCTTACTGCTGGAGACATTGTATTAGCATCTTTTTTTATATTTAATTCTTTTTTTTCTTTAACCTCATTAGTAAGGACCAGAGGTTCTTCTTCTTTTTTTTCGTCAAAAATTTCTGGTTCTTCTATTTCTTCTAATTCTTTTTGAGGTTCTAATTTTACAACATTATTTTCATTAATAGTTGGCTCAATTTTCTTTATCTCTTCAGTTTCATTTGTATTAGTGCTACTTTCACTCACTGAACCTAGAACTGCACCAACTTCAACCACCGATCCATCTTTAGAATTTATACTATCCAAAACTCCTGAAACAGGTGAAGGAACTTCTAAATTAACTTTATCTGTTTCTAACTCAACAATTGGTTCATCTGCTTCAACTTTTTCACCTTCATTTTTAAGCCACTTAGATACTGTAGCTTCTGTGATACTTTCACCAAGGACTGGAACTAAAATTTTTTCACTCATTTAAATCTATTCAAAAACTTTCTTTATAATTTCTTCCTGTTGAGAAATGTGCCTTTTTGCATATCCGGTTGCTGGTGATGCATCAGGACTTCTTCCTATATAAGAAATTTCATTATTATTAGCCTTAATACTATCTAATGTCCATTGGATATAGTCTCGTACAGAAAACCATGCTCCCATGTTTTTTGGTTCTTCTTGGCACCAATAAAAATATGCATTTTTTGCATATGGCTTAAGTTCCTTAACAAGTGTTTTGGCAGGAAAAGGATAAAGCTGCTCAATCCTATAAAATACTACATCATTTCTTTTCATTTTCTCTCTTGCTTCCAATAAATCGAAATATATTTTTCCCGAACAAAGAATCACTTTTTTAATTTTTTCTGGTTTTTTTAATTTAATAAAATCTTTGGTTTTAGGATCCATAGCATGATCCCATAAAATTCTATGAAATGAATTTTTTTTTACTGAAATCTTCTATCTGTGAAATACAATGTTTATGTCTTAATAGAGATTTTGGCGTCATGATTATTAAAGGCTTTCTAAAATCTCTGTGCATTTGTCTCCTTAAGGCATGAAAATAATTAGCTGGTGTTGTGCAGTTCATAATCTGCATATTATCGTTAGAACATAATTGTAAAAATCTTTCTAATCTTGCAGATGAATGTTCTGGGCCTTGACCTTCATATCCATGTGGTAAAAGCATAACTAGACCTGAAGCCCTTGACCATTTTCTCTCACCAGATGCAATGAATTGATCAATAACTACTTGGGCACCATTTGCAAAATCACCAAATTGTGCTTCCCATAAAGTAAGTGTGTTTGGTTCCACTAAACTATAACCGTACTCGAAACCCAAAACAGCTAATTCAGATAAAAAACTATCAACTATTTCAAATTTTTTTTGTTTATTTGAAATATTATTTAAAGGAACATATCTTGAATTATCTATTTGATTTCTTAAAACTGAATGTCTTTGACTAAATGTGCCCCTCCCAGAATCTTGACCAACCAATCTTACTGGATAACCTTCTTCTAACAAGGATCCAAAAGCCAAGGCCTCTGCAGTAGACCAGTCTATAGCTTTTCCATTTATAACTGTAGTTTTTCGGTTACCCATAATCTTTGATATAGTTTTATGAATATTAATATCTGATGGGATTGAGTTTATTTTATTTGATATTTCCATTAATTTTTTTATATCAAAGCCAGTAACACCTCTTTTATCTTTACCTCTTTCTGGTTTGTATCGAGACCATGTTCCTTCAAACCACTCAATTTTTGGTTTATAGTTTTTGGCATTTTTAAATTGATCATCAAGTAAATCTTTAAATTTTTTAATTGAATTGTTTAGATGGTCTTTTGAAATTGAACCTTCGTGTACAAGCTTTTCACCATAAACTTTTACAGGTGAAGGATGTGATCGAATTTTTTTATACATTAATGGCTGAGTAAATGATGGCTCATCACCTTCATTATGACCAAATCTTCGATAACAAATTAAGTCTATTACAACATCTCTGTTGAATTTTAATCTAAAATCTGTAGCTATTCTTGCTGCGTAAACAACTGCTTCTGGATCATCTCCATTAACATGGATAATTGGTGCATCAACCATTTTTGCAATATCCGAGGGATAAGGTGATGATCTTGCAAATCTAGGGCTTGTAGTAAAGCCTATTTGATTATTAACAATAATATGAATTGTACCACCAGTATTATGTCCTGGAAGACCTGACATTGCAAAACATTCTGCAACTACCCCTTGTCCAGCAAAAGCTGCATCACCGTGTATTAATATTGGTATTACTTTTTTTCTTTCTTTGTCTTGGTGGAAAAATTGTTTTGCTCTAGTTTGACCAAGAACAACTGGATTGACTGCCTCTAAATGGGAAGGATTATCAGTTAAACTTACATGAACTGAATTTCCATCAAATTCTCTATTAGATGATGCACCCAAATGATACTTAACATCGCCAGCTCCATCCTCTGATGTTGAATTTATTTCACCAGCAAACTCGTTAAATATTCTTTTATAAGATTTTTGTAGAACGTTTGCTAACACATTTAGTCTGCCTCTGTGAGACATTCCAATCTTAACTTCCTTTATTTTAGATTGACCACCAATTTTAATGATTTGTTCAAGGGCAGGAATTAAACTTTCACCACCATCAAGTCCAAATCTTTTAGTCCCTACATACTTAGTATGTAAATATTTTTCAAAACCTTCAGCTTGAATTAATTTGTTCAATATTGCTTCTTTACCGTTCTTAGTAAATTGAAAATCATCAGCTATTTCTACTCTATCCCTAAACCATTTTCTCTCCGTAGGATTAGAGATGTGCATGTACTCATACCCAATTGTATCACAATATTTTTCCCTTAAAAATTCAAGTATCTCTTTAATTGTAGAATGTTGTTTATTAGTTACACCATCTAAAAATATTTTTTTTGTGATAATCTTCTTTTTTAAATCCATAGGACTCTGGATGAAGTTCCTCTAAATAATCAGATTTAAGTAGTTCAAGGGGATCTAATTTTGCTATTAAATGACCTCGTTGTCTATATGATCTAATCATCGCCACAGCTTTAATTGAATTAGCATTTGATCTTATAGAGTCTATTGGATTTATTTTTTTGTCTTCATTAGATTGAATTTGATTTCTATTAATTGAAACTTTTTTAGAGGGACTCCAAGATGGGCCATTTATTTCATTTACTACAACTTCAAACTCTTCTCCAATATCACTAAAATATTCTCTCCAGCCATTAGGTAAATCTGGATCGTTATTTACAAATTTTAGATACATTTCTTCTATAAAAGCACTATTTGATTTACTCAAAAATGCTGTTTTTGCGTAGTCAAGATTTTTAGAAGAAGACATTATTTTATATTAATATAAACGTAGGAAGAAATTTTTCAATTAGACAATTTATTGAATAGTGTTTTTCCAATTTTTGATGGTGAGTTTGCAATAGTTATTCCGCACTCTTCCATCTTTTTTATCTTATCTCCAGCACCGCCTTTTCCTCCCGAAATTATAGCACCAGCATGTCCCATTCTTCGACCTGGAGGAGCTGTTATTCCGGCAATAAATCCAACTATAGGTTTTTTAATTTTGTGATTTTTAATAAATTCTGCAGCTTCTTCCTCAGCATTACCACCTATTTCACCAATCATTAAAATTGATTTTGTTTCATCGTCATTTAAAAATAAGTCTAAACAATCAATAAAATTTGTGCCATTGATAGGATCTCCACCTATACCAATACAAGTCGACTGCCCCAAGCCATTTTCTGTTGTTTGCGCAACTGCTTCATATGTCAATGTTCCAGACCGAGATACAATTCCAACCGATCCACGCTTATGAATATTACCTGGCATTATTCCAATTTTACATTCATCAGGTGTTATAATTCCTGGACAATTAGGTCCTATTAATCTACTTTTTGAACCATTTAACTTTTGTCTAACTTTAAGCATATCTTGGATTGGAATACCCTCAGTAATACAAACTATAAGTTCAACTGATGCATCAATAGCTTCTATAATTGCAGCAGCTGCAAATTTAGCAGGAACATAAATCATTGTTGCGTCGGCACCAACCTCTTTTTTGGCTTCAAGAACACTGTTAAAGACTGGTCTGTCTAAATGATTTTGACCTCCTTTTTTTGGTGTAACTCCACCAACTAAATTTGTTCCATACTGAATTGCTTGTTCTGAATGAAAAGTACCATGTGCTCCTGTAAATCCCTGACAAATTACTTTTGTATTTTTATTTACCAAAACAGACATTTTATTTAATCGCCTCTACAATTTTTTTAGCTGCATCATCTAAATTTTCAGCAGAGATTAATTTTAATCCTGAGTTATCTAAAATTTTCTTTCCTTCTTTGAAATTTGTACCTGCAAGTCTAACTACTAGTGGAACGCTTATGTTAATTTCTTTAGCTGCATCAACAACTCCTTGAGCAAGAACATCACATCTCATTATTCCTCCAAAAATGTTTATTAAAATTCCTTTAACATTCTTATCTGATAAAATAATTTTTAAAGCTGCAGAAACCTTTTCTTTTGAAGCGCCTCCTCCTACATCTAAAAAATTAGCTGGTTCTTTCCCATACAGTTTTATTATATCCATAGTTGCCATGGCTAAACCTGCTCCGTTAACCATACAACCAATACTTCCATCCAATTTGATATAAGCTAAATCGTGCTTGCTGGCTTCTATTTCACTCGTATCTTCCTCATTTAAATCTCTTAATTCAACAATTTCTGGCTGCCTAAATAAGGCATTAGAATCAAAATTTACTTTTGCATCTAAACAAATTATTTTTTCCTCCTTTGTTAAAATTAACGGATTTACTTCAACCATATTTGCATCTGTTTTTATAAACATTTGATAAATTGATTTTATTAAAGATATTGCTTGTATTTTTGTAGTATCATTTAAATTAAAAATCTTAACAATTTTCTCACAATCTTTTTCTAAAATTTCGTTATTTAAATCAACTTTTGTAGTAATAATTTTTTCTGGAGTATTTTTGGCTACTTCCTCAATATCCATTCCCCCTTGATCACTGGATATAAAAGCAATTTTTGAACTAGCCCTGTCGACTAAGCAAGAGAGATAAAACTCTTTTTCTATACTTGAAGACTCTTCGACATATAATCTTTTTACTTCTCTACCTTCTGGGCCTGTTTGGTGAGTTATTAAAGTTTTTCCCATTAATTCTTTTGCAGCTTCACTTAATTCCTCAATGGTATCTAAAATTTTTACACCTCCTGCTTTACCTCTTCCTCCGGCATGAATCTGAGCTTTTAGTACATATTTCTTTGTGTTTAATGATTTTGCTTTTTCCACTAATTCATCAACAGAAAGAGCAAAAACTCCTTGTGGAACAATCGCTCCATATTTTTTTAAAATTTGTTTTGCCTGATGTTCGTGAATATTCATTATTATTTAGAAAGATCGGGATCTATTTTAGATGCTGCTTCCCACAAAGCTCTGACTGCATCAATAGAATGCATAAATTCTTTTTTTTCTTTTTCATCCAAATCAATTTGTTCTATCTTTTCAACACCATTCTTTCCAATAATCACTGGAACACCAGCGTAAACATTATTAACACCATACTCTCCATTAAGTTGAATAGCACATGGTAATAATTTTTTTTCATCATTTAAGTATGCTTCTGCCATCTGAACTCCCGATGCTGCAGGTGCATAAAACGCTGATCCTTTTTCAAGATATTTCACTATCTCAGCACCACCATCTCTAGTTCTCTGATTTATTTCTTCTAATTTTTCTTGAGAAATTTTTCCTTCCTTTACTAAATCAAGTAAAGGTTTTCCTAATACTTTTGTAAATCTAGGCATTGGAACCATAGTATCTCCATGACCACCCATAACCATTGCATCTATCTCTTTAACTGCAACATTAAGTTCTAAAGACAAAAATAATTTAAATCTTGAACTGTCTAAAATTCCAGCCATACCAACTACTTTATTTGCTGATAATCCTGAAAATTTTTGAAAAGCCATTACCATTACGTCTAAAGGATTTGTGATACAGATTACAAAAGCATTGGGTGCATTCTGTTTAACCCCTTCAGCAACTTGTTTAATAATTTTTAAATTTATACCAAGTAAGTCATCTCTACTCATTCCAGGTTTTCTCGGAACCCCTGCAGTAATAATAATTACATCAGAGTCTTTAATGTCCTTATAATCATCAGTGCCTGAGAATTTTACATTAAAACCATCAACTGATGATGATTGAGCGATATCTAATGCTTTTCCTTTAGCTATCCCACTTGCTACATCAAAAAGAACAACTTCATCAACAAGTTCTTTTGTTCCAATCAAGTGTGCAAGAGTTCCACCAATTTGACCAGCGCCAATTAAAGATATTTTACTCATTAATATTTCTCCTTATTTCATTGTTGGCATTACGAACTCAGCATTTGATCTAATTCCAGAAGGCCATCTCGAGGTTATTGTTTTAAGTTTTGTATAAAATTTTATCCCTTCCATACCATGCATTGCACTATCTCCAAATAGCGATCTTTTCCAACCTCCAAAACTATGAAAGGCCATTGGAACAGGGATAGGAACATTAATACCAACCATTCCAACTTGTATCTTGCTTGCAAAAGTTCTTCCTGCATCACCATCTCTTGTATAAATACTTACTCCATTTCCATATTCATGATCATTAATGAGTTTTGTAGCCTCTTCAAAAGTTTTTACTCTAACTACAGATAAGACTGGTCCAAATATTTCCTCTTGATATATTCTCATTTCTTTTTTTACATGATCAAACAAACAGCCTCCAATATAGAAACCATCTTCATAACCTTGTAATTTTAAGTTTCTACCATCAACTACTAACTTGGCACCTTCTTTTACCCCTAAATCAACATATCCTTTTACTTTTTCTAGATGCTCCTTAGTAACTAAAGGTCCCATCTCTGAACTTTTATCCATTCCAGGACCAACTTTTAAAGCCTCTGCTTTTTTTGATAATCTTGATACTAGCTCATCTCCTATATCTCCAACAGCTACTGCAACTGATTGGGCCATACATCTTTCACCTGCAGATCCATATGCAGCACCCATTAAACCATTTACTGCACCATCTAAATCACAATCTGGCATAACAACTAAATGATTCTTTGCTCCTCCTAGTGCCTGAACTCTCTTTTCATTTTTTGCAGAATTTTCATAAATATATTTTGCTATTGGTGTCGAACCTACAAAACTTACTGCTTTAATATCTTTGTTTGTTAAGATTGCATCTACAACTTCTTTATCTCCGTTAACAACATTAAAAACTCCATCTGGAAGACCTGCTTCTTTTAATAATTCTGCTAGTTTTATTGCACACGATGGATCTTTTTCGGACGGCTTTAATATAAAGGTATTTCCACAAGCAATTGCGATAGGAAACATCCACATTGGCACCATTGCTGGAAAGTTAAATGGTGTGATACCTGCAACTACTCCTAATGGTTGTCGCATTGACCAACTGTCGACATTAGTTCCAACATTTTCTGAAAATTCACCTTTAAGTAAATGGGGTATTCCACAAGCAAATTCAACAACCTCTAAACCTCTGGTTAAAGATCCCTTTGCATCTTCATAAACTTTTCCATGTTCAGAAACTATTAACTGTGTAAGCTCATCTGAATTTTTTTCTATTAACTCTTTAAATTTGAACATAATTCTAGCTCTTACAAGAGAGGGTTTTAACGACCATTCCTTAAAAGCTTCTTGTGCAATATTAACTGTATGATCTAGATCTGCTTTAGAGGCTAATCTTACTTCTTTTTCTTGTTCACCAGTCGCTGGGTTAAAAACCTTACCTTTTTTATTTGATTTACCAGGAATTATTTTTCCACCTACAAAATGTTCAATTTGTTTCATGAATAGGATCTTTTAGATTAAAAACTCTTGTTAGTCTATTGTTTATATATTAGCGGTTGCTAACATTTTTTTTATTTCAGCAATAGCTTTTGCTGGGTTTAAACCTTTGGGACATGCACTAGTACAATTTAAGATAGTATGGCATCTATAAAGTTTAAGTTCATCTGCTACTTTTTTTAATCTAGCTTCTCTCTCTTCATCTCTGCTATCCACAATCCATCTGTAAGCCTGTAATAATACTGCTGGACCTAAATACTTGTCTCCATTCCACCAATAACTTGGACAAGATGTGGAACAACAAGCACACATAATACATTCATATGCACCATCTAGTTTTTCCCTGTCTTTTTTTGATTGAATAATTTCTGTAGTTTCTGAATTTGAATTTGATTTTAACCAGGGTTCTATAGATTGATATTGTTTATATAAACCATCTAAATCACCAATTAAATCCTTTTTAACTTTTAAGTGAGGTAATGGATAAATATCTATATCCCCATCAATTTCAGAATGAGGAGTAGTACAAGCCAATCCATTTTTACCACCCATGTTCATTGCACAAGAACCACAAACTCCATGAGCACAAGATCTCCTATAAGCAATAGATGGATCAATCTCATTTTTTATTTTGTTTAAAACATCTAAAACTTTTGAAGGACAGTTATCCATATCAACCTCATAAGTATCAATTCTAGGGTTTTCTCCCGTTGAAGGATCCCATCTGTAGACATTAACTTTTCTTAAGTTTTTAGAACCTGTTTTGTCTTTGAAATAATTACCTTTTTGAACTTTAGAGTTTTTAGGTAAATTAATCTGAACCATTAATAAACTCTTTCTTGGGGAGGAAAATATTGAACTTCATTTGTAAGAGTAGTTTTATGAACTTCTCTATAACTTATTTTTGTTTCTTTTCCATCGCACCAAGCAAGTGTATGTTGCATAAATTTTTCATCATCTCTTTTAGGATAATCTTCTCGTGCATGTGCTCCTCTACTTTCTTTTCTATTATAAGCGGAGTCTACAGTCACAACTGCTTGTCTGATTAAATTGTCAAATTCTAAAGTTTCAACCAAATCTGTATTAAAGATTAATGATTTATCTTTAACTGATATCGATTCTAAACCATCATAAGTTTTTCTTATTTCCTCAACACCCTCTTTTAAAGTTTTTTCTGTTCTAAAAACTGCACATTTAGATTGCATTGTTTTTTGCATTGATAATCTTAATTCGGCAGTTCCAATGTCACCATCAGCGTTTCTAATTTTGTCAAATCTATCAAGACATTTTTGTGTTTCAGACTCACTAATTTCTTCATGTGGCATTCCTGGTGTAACTAATTCTGCTGCTCTTTTAGCTGCAGCTCTTCCAAATACTACAAGATCAATTAATGAATTAGATCCTAATCTGTTCGCTCCATGAACAGAAACACATGCAGCTTCACCAATAGCCATTAAGCCTGGAACGGTTTTTTCTGATCCATTTACTGTTAATACCTCTCCCTTATAATTTGTCGGTATTCCACCCATATTGTAATGAACTGTAGGAACTACTGGAATTGGTTCTTTGGTAACATCTACATTAGCAAATAATCGCGCTGCATCAGTTATACCAGGTAATCTACTTTCTATAATTTCTTTATCTAAGTGACTTAAGTTTAAATGAACATGGTCTTGATCTTTTCCTACACCTCTTCCTTCATTAATTTCTATTGACATAGATCTACTTACAACATCTCTAGAAGCTAAATCTTTAGCATTAGGAGCATACCTCTCCATAAATCTTTCACCTTTAGAATTCGTAAGATATCCTCCTTCTCCTCTAGCACCTTCAGTTATTAACGTGCCATGACCATAAATTCCTGTTGGGTGGAACTGAACAAACTCCATATCTTGTAAAGGTAATCCCGCTCTAAGCACCATTGCATTACCATCGCCGGTACACGTGTGGGCAGAGGTAGCAGAATAATAAACTTTTCCATAACCGCCTGTTGCGATTATAACTGAATGTGCTCTAAATCTATGAATTGTTCCATCGTTTAGATTCCATGCTATTAAACCTTTACACTCTCCATCTTTCATTAATAAATCTAACGCAAAATATTCTATAAAAAACTCTGTCTTATGTTTTAAAGCTTGACCATACAAAGTATGCAATATTGCATGACCAGTTCTATCTGCGGCAGCACAGGTTCTTTGAACAATTCCATTACCATAATTTTTTGTCATACCACCAAATGGTCTTTGATAAATCTTTCCATCATCCGTTCTACTAAAAGGGACACCATACTTTTCTAGTTCAATAACTGCTTTGGGTGCTTCTTTACACAGATATTCAATGCTATCTTGATCACCTAACCAATCTGCTCCCTTAACAGTATCATACATATGCCATCGCCAATCATCTTCTCCCATATTCCCAAGTGCTGCTGAAATACCACCTTGAGCTGCAGAGGTATGACTTCTAGTGGGAAATACTTTTGAGATACATGCAGTTTTTAATCCAGCTTCGCTTAATCCTACTGCTGCTCTTAGTCCAGAGCCACCAGCACCTAAAACCACTACATCATATTCATGATCTATTATTTTGTAAGAACTCATAATTTAGATATTAATATAATTGTAATTAATGGAATTACCACAGCTGAAGCAAATAAAAGCTTATTTGCGACATTTTTGATTTTATCATTTTGGATATAATCCTCAAAAACCTCACTAATACTCAAAGCCGAAAAGAAATATGCATTAATAATAAAAATACTGAATAAAAATTTTGATAATGAGGTTGTAAAAAAACTTTTAACTTCAATAAATTGTTGATCATAAATCGAAATTAAATTCAAAACAAACCACAACATTAATGGAATTAAAATGGCACCACTAATTTTTAAAAAAATCCATTTTTTAGTTGCTGAAATCATAAAATAAAATTTTTTCCTATTAGATAAAAAATAACAGTAAAAATTATTGAGCCAAATATAACAATAAGACCTGTAATTTTGGTGGTTTGAATTTCAAAACCATATCCAAGATCCATAATTAAGTGTCTTATTTCACTTAAAATCTGAAATAAAAATGACCAAGTAATCCCTAGAATTATAAATTTGCCAATAAAAGAATTTAAAAAAGAATTAATTGCTTCATAATTATTTTCTCCAAGTAAAAGTGATGAGGCCCAAAAACAAATTATCGTAATTGCAATTATATTTATTATTCCAGTTATTCTATGAGAAATTGATACCAAAGATGAAATGTGCCATCTATAAATTTGTATATGAGGAGATAAAGGTTCTTTATTTTCCATAGAAATTATTTTTAATTAAAGTTTCGGCAATCTCTACTGCATTTAAAGCCGCTCCTCTTAAAAGATTATCTGAAACAATCCATAAATTCATTCCATTTTTAAGAGTTTTATCCTCTCTAATTCTCGAAATAAAAGTTTCATCTTTACCTTCTGCCTCAAGAGGAGTTGAATATCCTCCATCAGCTCTTTCATCTATTACTTTGCAACCTTCAAATTTATCAAGGGCTTTTCTAACCTCTTCTAAAGTAAAAGTTTTTTCAACTTCAATGTTTACCGACTCTGCGTGAGAAACTAAAACAGGTATTCTTACACACGTTGCAGTCAAATTAATTTTATCATCTAAAATTTTTTTAGTTTCATTGACCATCTTAAGTTCCTCTTTTGTATAACCATTTTCAGAAAATATATCTATGTGAGGGATGATATTGAAAGCGATTTGTTTAGTAAAATTGCTAGGTTCTACTTTTTGGTTATTTAAAACCATTTTAGTTTGATCAATCAATTCATCCATTGGTGCTTTACCACCCCCTGAAACAGATTGATAAGTCGAAACTACTACTCTTTTGATTGTAAACAAATCGTGCAATGGTTTTAAGGCTAAAACCAACTGAGCTGTAGAACAATTTGGATTAGCTATAATATTTTTTTTTATATTATTCAGATCTTCAGAATTTACTTGAGGTACTATGAGAGGAACTTCAGGATCCATTCTGTAATGACTTGAATTGTCTATAACAAAACAATTTTTAGCAGCCTTTTCAGCAAATTTTTCAGATATTTTTCCTCCGGCAGAAAAAAAAGCGATTTTTACTTTTGAAAAATCAAAACTCTCTAGATCAGAAACTTGATATTCTTTACCTTTAAAGGAAATTTTTTTTCCACTACTTTTAGTTGATGCTATCAAATAAAGATTATCAATAGATAGTCCCTTTTTTTCAAGAACTTCTAATATTTTTCTACCAACATTCCCAGTTGCTCCTACAATTGCTATATTCATGATAACGTTTATTTTTATACTAAATGAAGGGTAAATCGCAAACTGTTCCTACAAATATTTTATCGTTAATATCTATCTTAAACTGGGTTTTATTATCCCAATAAGGTTTATTAATCATTGCAATACCAATAACTTTTTTAAAAGTAGGAGAATAAGTTGCAGATCTTACATAACCGACAACTTTATTATCATTATCTAGTAGCGTCTTCTCACAATACATATCAATTTTGTTGTGATCAATCATAACTCCCATTAGTTTCCTTTTAATCCCATCTTGTTTTAATTTTTTAAGTTTTTCTTTACCTAAAAAGTTAACTTCACTATCTAAATTTACAAACTTATCAAAATTTGCCTCAAATGGATTATCTCTATTATCAAAATCATTTCCGTATGATAACAGTGCAGATTCTATTCGCTCTATTAAATTTGGACATCCAGCTTTGACATTAAATTCTTTCCCATATTCAAATAGATAATCATATAAATCTTGTCCGGCTTGATTATCTTCAACATAAATTTCAAATCCACTCTGTTTTGACCAACCTGATCTAGCGACAAAATATTTTTTTTCTTTAAATTCGTAATACTTAAAATTAAAAAATTTTAATTGTCTAATATCCTCACCAAATAATTTTGCCATTAAATCATCGGAGCGTGGACCTTGTACTGCTAAAATATTTACATTTGGTTCATGGATTTCAACATCAAATTTATTTCCTGCAGCAAGACCTTTTGCAAAAAAAATTACGTCTGAATCTGCAATTGAGAGCCACCATTTATCATCAGCTAATTTATTAATAATTGGATCATTAACTAAAAGACCCTCATCATCAATTAATGGTGCATAGTAACATTTTCCAACTTTAGATTTTGACAAATCTCTACAAGTCATTAATTGAACTAATTTTGCAGAGTCTTTTCCAGATATTTCAACTTGTCTTTCTGCTGCAACATCCCAAACCTGAACAAATTTTTTCAAATGCTCATAATCAGATTCTAAAGACTTAAATGATGCAGGAAGCAACATATGATTATAAACAGTATAACTGCTCACACCATGAGATTCGATCCTATCTGTATAAGGTGTACTTCTTAATCTTCTTGATTTTACTATTGGAAAGTTTTTCATTTTTTTAAAAATTCTAAGACCTTTTCTCTCATTTCAAATGCTTTTTCAATCATAATCATATGTCCACATCCAGGAATTATATGAGTGGTAGAATTTTTAACTAAGTTTGCAAATTTTTTTCCAGCTTCTAGATTAACCATTTTATCTAACTCTCCAAAAACTAACATGCTTGGACAACTAATTGATTGTGCTGCCTTAGAACCATTCGCATAATTATTACACGCAATAAGATCAACCGCTAAAATTTCACTTATATCCCTAGGTGATTGAATAATTCTTTCAATTGGATTTCCACCAATAAACTTTTTAGAACCTTCATAACCCCATTTCATCATTAATTTAACTGCATCAGAGTCGCCATTTGATGCCAAATCAATTAAATCTTTATTTACTGGCATTCGATATGATCCACTTATTAAAACCATTTTTTTTAATCTTTTTTTATATTTAAATGAGTACTCAATAGCTTCTAAGCATCCTTGAGAATGGCCAACTAATATTAAATTTTTCAAATTCAGCTTCTCAAATACTTTTTCTAACCAATCTGTAATTTTTTCAATACTATCTAAACAGGGACCTTCAGAATTTCCATGACCTGGTAAATCAATAGAAAGAACATTGAAATTTTTACTTGAAAAAAATTGTTCTGTTAAAGACCAAACAATATGAGAGAGACCACTTCCATGAAGAAATACTATCGTATCCTTTGAATTATCTACACCTTGTCCAGCATCAGATACATGAACACTTTTGTTTTCAATTTCAATTATCAATTAATTACCTAAAATTTTTTTCTCAATTCAAATTTTTGAATTTTACCTGTTGAAGTTTTTGGCAATTCACAGAAAATTACTTGTTTTGGAACTTTAAAACCTGCTAATGTTTCCTTACAAAAATCAATTAATTCTTTATCTGTTGTAGGCTTGTCTTTGACCATTTCAATAAATGCACAAGGTACTTCTCCCCATTTCTCATCAGGTTTAGCAACAACTGCAGCAATTGATACTGAAGGATGTTTGGATAAAGTATTCTCAATTTCAATTGAAGAAATATTTTCTCCTCCAGAAATAATTATATCTTTTGATCTATCTTGTATTTTTACATATCCATCTGGGTGTATTACCGCTAAATCTCCTGAATGAAACCAGCCACCAGCCATGGCTTTATCTGTTGCAGCTTTATCTTTAAAATAACCTTTCATAACTACATTTCCTCTGAGCATAATCTCACCAATTGTTTTCCCATCTTTTGGTACTTCCTTCATTGTTTCAGGATCCATTATAGTTGCACCTTCAAGATTAGGATACCTAACTCCTTGTCTTGCTTTAATTTCGTTCTGCTTATCCTCATCAAAATTATTCCAATCATCATTCCAGGCACATTGTGTGACATGTCCGTAAGTTTCTGTTAGGCCATACACGTGCATTACCTCAAAACCAAGTTCTTTCATTTTTTTAAAGATTATACTTGGTGGTGGGGCTCCTGCGGTAAGTACATGTACTTTATGTTTTAGTTTTTTTCGATCACTTTCGGGGGCACCTGTAATCATGTTTAAAACTATAGGTGCTCCACCAAAATGAGTTACATTATATTTATCTATTAGTTCAAAAATTTTTTTTACATCTATATTTCTTAAGCAAATTGTTCTTCCATTTAACATTGGAACTGTCCAAGGATAGCACCATCCGTTACAATGAAACATTGGAACAATTGTTAAAAAATTTAACCTATTTGGCATATTCCAGGCAACAGCACTTCCTGTAGACATTAAATATGATCCTCGATGATGATAGACAACTCCTTTTGGATTTCCTGTAGTTCCAGAAGTATAACTTAATGATATAGCTTGCCACTCATCCTCTGGCATTTTCCAAATGTAGTTATCATCTCCAGTATTCAAAAAGCTTTCGTATTCTAATTCGCCAATTTTTTCTAATTTAGACTGATCAGCAAACTTGTCATGAATATCAATGATAATAATTTTTTTGTCTAATTTGCTTAATGCTTTTTTTACCTCAGTGTGAAGTTGTCTATCTACTACCAATACTTTTGCATCACTGTGTTTTAGAATATATGAGATAGTATTAGCATCTAATCTTATATTAATCGTATTTAATACTGCACCCGACATTGGAACTGAATAATGTGCCTCAAAAATTTCTGGTGTATTAAATGCCAGAAATGAAACCGTATCTCCTTTTGTGATACCAATTTTTTCTAAAGCACTAGCAAATTTAGTAGCTCTTTTATATACATCACTCCAAGTGTATTTTCGATCTTCATAAACTATAGCTTCATAGTTAGGATAGACTTCTTTTGCTCTTTCTAAAAAAGATAAAGGTGTTAATGGGACGTAATTAGCTCTATTTTTATCTAAATTTGTATCATAATGGCTCATTTTAATTGAATTTAAAATTCATTATGTTCGAACTACCAGATATGGCTGACTTATAATGTTGTTCAGCTCGGGGTAGAACTTTATCAAAATAAAACTTAGCAGTATTTATTTTTTCATCATAAAACTTTTTATTTTCATCATAATTCTTGAAGCTTACTTCTAAAACTTTTATCCAAGCATAAGCAACTGATACGTACCCTAATGTTTTTAAGTAGTCATTTGCTGCAGCACTTACATCATCTTTGTCCGTTTTAGCTTTTTCAATTGTCCAATCACTAAACTTGCTCAAAATGTCTAAATAATAAGTAAATTCTTTTGCAAATATTTTTATTTGCTCATTATTTGAGTTAACCTCAGATTTAATTAGATCTAAAAATCTATTAATTATATTTCCATTTTTATTAGATAATTTTCTAAAAACTAAATCTGCTGCTTGCACTGAATTAGTGCCTTCATATATTGGCGTTATTCTATTATCTCTATAAAGTTGTTCTATTCCTTGATCTTTTGTATAACCATAACCACCATGAATTTGCATAGCATCATTAGTAATTTCCATACCAAGATCTGTAAATAACGATTTAACAACAGGCGTCATTAAGGAAACAAAGTCGGAAGCTTCCTGACGAACTTTTTCATCTGGATGATTTAAACTAACTTCTGTTTGTTGTGACAACCAAAAACATAATGCTCTCTCACCTTCTATAATTGATTTCATATTTAATAATGACCTTCTTATATCAGCATGTTCAATTATAAAATCTGCTCCATTAGATGATTTGGTGTTGTTAGTTTTACCTTGTTTTCTCTCTTTAGCATAAGCAAGTGAATTTTGATAAGCAATTTCTGAAATTCCAAGTCCTTGTATACCGACAACAATTCTTTCAAGATTCATCATTGTAAACATCGCGCTTAAACCTTTGTCCTTTTTACCTATCATATACCCAGTTGCTCCATCAAAGTTGAGAACGCATGTAGCAGAACCTTTGATACCCATTTTACTTTCTATAGATCCTGTTGATACTCCGTTCCTAGGTCCTACACTTCCATCCTCATTGACTAAAAATTTTGGGACTAAAAATAAACTTATACCTTTTGTACCAGTTGGTGAGTCTGTTGCTCTTGCAATTACTAAATGAATAATATTTTCTGTAAGATCTTGATCACCTGAAGTAATGAAAATCTTTTGACCACTAAGTTTATATGTTCCATCAGATTGTTTCTCAGCTTTAGTTTTTAAAAGTCCTAAATCAGTTCCACAAACTGGTTCTGTTAAACACATAGTGCCACTCCATTTGCCTTCAACTATTTTTGGTAAATATTTAGTTTTTATTTCTTCTGAGGCATGATGATTTATACAATTATATGCCCCAATACTGAGTTCACTATAAAGTTTGAAAGATAAGCTTGCAGATGAAAGCATTTCATCAAAAAAAGCACTAACAGTCTTTGGCATTCCCTGTCCACCATACTTTGGATCACAAGATAAAGAAGTCCAACCATCTTCAATATACTTTTGGTAAGCTTCTTTATATCCAGGGGGTGTTCTTACAACTCCATTTTCTAAAACAGCAGGATTTTCATCACCTATTTTAGCGAGAGGTAATATTAAATTTTGATTAATCTTTGCAGCCTCTTCTAAAATATCTTTAACAAGTTCTGAGCTGACCTCTTTATATTTTTCTAATTCATTGTAATTTTTATTATCTCTTAGTTTCTCAAAAAGAAACATCATATCTTCAACTGGTGCATTGTAGCTTGGCATAGATTTAGTTTAGGATAATTAATAGATTATTGCAATTTTGAAATTATCGCATCTCCCATTTGAGAGGTTGAAACTTCTTTCATTCCATCTGATAGAATATCTTTTGTTCTCAATCCATCATTTAGCACATCTTGTACAGCTTTTTCTAATGCTTCAGCCTCTTTATCTAAATCTAAAGAATACCTTAAGGCCATAGCAAAACTCAATATAGTTGCAATCGGATTTGCAATTCCTTTACCAGCTATATCTGGAGCTGAACCATGAATTGGTTCATACATTGCTCTCATTTCACCATCTTTATTTTTAGCACCTAAAGATGCTGAGGGTAAAAGACCTAAAGATCCAGTAAGCATTGAAGCCTGATCTGATAACATATCTCCAAATAAATTATCAGTTACAATTACATCAAACTGCTTGGGATTTCTTAATAGTTGCATAGCACAGTTATCAGCAAGCATATGACTTAGTTCTACATCTTTATATTCTTTTTCGTGTAATGCTTGAACTTCTTCTTTCCAAAGTTGTCCGGCTTCCATAACATTTGATTTTTCACACGACGTAACTTTGTTTGATCTTTTTTTTGCTAATTCAAAAGCAATTTTAGCAACTCTAATTATTTCACTGCTCGTATATGTATGAGTATTAATTCCTTTTCTTTCACCATTTTCAATTGGTTTAATTCCTCTAGGTTCGCCAAAATATATCCCACCAGTCAGTTCTCTTACTATCATAATATCTAAACCAGAAACAATTTCTGGTTTTAAAGTTGATGCATCGACTAATTGTTTAAAACATATTGCTGGCCTTAAGTTTGCAAATAATTTTAATTCTTTTCTAAGTTTTAATAATGCTCTTTCAGGTTTTTTTGAAAAATCTATATTATCCCATTTTGGACCTCCCACTGCTCCTAACATTACTACCGCACTTTCTAATGCCTTATAAAATACTTCGTCAGTTATAGGGGTTCCATGTTTATCAATAGAGCAACCTCCAGCAAGATCTTGATCTATTTCAAAGTCGAGTGATTTTTTATCATTAAACCAATTAATTATTTTTTTTACTTCAGCAATAACTTCAGGACCAATACCGTCACCAGGTAATAATAAAATTTTTCTTTTTTTTACTTTAATCATTAAAAATCCAAGGTTTTTGATTTTTTAAATCTTTTTCAAAATTTTCAATCTTTTCTGACTTTTTTAAAGATAGTGCTATATCGTCTAATCCTTCTAAAAGACATTTTTTTTTAAATTTATCTACATCAAATTTAATTTCATTGTTTCCATAAACAATCTTATTTTCATTTAAATCAACTGATATTTCCTCTTTTCGATTTGCGTATTCTGATAACTCTTTAATTTTTTCCTCCTCAAGAACAATAGGTAAAATTCCGTTTTTAAAACAATTACTATAAAAAATATCTGCAAAACTTGAACTAATTACACATGTTATGCCAAAATCTAACAACGCCCATGGAGCATGCTCTCTTGATGAGCCACATCCAAAATTTTTTCCAGCTATTAAAATTTTAGAATTATTAAATGGATTTTGATTTAAAATAAAATCTCCAATTTCTTTACCTTGGTCATCATATCTCATCTCAAAAAATAAATTTTTACCAAGACCAGTTCTTTTAATAGTTTTCAAAAATTGTTTTGGAATTATCATATCCGTATCAATATTCACTATTGGTAAATATGCTGGAATACTTTTTAAAGTATTAAATTTTTGCATTTAATTTTGGTACTTTCTAACGTCATCAAGATTTCCAGAAATAGCTGCTGCTGCTGCCATACCAGGGCTTACTAAATGAGTTCTTCCACCTCTTCCTTGTCTTCCTTCAAAGTTTCTATTTGAGGTAGAAGCACATCTTTCTTGAGGTTTTAACTTATCTGCATTCATGGCTAAACACATAGAGCAACCAGGCTCTCTCCATTCAAAGCCTGAATTTACAAAAATTTTATCTAATCCCTCTTGCTCAGCCTGTTCTTTTACCAATCCTGATCCTGGCACAACCATCGCATGAACATGAGCAGCTATCTTTTTGTCTTTTAAAATTTTTGCCGCCTCTCTCAAATCTTCTATTCTTCCATTAGTGCAACTCCCAATAAAAACTTTATCTATTTTTATATCTTTTGCAGCCATATTTGGTTTTAAACCCATATAATTTAAAGATCTTTCTAAAGAATTTTTTCTATCCTCATCCTTTTCGTTCTGAGGATTTGGAACTTTTTCATCTATTGTGATTACATCTTGAGGAGAAGTTCCCCAAGTTATCATAGGTAAAATTTCCTCTGCTTGAAGATCAATTTCTTTATCAAATTTAGCACCTTCGTCTGTTTTTAAACTTTTCCAATATTCCACTGCTTTATCCCAATCTTTATCTTTTGGAGACATTGGTCTATCTTTTAAATATTTAAATATTTTTTCATCAGGGGCTATTAATCCTGCCCTAGCTCCACCCTCTATAGTCATGTTGCAAATTGTCATTCTTTGTTCAACACTCAACGATCTAATTAGGTCACCTGCATATTCTATTACACAACCCGTTCCACCTGCTGTACCAATTTTTCCAATTATTTGAAGAATAACATCTTTAGAAGTTACACCTAAAGGGAGTTTGCCATTTACATTTACTCTAAAATTTTTAGCTTTTTTTTGAACTAATGTTTGAGTAGCTAAAACATGTTCTACTTCTGAAGTTCCAATTCCAAATGCTAAAGAACCAAAAGCACCGTGTGTTGCCGTATGGCTATCACCACATACTATTACTGTTCCAGGTTGAGTAAAACCTTGCTCTGGACCTGTAACATGAACGATTCCTTGTCTCTTATCATTCATACCAAAAAGTTTAATACCAAACTCTTTGCAATTAGCTTCTAAAGTTTCAACTTGTATCTTTGACTCTTTATCAGAAATACCTTTTGATCTATCAGTTGTTGGAACATTATGATCTGCCACTGCAAGTGTTAAATTAGGATGTCTAACTTTACGATTAGAGTTTCTTAAACCTTCAAATGCCTGGGGACTGGTTACCTCATGAACCAAATGACGATCTACAAATAACAAAGCTGTTCCATCATCTTGTAGATCTACAAGGTGATCATTCCAAATTTTATCGTATAAAGTATTGGGCATTGAAAAAAAAACTATTTTTTTTCTGGTGTCTTTTCAAGTTTTTTTTCTGCTTTAATTTCAGCTTTAGGGGCATCTTTTTGAGACTCTTCCTTAACAGAATCATCTTTTTTAGCCTCTGAAGTCGGTGCAGTTTCTACTTTTATCTCAGCTTCATTTTCTTTAACTACTGGAGCTAAGTTTTCTTCGTTCACTGTTTCTGGTTTCACATCCATATCGATACCAATTTTTTTTCTAATTTTCTCTGCAATCCTAGCTGATTTACCAGTTCTATCTCTTAAATAGTAAAGCTTAGCTCTTCTTACTTTACCTGAACGGATTACTTTAATTGTATCTATTAAAGTTCCGTATAATGGAAAAGTTCGTTCTACACCCTCTCCAAAAGAAATTTTTCTTACAGTAAACGATGAATTAAGATCTCTATTTTTTTTAGCAATGCAAACGCCTTCAAAATATTGGATTCTTTCTTTTTTACCTTCAGTAATTCTAACACCAACTTTTACAACATCACCAGGATAAAATTCAGGAATTTTTTTCTCTGAAAGAATCTTTTTGACGTTATGCTGATTTATTTCTTCAATAGTTTTCATTTTAATATTTAACAAATTAATCTTTCTTATATTTTTGCCACAAATCTGGTCTTCGGTCGCGTGTTATAGCCTCTGATTGAGATAAACGCCAGTCTTTAATTTTAGCATGATCCCCAGATAATAATACTTCAGGGACTGACTTTTCTTCCCAAATTTGAGGTTTTGTATATTGAGGGTACTCTAAAAGACCATTTTCAAAGGTTTCATCAATGGAAGATTTTTCATTTCCCAAAACCCCTGGCAAAAGTCTTAAAATACTATCAAGTACTACTAATGCAGCAGTTTCACCTCCAGACAAAACATAATCTCCTATACTTATTTCTTCAATATTCCTTGTTGTCAAAACTCTTTCATCTACCCCTTCGAAGTGGCCACAAATTAAAGATATTGATTTCTCTTTTGATAAGTCTTGAGCAAGTTTTTGATCAAATTTTTTACCTTTTGGTGAAAGATAAAAAACTCTTTCTCCCTTTTTTACTTTTTGGTCAAGAGAGTTTGCTAAAATATCTGCTTTAAGTAACATTCCTGTTCCTCCACCATAAGGAGTATCATCGACTGTTTTATGTTTATCAGTTGCGGCATCTCTAATGTTTATTACGCTTAAGTTCCATAATTTATTAGACAAAGCTTTTCCATAAAGACCTTTTGCTAAAGGTCCAGGAAAAACTTCTGGATAAAGGGTAAATACTTGAGCTTGAAACATAAACAATCTTTAGATTATTTTTTTTCCTCTTTAGGAGCTTCTTCCTTTTTAGCTTCTGCTGCTGGTGCTGCGTCTGCTTTAGGAGCTTCTTCCTTTTTAGCTTCTGCTGCTGGTGCTGCGTCTGCTTTAGGAGCTTCTTCCTTTTTAGCTTCTTCAGATCCTTCTTTTTTTCTATCTTTTTTTGGAACTGCTTTTTGAGGATTATTTCCATTAGCAGGCATAGGCATTAATTCATTTTCACCTAAAATTCTTGCTACTCTTGTTGTTGGTTGCGCCCCTTGACCTAGCCAATATTTTATTCTTTCAGCCTCAAGTCCAATTCTTTCCTTTTTTTCTTTGGGAAGTAATGGATTGAAAAAACCTACTTTTTCAATAAACCTTCCATCTCTTGCAAAACGACTATCTGCTACAACTACTTTGTAAACTGGTCTCTTCTTTGTTCCACCTCTTGATAACCTTAACTTCAACATTTACTCTCCTTTTTTTTATTTTAATTGATTAAATAATTCTGGTGGTATTCCTTTATCAGACATACCTTTCAGATTTCCTTTAGACATCTTTTTCATCATTTCGGACATCATTTTAAATTGCTTTAGCAATTTATTGATAGTGGCTGGATCTGTACCAGAACCATTAGCAATTCTTTTTTTTCGAGAACCATCAATTATTTTTGGATTCTCTCGTTCATTTTTTGTCATAGATAGAATTATTGCCTCATTTTTTGTAATTACACTTTCATCTATACCTGCAGCATCCATTTGAGACTTAACTTTTGAAACCCCTGGCATAAAAGACATTACTCCTTCTATTCCACCCATTTTTTTCATCTGTCGTAATTGAGTTAAATAATCTTGCATTGAAAATTGTCCTTTTTTTAAATTTTCTTCAGCCTTTTTAATATTTTCTTCACCAAGATCTTGTGCAGCTTTTTCTACAAGAGATACAATATCTCCCATTCCCAAAATTCTATTTGCAATTCTATCTGGATGAAATACTTCAAGATTTTCAATTTTTTCACCTACGCCTAAAAATTTAATTGGAACTTGAGAAATAAATTTCATACTAACAGCTGCTCCGCCTCTAGCATCACCATCTGCTCTAGTTAAAATTATTCCTGACAGATTTACTGTATTTTTAAATTCTTTTGCTACAGATGCTGCTACTTGTCCCGTAAGTGAGTCTGCAACCAAAAAAGTCTCTGCAGGATTAATTGTTTTTTCAATTTGTTTAATCTCACTCATCATTTGTAAATCAATCTGTGTCCTTCCTGCGGTATCAAATAATATAATATCAGCTCCATTTAAATTAGCGGCGCTTATAGCTCTTTGACAAATATCAGCTGGCTGTTGGCCTTCAATTATAGGGAGAGTTAAAATATCATTTTGCTCACCTAAAGATTTAAGTTGTTCTTGAGCAGCAGGCCTATAAATATCTAAGCTAACCATCATAACTTTCTTTTTCTTAGTATTTTCTAAGTACCTTGCAAGTTTAGCGGTTGTAGTTGTTTTACCAGAGCCTTGTAATCCAACTAGCATCATTGGTACTGGAGGAACTGCATTAAGATTTACATCATTATTTTTTTCACCTAGCAAATTAACAAGCTCATCATAAACAATCTTAACCACCATATCTCCAGGTGATGTCGATCTTATTATTTCTTGTCCTAATGCTTTTGGTTTAACCTTTTCAACGAATTCTTTTGCAACATCTAGAGAAACGTCAGCTTCTATTAAAGCTTGTCTAATACCTCTTAAGCCTTCATCGACTTGCTTTTCATCAAGAGAAGGTGCTTTTTTTAGAGAAGAAAAAATTTCTTCAAATTTATTTGTCAAATTTTCAAACATATTTATTTCACACAGCAGTAATCTCACTAGTGGGCGAACCCTCGCTGACTAGTGTCGATCTCTTTGTTTCCAAAGACACCGCAAATTTAACGTTTTTGCGGAAACTGGCCCAAACTATAATAGAGGTTCAAAAAGTCAATAAATAAGTTAAATAACTATATATGGACATTAAAGCTTTTAAAATGGATGGATTAGGTAATGATTTTGTGATCATTGATAATAGAGAAAAAATTACAAACTTATCAAAAGATCAGGTTATTAAAATCTGTAACAGGAATTTTATTGGTTGTGATCAATTGATACTAATAGAAAAAGATAACACTACTGATGCTAGTTTAAAATTTTTTAATTCTGATGGAGGAGAATCTGGAGCATGCGGAAATGGAACAAGATGTGTTGCTGATTTAATATCAAAAGAGAAAAATGATAGAAATGTGACACTAACGACTCAGTCCGGAATTTTAAAATCAGAAATATTGGATAATAATCTTGTAATAACTGAAATTGGAAAAGCAAAAATAAATTGGAATGAAATTCCTCTTTCAAAAGAATCTGATACAAAAAATTTAAATATTAAGATTAATGATTTAGATAATAAAGAATATTTAGGTGGTACTGCTGTAAATGTGGGGAACCCCCATGTTATTTTTTTTGTAGAAAAAATTGAAAACTTTGATGTTGGAAAAATTGGTCCAAAAATTGAGAGTCATGTTTTATTTCCGGAAAGATGTAACGTTACAATAGCTAAAGTAATTAATGAAAATCTAATAAAAGTTAAAGTTTGGGAAAGAGGTGCAGGTTTAACAAAGGCATGTGGAACAGCAGCTTGTGCAACAGCTTTTGCTGGTAAATTAAATAATTTAACCAAAAATAATACAGATATAGAATTTGTTAATGGCAAATTATCAATTTTTATAGATGAAAAAAATTCTATTCATATGAAAGGCCCAGTCTCAGATATTAAGGAAATTTCAATAAAATTATAATGGGAATTTTTGATAAATTTAAAGAAGGTTTTCAAAAAAGTGCTTCCGCACTTTCGTCTGGCATTAAGGAAATAATTGTAAAAAAAAAAATAGATGATGAAAATTTAAATAAAATTGAAGAATTTTTAATTAAATCTGATGTAGGTATAGAAGCTGCCTCTGAGATAAAACAAATAATTTCAACTAAAAAAATTGATCCTTCAAAAGATTTATCTTTAGAAATAAATCTCATTTTAAAAGATTATATAATTTCTTTAATGAAACCCCTAGAGAACAAGTCTTTTTTCACCAAAAAAGATAAATTAAATGCAACTTTAATTTCTGGTGTAAATGGTGTTGGTAAAACAACTACTATTGGTAAAATTGGTAAAATTTTAAAATCAAGTGGTAATAAAGTTATGTTTGCAGCCTCTGATACTTTTAGAGCTGCAGCTATTGAGCAATTAGAAAATTGGGCTAATAAAATAGATGTTCAAGTTATTAAATCATCACAAGGTTCAGATCCAGCTTCAGTAGCGTATAAAGCCATCGAAGATGCATTAAAAAATAATTTTGATCAAGTTTTAATTGATACGGCAGGAAGACTTCAAAATAAAAAGAATTTAATGGAAGAATATAAAAAAATTGCAAATGTAACTAAAAAGATAGACGCTGAAGCACCACATGATGTTGTTTTAGTTTTAGACGCAACTTCAGGTCAAAATATAATAAATCAAGTCGAAGAGTTTAATAAAATTATTCCAATAACAGGTATCATAATGACGAAATTAGATGGAACTGCAAAAGGAGGTATTCTTTTAGCTTTAGCAAAGAAATATAAACTTCCTATTATTGCATTAGGATTAGGTGAAAAAGAAGATGACTTGCAAATATTTGAAGCAGAAAAATTTGCAGATGCCTTCACTCAAACTGATTAATTTATTAAATTACTCGAAATCAAAGGCTTATAAATACTACACTTATAATTATCTTTAAATTTATAATGACCACAATCTTTAGAAAAAGAAGAAATTATAAAATCAAATTTACCAGTTGTAGGATAAAGTTCTAATTTTTGATTAATAATATCATATTTGAAATTTGCATTTAAACTTTTGACAGCACTAATCATCACTAGAGTTTTATTATCCTTCAAAAGATAGTAAGCGAAATCATCAGGGAAAACTGGAAAATTATACTCTTGTAAAAAATATTTAGCCTGAGAAGGAAACCAATCATAAGAAATTAGAGGCATAGATGATTTGGTGGAATAATTATAAATATAAAGGTCTCTTGGAAAATCGTTTATATAATTACTTTCTTCACCTCTAGCTAAAATCGATTTTTCTCTACCTTTAAAATATAGTGCAAACTCTTTATTGTGAGAGTCCATATGATCAATATGAAATAAATCATCTGGGTAAAAAGAGTTTTCTTTTGAGTAAACAGAATTTGTGAAAATAAAGCTAAAAAAAAGAATTAAAAAATATCTTATCATTAATTTAAATAAGCTTAAAATCTTGAAATATATTTGTTTAGATTGTGGCTTAATTTAAACTGTCTAAAAATGACTTTAATGCTTTAAGAAGATTTTCATCATATTCCATCATATGATTGTCATATTTTGTAAAATATGAATATTTAGGCTCATTTGCAATTTCATATATTTTTTTTCCCATTGAAAATGGAACAATTTGATCAGCCTCACCATGCATCACTAAAATAGGAGAATTAATATTTTTAATGTTTTTTTTATTTTCAAATTTATCTTTTAACAATAGGTTGACAGGTATATATGGATAAAATTTCTTGGCAGCATCGATCATTGAAGTAAAAGGTGTTTCTAATATTATTCCTGCAAAATTTTTATTTTGTGCAAGATGTGTAGCCACTCCTGTACCCAATGACTCTCCATATAAAATAATATCTTTTTCTCTCACGCCTTTTTTGGCTAACCAGTCAATTGCACTTTTGCCATCATCATAAAGACCTTGTTCAGTCGGTTTGCCTTTATTTCCACTAAAGCCACGCCAAGCTATTATTAAAAAATTTATATCCATATCTCTAAAATGATTGATTTTATGAATTCTATTTTCCAGGGATCCTGCATTACCATGAAAAAAAATTAGTGTTTTAAAATCTTTTAGATTTTTTTCGTGATACCAGCCTAATATTTGAAGATTATCTGAAGATGATATTTTCACTTTTTCAATACCTACAGAGATTTCATCCCCTGAATAATTATTTTCGTTTGGATGATATAATAAGCTTCTTTGATAGAAGTACAAAAACACTAAAATTAAAGAATAAAGAAAAAATATAATTAAAATTAATTGCATTATATTGTTCCTAATTTTTTTGAACATTTTTTTTCTTTGCTAAGTATATGCCAAAAAAAACTAACATAGTTCCTACAAGATGATAATTTTCTAATTTTTCTTCAAATAGAAAATAGCCGTAAATTGCTCCATATATTGTAAAAATATATAAGGTAAATCCTGTCAGAGATGCGCCAAGTTTTTTTTGTGCCATTGTATAGAGAGTAAATGCAACTATTCCTGGGGAAACTGCTGCAAAGACAACCCACATGAAAAATTCCTGATTAAATATAGTTCTTTCAAAAAAGATTTCTTCACTAATATAAAAAGGTAACAAGCTGACTGCACCAAAAAAAGCAATTAATGTAAATCTTTGAAAAATTTCAAGTTTTGTTTTCCAATAAAACAAATAAATTGAATATAAAGCCCATCCAATAGCAGCAGCCAACATCCACAAATCACCAATTGTAAAATTAAGATCTATTAACAAAGAGAGATCGCCTTTTATAATAATAGCAAATACTCCTATCAAACAAGCTATAAGTCCAATAATTTTAGTTAGATTAATTTTTTCATTAAAAAAAATGCTTGAAATCAAAATTATAAATACTGGAGATGAGGTATAAATGATTCCCATATTGGTAACAGTAGTGGTTTGACCAGCTAAAAAAGGGAAGGCGCCACATACCCCACATCCAGTTGCCCCTAAGAAAAAAAGTTTTTTATATTCTTTTTTCATAATTTTGTAACTCTTTCTTAAAGATAAATAAGTGAATGGTAGGAGAATTAAAAAAACTACCGTCCATCTCCAAAATGCTAAAGAGATTGGTGGAACATATTCAACTCCACCTCTGGCTACAATTAAATTTGATGCCATAAATATTGGTTGAATAAATAAAAGAGAAAATGCTAATAAATTATTTGTTTTTGTGTTCAATGATTTTAATTTTTAGATATCTATTTTTTATCAAAAAAGGCCTCATAGACCATCATAAAAATTGCAATACCCATTAAAATATAAACAGGCAATACATCAAAAAAACCTATCATTGAAGATCTGGTTAATGTAAATGCAAGACCTACCAAAAAAGCTATTGCCAGAAGAGACCCTAAAAATGTTGTAAACTTTTGCATCTTAATTATTACATTCTTTTTCTAACCAATTAGCAACCCCTAAAAATCTATGATCATCATAACGATCTCCAATAAGCTGCACACCTAAAGGCAAATTATTTTCACCTTCAAGTAGAGGAAGAGATATGCAGGGAGTACCTAGATATGACCATACCTTATTAAACTCAGCTGTACCGGTACTCTTCAATCCTTTTGGCGCAACACCCGGACTAGATGGAGATAAAACTCCATGATAATCCTCAAAAACTTCTTGATAAGACTCATAGCTTCTTTTTTTAAAATCAATAGCTTCAGCATATTCTTTTGCTGAATATTTATTACCTTTAGCTATAGCAGTTTGCATATATTTTGATAATTTTGCCTTATACTTTTTATAATACATAGCAAAATTATTAGCCAAATCTGTTTCATGAATTATTTGATGATATTTATGAATATCTTTAAAATATGATGGAGTATCAAACACCTCAATATTTTTAAATGACTTAATAAAATATTCGAAAGACTCTCTAGATTTTTTATCAATTATTTTCCAATAATCTGATTTATAAAAGATGAACTTAGGCTCATATGCAGGACCTTTTTTTGTTTCTTCTAAAATATTTTCTGCTGAATAATAAATGGTTGCTGGATCATGATGATCCTTTTTAATTAAAACTTTAGCTAACAAAGCTACATCTTCAACAGTTCTGCCAAATAAACCCATATGATCCAATGCATATGAAGTTCTTAAAACACCATTTCTTGAAATTAGACCATAAGTTGGTTTATATCCAACAACACCACAATAAGAAGCTGGTCTAATAACTGATCCACCTGTTTGTGATCCAATTGAAAGAGGTGCCATGAGAGAAGCAACAGATGCTGCTGAACCGCTAGAAGAGCCTCCAGGTGTTCTTGTATAATCATGCGGATTAGTTGTTTTTGGTGGTCCGAGATACGCTAATTCTGATGTAGCAGTTTTACCCATCACAATAGCACCAGCTGAATTTAATAGTTCAACTATCTCGGCATTTTGGGAATAAGATTTACCTTTTCTTATTGGTGTGCCACATTCAGTTGGCATATCAACAGTTCCAATTATATCTTTTAAAGCTATTGGAACTCCGTGCAAAAGACCTACTGGTTTTCCTGATTTTCTATGCTCATCTGCATCAGCAGCTTTTTCTAATAAAACTTTTTTATCAAAGTGAACCCAGGCTTTAATATCTCTTTCAAATTTACCTATTCTTTCAATATATTTTTCACAAACTTCAACTGAGCTTAAGTGACCCTCTTTAATTTTTGAGGCTAACTCTTCGACACTTAACGAAAATATATCAATCATCTTTTTTTAGTCTGCAAACAATACATCTGGTAACCATAAAGCAATTCCAGGAAACATGTACATCAAAAACATTCCAAAAATAACTATGCCTAAAAATGGCATAATGCCCTTAAATATTTCTAACAGTTCAACATTAGTTTTTTGAACTCCTTTAAGATAATAGGCGGACATGGCCATTGGCGGAGTTAAAAAGGATGTTTGTAAATTTAACGCAATTAACATCGCAAAAAAATATGGATTCACGTTAAATATCTCTAGCAATGGTAAAAATATTGGAACAAATATAATTAAAATCTCCGTCCATTCTAAGGGCCAACCTAGTAAAAAAATTATTATTTGGGTTATTATTAAAAATTGCCATGTAGTTATATTTATCGATGTAAAGAAATGTTCAAATACCTCATGGCCGCCCAAGTAAGAAAAAACTGAAGAAAAAGTCCAAGATCCAATAAATAACCACATAATCATTGCGGTAGTTTTAGCTGTTAGAAAGACAGATTCCTTAAAATTTTGCCATTTAAGAGTTTTATAAAACCAAGATAAAATCAAAGCACCAAAAGCTCCTGCTGCGGCGGCTTCGGCTGGGGTAGCAATTCCTGCTAAAATTGTTCCAAGAACTAACATTATTAAACCAAATAAAGGAACAAAAGAGACTAATACCTCTTTTAAAATTTCTGCTCTTGGTGGAATATCTTCAGCAGGTGGTCTTGGAGCTATTGAAGGGTTAAGCCATGCTCTAAATACTGCATATCCGATGTATAAACCTGCTAACATCAATCCTGGAAAAATTGCAGCTGCAAATAATCTTAATGGTGATAATTGAGCGATCACAGAATAAACAATTAACATGATGCTCGGTGGAATTAAAATTCCTAAACAACCACCACTGCAAATTATTCCTGATGCAAATTTTTTGTCATATCCTGCCTTAACCATTGCGGGCCAGGCTAATAATCCCATCAAAGTTACGACTGCCCCAATAATTCCTGTTGCTGTAGAAAATAAAGTACACGTAATAAGTGCTGCTACAGCCATCGATGCAGGTAATCTATGTGCTGCTAGTCTTATTGCAAAAAATAATTTTGCTACAATTCCTGCTCTTTCAACTAAATATCCCATAAACAAAAAGAGTGGTACTGCGGTCAATACGTTATTATCCATAACTGTATAAGTATTTTTTACAAATAGAGAAAATATTCTATTATCAAAAAGATGATCCATTAAAACTGGATCATAATAAGCATAATATCCAAAACCTATTCCCATAGCCATTAACGTAAATGCTATAGGGAAACCAAGTAAAACTGCGAATAGGAATACTCCCATCATTAAAATTGCTACTTCTGGATTGGTAAGACTAAATAACATTATTTTTATCTTCTTCTTGAGAGGTTCTCATTAAAATTTTATCTGTTTCTTCAGCAACAACCATTCGTGAAGGCCAAATACCTGTTTTAATACAAATTACAGATCTGAACACCTCGCTTACTCCCTGAATTATTAACATAATACCAGCAGCAGGTATCATGGATTTCACCATGTAAATTTGAATTTGAGCTGGACTACTCCAGCTAGTTTCTTTAATTTTCCAGGCTTGAGCTGCGTATTCATAGCCATAAAATGCTAAAGCGATTACACCAGGAAAAAAGAATATAAAATAAAGAACTAAATCTATCCATGCTTGGGTTCTTTGGCTAAATAATCTATAAATTACATCACCTCTTACGTGAGCTTCTGTTGCTAAACAGTATGCACCAGACATCATTAATATTGCTCCATACATCTGCATACTAAAATCAAAATTCCATAATGTTGGCTTATTAAATGCATAAGCCATTACTACTTCATAAACTGTTCCTCCCATTAAAATAACAATACACCATGAAAAGGCTTTGCCCATTGATGTGCTAAGTGTATCAGCAAATTTTATGTAAGATTCCATTTTAATTTATAAGTATAGTAAATTTTGGTAAAAAAAAAGGGGGTTTTTAAACCCCCTTTAATTTAATTCTTTTAAAGTTAATTAAATTTTAACTTTTCCGATTGGACCAAACTCATTTTCATAAGCTAATTTGTAGTTCGGTTGATTCATCAACAGATACTTCATAGTTCTCTTAGCGTATGCTTTCTGAGAAGCGATAATTTTCTTGAAGAAAGGATCTTTTCCAGAAAATTCACTTACTATTTTATCCCAACCTTTTAACTGTTCAGCTAAAATAGCATCAGATGTTTGGTAAACATTAACCTTATGCTCATTCATTAACTTAGCTAAGTCAGCAGAATATCTAACTAAAGCTTTGAAGTAGTTATCTGAGTTTGCAGCATAAGCAGCATTTTTCAAGATAGCTTGATGAGCAGGTGAAAGGCTATTGTATCTTTTCTTGTTCACCGGTATCTCAAACATTTCTTGAGACTGGTGGAAACTACCTAAGTGGTAATGTTTAGATACATCTTGCATTCCAAACTGTGAGTCTGATGTTGGGTTGTTAAATTCAGCAGCATCAATCAAACCAGTTTTCATTGCTGGTTGAATTTCACCACCTGGTAATTGTCTTACGACCATTCCCATAGCAGTTAAAACGTTAGTCGCTAAACCAACTGTTCTATACTTCATTCCTTTAACATCAGATACTTTTGTTACATTCTTTTTGAACCAACCAAAAGGCTGTGCTGGCATAGGCATATGAAAGAATCCAATGTAATCGAATCCTACTGAAGCAACAGCTTCGTCATATAATTTTCTTCCTCCACCATATTCCATCCATCCCATTACTTCTTGAGATGACATTCCGTATGATGGACCAGTTCCAAAAAGTGAAGCGGCAGGATTTTTACCATACCAATAAGCTGTCACCCAGTGACCCATATCTAGGTTACCATCACTAACAGCTGCTCCTATTTCTGAAGTTTTTACAACTGAACCTACTGGTTGAAGATCAATCTTAAGTGAACCTCCAGACATTTCTTTAACCATGTTACAGTAGTCCCCAGCCATTTCAAAAAAGATGTTAGCGCCTGAAGGCCAAGCTGCTTGCATCTTTAATGTTACATGACCATCTGCTCTTGCAATGTTTGGCATTGCAACCGTAGCTGCAGCAACAGCTCCAGCTTTAGCAGCGGTTTTAAAGAACTTACGTCTTGAAGATGTTTTAATCTTCAATGATTTATTTTCTTTTGTCATTATTTCTCCTCTACTAGTTAATTAACTGTAATAATTTAAACATAGAATTAGCTTAGAGTCTTTCTAAAAAAAGGAGTAGATGTCGCAGAAATTTAATTTTATACAATCTAGGGTAGAATTAGTTCACTTTATTTTTACAATTCCCTGTTTGAAAATACTCATCAATATTATCAATAGCTAAATTAGCCATTGCTATTCTAGTGTCTTTTGTTGCGCTTCCAAGATGAGGTAAAATAAAAGCAGATTTTATTTTTGAATAACCTGGGTTTAAGTTTGGTTCATTTTTGTAAACATCTAAGCCTACAGCATAAATTTTTCTTCTGTTCAATGCATCAATTAAAGCCTCATCATCAACAATATCACCTCTAGCAACATTAGTTATTACTGCTCCTTTAGGAAAATATTCAACTGTCTCTTTGTTGATCATATTTTCTGTTTCCTTTGTTGCTGGACAACAAATAGATAAAACATCAGATACTGAAAAAAGACTTTTTACACTATCATGATAAATTGCACCGTTTTCTTTTTCAGGATTTAATTTTGATCGGTTATGATAATGAATTATCATTCCTAATGATTTAGCAATTTTAGCTATTTTTTGCCCAATTCTTCCCATTCCTAAAACACCTAATCTTGTTCCAGTTAATTGTTTTCCAATTAAATAATCTGCAGACCATTTCCATCCACCTTCTCTTGCAGAACTTATTCCCTCAGCAGCTCTTCTGCATGCTCCTAATATTAGGAGAACACCGATTTCTGCAGTTGCATCTGACAAAACCTCAGGCGTATTTGTAACTGCAATCCCTCTCTTTTTTGCAGCCTCTAAATCAATATTTCCAAATCCAACAGCAAAATTTGAAATAATCTTAACTGTATCCGGTAATTTTTCAATTGTATCTTTATCTAATTTTTCTGTCAAAGATGAAAGAATACCATCACAACCTTGACTCATTTCTATTACTTTTGATTGTGAATATAATTCATCATTTGAGTTAAATTTTGCTTCAAAAATTTTTGAAGCTTTATCCTCACTATCTTTAATTAATTTCCTGGTAATTAAAATTTTTTTCATTTTTATTGATTAATTTAAATCAAATATTTTGCCAGGATTCATTATATTATTTTGGTCAATACTCTTTTTAATAGTTTTCATTAATGGAATACAATCACCATGCTCCTGAAGAAGATAGGCTTTTTTATGTAATCCAACTCCATGCTCACCTGTTATTGTTCCATTTAGCTCTAGAGTTTTTTTTATTAATAAATCACTAAAGTCTCTTATCTTATTATAAATTCCCTCTTCTTTAGGATCATAAGGTAAAATTACATGAAAATTTCCATCTCCTAAATGTCCTACCATAGGAGCTCTTAGACCAAGTTTCTTTGTCTCCTCTTCAGCAAAATTTACACATTCTGTAATGTTTGAGATTGGTAGACATACATCAGTTGAGTATACTCTGCCATTATTAATTAAGGCTTTAACAGAATAATAAACATCCCATCTTGCTTTCCAAAGTTTATTCCTTTCCTCTAAATCTTTTGCCCATTTAAACGAGCTTCCATTATTGTCTTTTGAAATTTCTTCAACTATTTTTATATTTTCTTGATTTGATGCTTCTGAACCGTGAAATTCGAAAAATAATGTTGGCACTGCTTCAATATTTTTCAGTTTAGAATAATTTATACTAATTTCCATTTGCTCTTTATTTAACATCTCAATTCTTGCTATAGGCACACCATATTGAATTACCTGCTGAGCAGTTTGCACTGCACTTTCTAAAGATGGAAAATGGCATACAGCACTCATAATACTTTCTGGGATAGGAGATAATCTTAACTGAATTTCTGTAATTATACCTAAAGTGCCTTCAGAACCGATGAAAAGATTAGTTAAATTATAACCTGCTGAAGTTTTTTTAGTTCTACTTCCAGTTTTTACAATTTCACCACTAGGCAGAACGACTGTAAGGCCAGTAATTACTGTTTTCATCGTTCCGTATTTAACTGCCATAGTTCCTGAAGCTGAAGTAGATGCCATGCCCCCTATTGCTGCATTTGCACCAGGATCAATTGGGAAAAAAACTCCGTCTTCTCTTAAATATTCGTTTAATTGTTCTTTAGTTACACAAGCTTGAACTCTGCAATCAAAATCTTCTGCATTGACACTTAAAATTTTATTCATTTTTTCTAAAGAAATAGTAATTCCTTTATCATTTCCTACAACATTTCCTTCTAAGGATGTTCCAGTACCAAAAGGAACCACAGGGATTTTATGCTCATTACATAAACTTAATATTTTTGAAACTTCTTCATTTGTTTCAGGAAAAACAACTGCTTTAGATAAAACAGGATCATAAGTGTCCTCACCCCTAGCATAATTAGCTCTTGTAGACTCCGAAGTCGAAAATCTTCCATTAAAGATTTTTTTTAATTCTGCTTGAACTTGATTATTCATTTGTTTGAATATTAATAAAGATTAAAGGAAAAATACAGCTTATTTAGTTAGCATTTTCTTTATGTTTTCTAAAGCTTGAGAAATATTATCTCTAGAAGCAGCGAAACTAAATCTAACATAATCTTTGCAAGTTTTACCAAAAGCTGTTCCAGGGACTATTGCTACACCAGCTTCATGCATTGCTTTTTTACAAAATTCACTTCCACTCATTCCTGTTCCACTAACCTTCGGAAATGCGTAAAAAGCTCCTCCAGGTAGACTACATTCAACACCTGGTAAATCATTTAAACCTTGATGAATTAAGTTTCTTCTAGCTGTAAATTTTTCCATCATTTCATGAATTGAGTCATCTGGACCATCTAAAGCAGCAATGCCAGCAAATTGCGCAGCAGCATTTACACAAGATACACTATTTATTAAAAGTTTATTTACATGTGGAACTAATTCTTTAGGCCAAAAACTCCAACCTAATCTCCATCCAGTCATTGAATATGCTTTACTCCATCCTTCCAATACAATTAATCTTTCTCTCAATTCTGGGTAATTAAAAAAAGATGGCATTTCTTTGTTATCGAAAATTTGTCTACTATAAATTTCATCACTCAAAATAGTTACATGTGGATGTTTTTTTAGTCCTTCAGCTAAAACATCTATTTGTGATTTTTCTACAAAACTTCCTGTAGGATTATTTGGATTTATTAATATTAATAATCTTGTTTTGTCAGTAATTAATGACAATATTTTTTCTGGATTAAATTTTAAATCTTTGTCCTCTGTCAAATCGTAAGGTATAGAAGTCGAGCCTGTATAGTTAATCATTGACTCATAAATTGGAAAAGCAGGAGTTGGATGAATAATTTCTGCACCTGGCTCTCCAAAACATTGAATTGCATAACTCATAGTGGGTTTACCACCTGGCATGATTAAAATTCTTTCAGCATCTACCTCAGCATTATATCTTTTCTTAATCCATCTCGTAACAGATTGTCTGCATTCTAAAATTCCGTTGGATAAAACATAACCATGATGTCCGTCATCTAAAGCTTTTTTTGCTGCTTCAACAACGTGTTTAGGTGTTTTAAAATCTGGCTGACCTAGTCCCAAATGTATCATTGGATTTCCCTTAGCCTCTAATGCCTTTGCCTCAGCCAAAACAGAAAAAGCAGATTCAGTCCCTAAATTATTTAAATTTTTTGCTAGCTTCATGATAATGTTTTTTTAATTTTTAAGACCTATTTCTATAAATTAATTTTGAACTATTCAACTCTTTTAAATTTTTGCATCCCATTAAAACCATATTTCTATTGATTTCATCGTGCATGTTTTGAAGTAAATGCTCAACACCTTTTTGACCACCTGCGGCTAAAGAGAACAAAAACATTTTTCCAAAACTGCAAGCTTTTGCTCCTGCGGCAAGCGCTTTTAATACGTGAGTTCCCCTCCGCACTCCTCCATCTAAAATGATTTCCAGCTTATCTCCTACTGCATCAGAAATTGCTTTTACTTGATCAAAGGGAGATCGAGAACCATCTAATTGACGACCACCATGATTGGAGATCATTATTGCTGTACACCCAATATCAATAGCTCTTTTAGCATCCTCAACACTCATCACACCTTTTAGAGCAAATGGACCATTCCATTTTTTTGCACAATACTCAGCATCCTTCCAGCCCATTGCCGGATCATATTGTTCATTAATATATTCAATAACTGATTTTGCAATACTAGTTCCCTTATCTGTTTTTTTTTTAACATTTGAAAGTTCAAATTTTTTTCCTGTCAGATAATTAAAAACCCAATTAGGACGCATCGCAAAACTAATTAGACTTTGTAAAGTTAATTTTGGTGGTGTTGTAAACCCTGTTCTGTGATCTTTCTCTCTATTTCCAGCAACTAAAGTATCTACAGTTAAGCACATTGCATCAAAACCAGACCTCCTAGACCTATCGATTAAGTCATCAGAAATTGATCTATCCTTATGAACATAAAGTTGAAATAATTTTGGACCACTTGAGATATTCGATATCTCTTCAATTGAATTATTACCCATCGAAGACATACTATAAAATGTTCCAAATTTTTCTGCTGCCCTAGCCGAAGCTTTATCTCCATCAGGATGATAAAGTCTTTGCATAGCTGCCGGTGAAAGAAAAATTGGCATATCTATTTTACGTCCAAATAAAGTTGTTGATAAGTCTGGTTTACCTACACTTGCAAGAATATTTGGAACTAAATCACATTCATTAAATGAGTCCGTATTCCTTCTTAAAGTTGACTCATCATCAGAACCACCGTCTATGTAATGAAAAATTGGTGAGGGTAATTTTTTTTTTGCTAACTTTCTGAAGTCCTCAAAGTTATAACAATTTTTTAAACTCACGTTCTTCTGAATCTTAAATTACTTCTATTTAAGTCGCTTATCTTTGTGCAACCCATTAGTTTCATATCTCTTTGTAATTCAGATTTATATTGTTCCAAAGCTCTTTCAACACCAGCTTGGCCCGCTGCTGCTAGTGCATAAAGGTAAAGTCTTCCACCAGAACATGCCTTTGCACCTAATGACAACGCTTTGAGCATATGTGTTCCTCTGTGAATTCCACCCTCACAAATTACATCAAGCTTATCTCCTACTGCATCAACAATTTCTGCTAGCTGATCGAATGGAGATCTAGAACCATCTAATTGTCTTCCACCATGATTTGAAACCATTATACCTGTGCACCCAATATCAACTGCTCGTTTTGCATCCTCAACACTCATAACACCCTTCAATGCAAAATGACCTCCCCATTGAGAGCAAAGTTTTTCTGCATCTTTCCAGTTCATGGATTGATCTAACATAGTAGAAAAATAATTTCCAATGGACGAGTTGGTGCTCGTACCTTCTTTTACAAAATCTTGTAAGTGTGGCAATTCAAACTTACCTTTTGTTAAATAATTTATTCCCCACATTGGCTTAGTAGCAAAGCTAAATAAACTTGATAAAGTTAGTTTTGGTGGAGATGTAAATCCTGTTCTCAGATCTCTTTCACGATTTCCACCTGTTATAGTATCTACTGTTAAAGCCATTACATCAAATTTAGCTGCCTTTGCGCGCTCTAAACAAGAATCATTTAAACCTCTATCTTTATGGAAATAAAATTGAAACATCTTAGGAGTATCAATCATTGAAGATATTTCCTCTACACTCACTGTAGCTAATGCTGAAACCCCAAACATTGTATTGTATTTTTTAGCTGCTTTTCCAACTGCCCTTTCACCATCATAATGGAAAAGTCTTTGTAAAGCTGTTGGTGCAAGATAAAAAGGTAAGTCTAGTTTCTTTCCAAAAATTGTTGTGGAAAGATCAACATCTTCAACTCCTCTTAAAACATTTGGAACCAAATCAACATCATCAAATGCACTGGTATTTCTTGCATAAGTAATTTCATCATCAGCTGCACCATCAATATAATGAAATATGGGTGATGGTAATTTTTTTTGTGCTAATTTTCTAAAGTCACTAAAATTGTGGCAATCTTTTAATCTCATATTATATATTTAAAACTTTTTAAGAAAATTAAACATATAACTATTTGCCCCAGGATTTTTATCTCCTAGACTAGCATTAGATAAATGGTTGTAAGAAAAACCAAATTGACTATCCTTAGGCAGATCTAAAGAGAGTTGGACCTCGCTTTTAAACTCAATTATATGTCCTAAATCTTTACCATCTCCCTGTTCATAAATACCAGGAGTAAAACTTGGTATCACATTTAAAGCTCCTATAGAATATTGAGCTTGCACTCCAGTATAGAAATATGCTGCATTGTCTGATGTTATTAATGCTCCAGTGATAGGTGATAAATTTCCTAAAAATGTATCTTTATTAAGATCTACATTTTGATGTTGAAGTCCAATTAAAGTTGATCTTTTACCATCATCACTAAAATCAAACATTCCTGAGTAAACATTAAACTTAGTATTATTAGTGTCGACCTTAAAATCTTCAGCATTAATAGGTAAACCTGCTACAAAGAATGCAATCAAAAGATATAAAATTTTTAGTTTCATATGTGAAATATAATTAATTTTTTTTATATATAAATAATTTTAATATTATTGCACCACCAATTAAAAACATCAAGAGAGGTAATAACCAGAGAAAATAAGTGTTTTTACTAAATCCTGGGTCATATAAAATCCATTCACCATATTTATCTTTTAAATAATTATAAATTTCCTCTTCACTACTCCCTTCATTTAATTTTTTTTTTACCAAGGTTTTTAAACTAATTGCAAATTCAGAGTCAGAGTCATGTATAGATTGACCTTGACAAATTAGACAGCGTAAATTTTTTGTTATTTTTGCATCCAAACTTTTAGTTTTTGCATGTACTAAATTAAAATTAAATATAATTAAAATTAAAATAAAAAATTTTAGAAATCTCATTGAATTAACTCTTTAATTTCTAGTAATGAATTTTGGTCGATTGGTCCAATAATCTTTTTAACAATCTTATTTTTATATAATAAAAAAGACTCTGGAACCCCATAAGCACCCCACTCGATTGCGATTGTTCCATCTGTATCACTAAAAATAAAATCATAGGGATTGTTTAATTCGTTTAAAAAATTTGTTGCATTTTTTTTTTTATCTTTATAGTTGAGGCCAATAATTTTTAATTTTTTTTGATTAGATAAATTTAATAAAAACTTGTGCTCATCTCTGCAGGGGGCGCACCAGGAAGACCATATATTCATCAAATAAAATTTATCCCCTTCAAAAATATCTTCTGATTTAAAAATCTCTTCTGTTTCGAATGCTTTAGCAATAAAAACAGGAATATTTTTTTGATTGCCTATTTGAGGTTTATAAACATTAGAATTTTGTAATCCTTTATAAAAAATTACAAAAATTACTGAAACTATAATTATTAATGAAATTGGAAAAATTTTAGTTCTCATATCTCTTTTTAAAAAAACCTATCAAACCACTTAAGCTAATTAAAAATGTAGATAGCCAAATCCAAATCATAAAAGGTTTTACTTGATATCTAATATTAAAATACTCTTGATTTTGAACAGAATTCATAGTCATAAATTTATCTTTATATAAAGTTGTTTTAATATCTGCTTCACTAGTAATGATGTTAGGTTGATTATATATTCTTAATTCAGGTTGCATAATATCTGTCTGCCCACCATTATGCTCTATAACAAACTTGCCAATAATTGCTTTAAAATTTTGTTCATCTCTTTGTTCAATACCCTCAAAATTTATTTTTAGTGCATCATTTTCATAAGTTTCATTAATTTTTAAATTAGTAATTATTTCTGTTGATAAAAAATTATTAAATAAAATACTTAAAATTAATAAACTAAAACTAAAATGAGCAAGATTTTGAGATAAATTTTTAAATTTTTTTGAAAAAAAATCCTTGAGAGTTATTAAAAATAAATAAAATGCTGAGGTCACTAAAATTGTGTTGATTAGAAAGTTAATGTCTAAATTTCTTATTATAAAAGTAGATAATAAAAGAGAAATAATTAAAAATAAAATTAGGTTTAATTTATTTTCTAACTCTGATTTTATCCATTTTAATTTCGGACCTATTGCCATTGCTAACAAAAATGGAACTAAAAATGGAATTATCAATTTATTATAGAATGGTGGACCAACAGATATTTTTTCTGAAGATAATACCTCTAAAAATATTGGATAAGTTGTTCCTATCAAAACTACTGAAAGAAAATACATCATAAACCAATTATTAATTAAAATTGATGTCTCTTTACTTAACCAAAAGAAAGAATTTGTTGTAGTTTTTTCACTTTTATAAAAAAATAAAAAAATAAAAATCGATAAAAACACTAAAATAAATAAAAAGATTAATATATATAATCCTCTTTCTGGGTCGTTAGCAAACGTGTGTACAGAATTTAAAATTCCAGATCTAACTAAAAAAGTCCCACACATACTTAGTGTAAAAGTTGCAATTGATAATATTACGACCCAAGAAGTTAAGATTTGTTTTTTTTCCAATACTAATGTGCAATGCAGCAACGTAATAAGTGCTAACCACGGCATTAAAGAAACATTTTCAACTGGATCCCAGAACCAAAACCCACCCCAACCGAGCTCATAATATGCCCAGATTGAACCTAATAAAATACCCAAAGTTAAAAAAATCCAAGAAGTTAAAATCCATTTTTTTATATGCTTGGCCCATGAACTTGAAATATAATTTGTTACTACCGCTGCAAGAGCAGAAGAAAATATAATTGATGATCCTACATAACCTAAATATAAAATTGGTGGATGAATCGCTAAAGCAGGATCTTGTAAAATTGGATTAAGACCTAGTCCTTCATTTGGTATCGGAAAAATATAATTAAAGGGACTTGAAGTTTTTATCAAAAAAACAAAAAAACCAACAATAATTATCTGTTGAAATAATAAAGTTAAAATTCTGTATTTTTTTGGCTGATCATTAGATCTCAACAAAAAAAGAAAGATAAATAATGTCAAAACTAATAACCAAAGTAATAAACTACCCTCATGATTACCCCATGCACCAGATATTTTATAAAAAGTAGGCACTGTAGTGTGAGAATGATTGAAAACTGTTTCATTGCTAAAGTCAGAACTTATAAATGACTGAACTAAACCTAAAAAACTTAAACTCACGAAAAAAAATTGAAAAAAAACAGAAAAAATAATTTTATTATCAAGTTTTGATTTACTGAGATTTTTTATAGAAAAAAAAATTATTAAGAAAGAAATACTAAATCCAATAATCAAAGAATAATATCCTATTAAACTAGCCAATTTTATTTCTCCTCTAATGCAGCTTTTACCTCAGGTGGCATATAATTTTCGTCATGTTTAGCAAGAATTTTCGTTGCTAAAAAAAAACTTTTATCTTTTAGATAACCCTCTGCTACAACTCCTTTACCTTCTGAAAAAAGATTGGGTACTGCTCCTGAGTAAGATACATTAATTTCATTTTCAAAATCTGTGATTATAAAATTTAATTTTTTCTCTTTTATAGATATAGAGTTTTTTTTGACCATTCCTCCAACTCTTATCTTATTTTTATTAGTTTCAGATAAAGTTTTAATATCTGATGGGGATTTAAAATAGACTACATTTTCTTCAAGAGATTTTAAAATGAGGAATACTGATAAAATTAGAGTAATTAAAACTAATATTATAAAAAAAAATCTTAATTTAACTTTACGACCATACATGGTTTAAAGTTTAAAAATTTGATGAATTAGATAAAATTTCTTTATTAATGATTTGAGATTTTGCAAAAGCTGCTCTTTCAGATTTTAAATTTCCAAATTTAGCGATAAATTTATTTCTCTCTCTCACATATTGAACCTTAACAACAAAGTATAAAGATAAAAAACTTAAAAGTGTAAATATAAAAGATGATAAAACATAAATGCCATATCCATTCATAAAAAGTATTTCATTAATCATAATCTATCTAAGCCTTTATTTTTAATTTTTATCAGTTCTGTATTATATTTCATCAAAAAAATAAGTAATGAGAACAGGGCAAATGCCGCAGTCATTATAAATAATGGAAATAACATTGATGAATGAATCGATGTTTTTGATAATATGTTAATTGAAGCAGGTTGATGGAGTGTATTCCACCAATCAACTGAATATTTTATTATTGGAATATTTATAATTCCCAAAATTGTTATTATTGAAGTAATTTTATATAATTGTTCTTTGTTTTCATAAATTCTCCAAGCAAGTAAATACATTAAATAAAATAAGGCTAAAATTAACATAGAAGTTATTCTTGCATCCCAAGCCCACCAAGTTCCCCAGGTTGGTTTTCCCCAAATAGAACCTGTAACCAGTGCTATTATATTAAACACAAAACCTGATGGAGCTAAACTTTTTGCAATTAAAAAGAAATTTTTAATCTTAAAAATGTATCCTAAAATTGATAAAAAGGTAATTGAGGAAAAAATACCAAGTGTGATCCAAGCTGCAGGAACATGAACATACATAATTCTTACAGCATGACTTTGTTTATAATCTTCAGGAGATAAAATTAGAGCTTCAGTTAATCCTACTGACAAAACAACAATAAATAAAAATAAAACATATTTTGGAGCTTTAGATGTAACAGAAAAGATTTTATTAGGTTCTAAAAGCTTAAACATAAATTTTTTTTTTAATATTATTTCAGATTATTTATTATGAATTTAAAGTCTGATCAAGAATGTAGAGGGAGATAATAACGAAGGGTAATAAAAACACTCTTGATCAGGATTATTTAAATTAAAATAACCCTGTGACCAAGATTTGAATTAAATGTGTTTAAAAAGTGATTTTTTTTAATTTGACGGTTTAAAATAGCTAGATCCCTTTTTTCCGGAGAATATTTCCTCAATTAGAGGGTGTTTTATGGGTTCATCAGAGTCGTCCATTAACAAGTTTTGCTCTGATACATAAGCCTCATAAGTAATTTCATCATTTTCAGCTAGAAGATGATAAAAAGGTTGATCTTTTTTCGGTCTAACATTTTTTGGGATTGATTGATACCATTCCTCAGAATTATTAAACTCGAAATCAACATCATAAATAACACCTCTGAACTCAAAATGTTTATGCTTTACAATGTCTCCTATTGAAAATTTAGCTTTTTGAATTGGCATTGAGATAAGTATGGGTATTTAAAAATAAAAATCAATAAGAAAAAATATATAATTTTTGTATAAATATTATTTGTGTTAATATCTTCTTAGTGAATAAATCATTTTTGAAGTTTCTTACCGATTTTGGCCCATTAGTAATTTTTTTTTACTACTACTACGATAGTGGAAAAGATTTAAAAATAGCTATTCCTCCATTTATAATTGCGACAATTATAGCATTAACTGTGATTTGGTTTTTAGAAAAAAGAATACCAAAAGTTCCATTGTTGAGTGGAGTTTTAATTACTTTTTTTGGAGGATTGACAATTTATTTTGATAATCCAGTTTTTATTTATATTAAACCTACTATTATAAATATTTTATTTGGCCTGGCTTTAATATTTGGAAAATATTTTACTAATGAACCAGTGCTCAAAAAACTGATGGGAAAATCAGTTTCTTTAACTAATGAGGGTTGGGAAATTTTAAATAAAAGATGGATATATTTCTTCTTTGGTCTAGCAATATTAAATGAATTGGTATGGAGAACTCAATCTGAAGAATTTTGGGTAAATTTTAAAGTTTGGGGTTTATTACCTATAACTTTCATTTTTACAGGATTCCAAATAGGATTAATAAACAAGTATAAAACAAATGAATAATAATTTACGGTTAGTAGTAAACAATGTTAATGACAAAAAACTAGAAGATAAACATTTTTTTGAAAAAGATGAATTAAAAATTATTTTGGATTTATATGCAAAAATGGTCTCTGAAGGTTCTTGGAAAGATTATGGACTTAGTATATCAAGTAAACAAGTGGGTTTTAGTGTTTTTAAAAATGCAGCTGAAAATGCACTTTATAAAATATGTAAAAATTTTGGACCCAAGAATAAAAATCTAAAATATTTGATAACAGATACAAATGGAAAAATATTAAAAAATTCTTTTGATTTAAATATACTTCTAAAAAATACTAACTGGAAAAAACTTCAAAAATAATATTATCTTCTTTGACCAAAAAGTCTTAGAAGCATAATAAATAGGTTAATGAAATCTAGATAAAGCGTTAACGCTCCCATTACAGCTTTTTTACCAATAATTTCACCTGTATCACTTGCTGCATACATATTTTTAATTTTTTGAGTATCGTACGCAGTAAGTCCGACAAAAATTAAAACTCCTAAAACTGAAATTACGAAATACATCATTGATGATTTCATGAAAATGTTAACTAATGAGGCAATAATAATTCCAATTAATCCCATCATTAAAAAAGATCCTAATTTGGTTAGATCTCTTTTAGTCGTGTAACCGTATATGCTCATTGCTCCAAAAGTAGCTGAGCAAATAAAGAAAACTCTAGTCACACTCATACCGGTATAAATCAATAAAATTGAAGAAAGAGATAAACCCATTAATGCTGCAAAAACCCAAAAAGTTGTTTGAGCTTTTGATGCACTCATTTTATTTATTCCAAAACTCATATAAAAAACAATTCCTAGGGGTGCCAACATCACAAGCCATTTAAGTCCAGACATATAAATTGCATTTCCCATTTGAGTTAAACCCACAATAGATCCAGCGTCATTTGTAACTACTGACATTTTAAATGTTAAAAGAGCTACTATACCAGTTAACAATATTCCTGTTGCCATATAGTTGTAAACTTTAAGCATGTAGGCTCTTAGGCCTTCATCCATCACTACTGTTGATTGTTGAGCTGCTTTAGCTCTTCCTAAAATGCCTTTTTTATCAAATTCCATAATGAGAGAAATATATAGTCTTTTACTAATTATTCAAGATGCCTTAAAAGATTAATAAAAAAAATTAACACTATAAAACCTCAATGAACTACAAAAAATTAGGAAATACTAATCTTGACGTAAGTACAATTTGTCTCGGTACAATGACTTGGGGAGAGCAAAACACTCAAGACGAGGGTTTTGAACAGATGGATTACGCATTAGACCAAGGTGTAAATTTTTGGGATACAGCTGAAATTTATTCTATTCCGATGAGAGAGGAAACATATGGAGAAACTGAGAGAATAATTGGAAATTGGTTTCAGAAAACAAAAAAGAGAGATAAAATTATACTTGCAACAAAAGTTTGTGGAAACACTTCTAACAAGTACATTAGAGGAGGTGGATACAATTTTGGGAAAAAAAAAATCACCCAGGCTTTAGAGGAAAGTTTAAAAAGATTAAAGACTGATCACATAGATTTATACCAACTGCATTGGCCAGAGAGAAACACAAATTTTTTTGGCATGCACGGCTATGAACATGACGAGAAAGATAATGATTGGACACCTTTTGAGGAAATTCTAGAAAGTTTAGATAAATTTATTAGTGAAGGTAAAATTAGATATATAGGATTATCTAATGAAACCGCTTGGGGTTTGTCTAAATTTCTGGAACTATCAAAATTAAAAAAGCTTCCAAAAATGATGTCAGTTCAAAATCCTTATAATTTACTCAATAGATCTTATGAGGTTGGATTAGCTGAAATATCAGTAAGAGAAAAAAGTGGGTTATTAGCATACTCACCGCTAGCATTTGGATACCTAACAGGAAAATATAGAAATAATAATCTTCCTGATAAATCAAGGATGAAATTATTTAAAGATTTTACGAGATATAAAAATGAAAATGGTCAAAACGCTATAGAAGAATATTATGAAATATCAAAAAAATTTGATATTGATTTTACTCAAATGTCATTAAAATTTTGTGAAATCCAGCCTTTTGTAACAAGTGTGATCATAGGTGCAACAACAATGGAACAGTTGAAAACAAACATAGAAAGTGTAAATGTAAGTCTAACAAACGAAATTATTAATGAGATTAACAAAATTCAAAAAAAATATCCAAACCCATGCCCATAATTAAAAAAATTTTATTATTTTCTTTTATAGTTTTAATTTCCAATATCTCAAAAACTTTTGCAGAAGATTTAAAAAAAGTTGGAAAATACAAGGATTGGGAAGTAATGGTAATGACTGAAGTATCTGGTAAGGTGTGTTTTGCTCAATCAATTCCAGTTTTACAAGCACCCAAAAAAAATAAAAGAGATGCTAGATTATTTGTAACTTTTAGACCTGGAGAAAAAATTTCTAATGAAATAAGTGCAACTGCAGGGTATGAATTTAATAAGAATAATACAGTCTTAGCAACTTCAGGAAATAATAAATTTAAATTTGATATAAAGCAGCAAGGTTTTGCTTGGATGACTAGTAATAAAAAAGAAAATATTATGGTCAAAGTAATGAAAAAAGGATCAAGAATAATGGTAGCGGGATATAATGAAAAAGGATCTCAAACTATAGATCACTATTCGTTGTTAGGATTTACAAAAGCTTATAATACTGCAAAAAAAGCTTGCAGTTAATAAATGAAATCAAAAAAAAGAATTGTATTAGCTTATTCTGGTGGCTTAGATACATCCATAATCCTTAAATGGCTTCAAGAAAATTATAAGACAGAGGTAATTTGTTATACTGCAGATATTGGTCAAGAAATTGATAAGAAAAAAATTATTTCAAATGCTAAAAAACTTGGAGTTAAAAATATAATTATAAAGGATTTAAAAAATATATTTATAAAAGATTATGTTTTTCCGATGTTGAGAGGTCATGCGGTATATGAGGGAGTTTACCTGTTAGGAACTTCAATAGCGAGACCCCTTATTGCAAAAGATCAAATAAAAGTTGCAAAAAAATACAAAGCATATGCTGTATCCCACGGATCAACTGGAAAAGGGAATGATCAAGTTAGATTTGAACTTGGCTATCATTACTTTGGTCCAAAAATAAAGATAATTGCTCCGTGGAGAATATGGAAATTAAAATCAAGAACAGACTTAATAAATTATGCAAAAAAAAATAAAATTTCTATTCCAAAAGATAAAAAAGGTGCTCCACCTTTTTCAGTTGATGATAATTTATTTCATACTTCAACTGAAGGTAAGGTTTTAGAAAACCCAAAAAACTCTGCACCAGAATTGATTTTTCAAAGAACTGTTTCACCAGAAAAAGCACCAAATAAACCCACATTTGTTTCAATTAATTTTAGAAACGGAGATCCAATGGAGGTTAATGGAAAAAAATTAACTCCAGCAAAGTTGCTTGAAAAACTTAATCAATTAGCTGGAAAAAATGGAGTAGGGAGAGTTGATCTTGTTGAAAATAGATTTTTAGGAATTAAGTCGAGAGGAGTTTATGAAACTCCTGGAGGAACTTTGTTAATTCATGCTCATAGAGCAATCGAGTCTGTTACTTTAGATAAAGAAACAATGCATAAAAAGGAAAATATAATGCCAAGATATGCTGAGCTTATCTATAATGGTTATTGGTATTCAAAAGAAAGATTTAAACTTCAGAAAATTGTCGATTTAAAAAAAAATAAAGTTAATGGAACTGTTAAACTTAAACTTTATAAAGGAAATATTACTATAATTTCTAGACAAACTAAAAGTTCTGCTTACTCATTAAAAAAAGTTTCTTTTGAAGAAAATAAAACATTCAATAAATCCAATGTTGAAAAATTTATTAATTTTCATAAGAAAAAACTACGTTCTTAATAAGGTTTAGGTCAATTTATCATTTGTTTAATTTGTTAGAAACTATATCTTGTAATCATGGAATCATTTAAAAATTGGATGAAAGAAGCAGCAAATATTTTATTTGATGATAGTAAAAATGATTTAAGAGCTCTTCCAAAGACTGTCAGATTGCAAATTCTGTTAGTCTTAAGTTTTATTTGGACTACTGTTTTTAGTTTATATGTATTTTCATACACCACTTTTGCATTTGGTTGGGCAGGACTTTTTGTAGCCCACGTTGGATTAATATTTGCAGTTTATATGACATTTAAACATTTTCATAGAGCTGAGGAAAGTTCTGCTAGTGTTTTCAAAACAAAAAATTTTGATCCATTTAAAATAATGGTTATTGTTTTTGTGGTTGTGTTTATCTTCGTTTTTTCAAAAGGGATTGAAGTATTAACAAGTCCTAACCCCTACTCTTATTCAATTCCTTACGATGGTTCTTCAAAATCAGTGTTTGAAAAATGGCTACCATTTAGTAAAGATAAGTAATGGAAAAAATTGCCAAAAATTTACAACTAGTTTTAATGGTAATCATTTTAATTAGCACTGTTATAGCGGTTGGAATTGAAATGAATAAAATGTTTCTCGCTAAGTCAGTAACTTTAGCTGATTTACTTTTAATGTTTCTTTACTTAGAAGTATTGGCAATGGTTAGAGTTTTTTGGGATCAGCAATCGATTAGCATAACCTTACCACTTTTAATAGCAATCACTGCACTTGCACGATTTATTATTCTTCAAGGAAAAGAAATGGATCCAACAGCATTAGTTTATGAGGCAGTAGCTATAGTTCTCATCGCTGGTGCGATTGTTATCTTAAGATTAAGACATAGTGATAAATTAGGTCTTAAAAGAAAAAAAAATAAATAATCTTAATGAATTTTGGGACGTCAAGAGCTTCGGCTATCAAAAATCTTAATAGATTTGTAGACCAAAATTTGTTTGAATATTCTAAGTTAAGAAATTTTGATTATGGTCCAGACAATAGATCAAATATTTCGTGCCTTTCACCTTATATTACTCATGGAGTTATATCGGAATTAGAAGTAATCAAAAAATCATTAAGCAAATTTTCATTCTCTAAAAATGAAAAATTCATTCAAGAAGTTTTATGGCGAACATATTGGAAGGGTTGGTTAGAATTAAGACCTAATGTTTGGACTGATTATTTAAATGAATTAAAAAAAATTCGTGAAGAATTTAAAAACAATCAAAACTATAGAAACGCTATTGAGGGTAATACAAACATCGAGTGTTTTAATGAATGGATAAAAGAATTAAAAGAAACTAATTATTTACACAATCACGCAAGGATGTGGTTTGCAAGTATCTGGATTTTTACTTTGGATTTACCTTGGCAACTGGGTGCAGAGTTTTTTATGAAACATCTTTATGATGGAGATGCTGCATCCAATACTTTAGGATGGAGATGGGTTGCTGGAATTCAAACACAAGGAAAAAATTATCTGGCTAGTGAATGGAACATTAAAAAATTTACCAACAACAGATTTAACAATATTAAACTAAATGAAAATGCTCCTCCAAAAACAAGCAATAAGACTTATGCTGCATCAAAATTAGAATTTAACAGTCCACAAAATCTTGAAGAAAAAAATCTTCTTATTTTTGAGAATAATTTATCTTTTGAAATAGGTGATTTTAAAGATCAAAAATTTAAAAAAGTTTTTTTAATTTCTAACAAAAATGAAAATCGAATCATAGAGCTCAGTGAAAAGTTGGTAAAATTCAAGTCTCAATTAATTGAAGACCAAAAAAAAAGATTGGAAGAAAAATCAATTGATACTGAAATTATAGATTTAAGTGAGATACAAAATATTAATGAAACTTCTTATGGTTTATATCCTACAGTTGGTGAAAACCTAGATTTTATAAATACAAATAATTTAAAAATAGAATTTCTGTATAGAAAATTAGACCAATTTTCTTGGCAATATTGTAATAAAGGTTTTTTTAATTTTAAAAATTATATTCCAAAAATAATTACAACTTTTAATTAAAACCACCTAAACATTCCGATAATTCCAGCCGTTGCATAAAAGAATTGTAAAAATAATATTCCTCTATGACCACCCCTATAAGCCCAAATTCCAATTAAAATTGCAGATATAAGTAATAAACAAAAACCAAAGAACTCTATACCAATATTCATAGCTACAAATAATGAGTATAATATTGCCGTAATAACCCCTGCCCATTCAAAAAATTTATTGTTCATATTATTTTTTTAAAATTTTCATAAAGAATCTTAGAATAATTATTCATATCAGTCATATTATCTTTTGCAGCACCATCAAATTTTTCTAATGCTCCATCTCCTAATTGATCTTCAAGAGCCTTTTTATACTCTGGCACACATCCCCATTCGTTGACTGTTGTGTCTCTAATTTCGATATGAAACTGAATGCCATAAGCATGATTTTGATATTTAAAAATTTGATACTTAGTAACTGGTGATGAAGCTAATAAAGTTACATCTTTATTATTCTCAATGCCCTGCACTTCATAAGAATGCCATTGTAAACTTTTTATTTTACTTGGAAATTTAGAGAATAAATTATCATTATCTTTTTCTTTAGAAAAATTAATATCCATAATCCCTATTTCTGCTGGTTGAGATTTGACTACTTTACCGCCAACAACTTCACCTAACAACTGACACCCCAAACAAAAACCCAAATAAGGTTTTTTTAAATTAATAATAAATTCTTTGATTGCTTTTTTTTCCTCAATTAACCAAGGATAATCTTTTTCCATGAACGTATCCATTGGGCCACCCATACAAAACATCCCATCAAATTTACTAAGATCATTTGGAATTTTTTCACCTTCATCGAGTTCAATAGTGGTTAAATTTAATCCATCAGCCAACATTAAATCTTTAATGTAACCAGGGTCTTCAATTTTAATGTGTTGTAATACAATTATGTTCACTAAAATTAGCTTAGCTTAGAACACTTCTTAGAACAATATTTTACTCTATCCCAATTTAGTTTCCATTTCTTTCGCCAAACAAAAGGTCTTTTGCAAATTGGACAAGTTTTGGATGGTAAATTTTCTTTTCTCATCAAATTGTATTTTGTTTAATAAATTGATCAGCTTCCGATAAAATCAATTTTTTTCTATCCGTTTTCATTTTATCAAAAATTCTTACCATCATTGATAGTCTAGGATTGGTTAAAAAAAATTTTCTGTTTCGATCTATAAATCTCCAATAAAGACCATCCATTGTATTACACCACTCTCCTTTTTTAAAATCCATCATTTTCATAAAATAAGCAGATCCACAGATATAAGGCTTGGTTGCGAATATTCCACCATCACTGAATAATCCCATGCCATAAACATTTGGTACCATTACCCAGTCAGAGGAGTCTACAAACATTTCCATAAACCATTTATAAACTATAATTGGTTTTATCTCACAAAGGTTCATGATGTTAGATAAAATCATTAGTCTTTCAATGTGATGAGACCAGCCGTGGTTTAATGCATTCTTGATTGCATAATCTAATGGTGGTAAACCTGTCGTTCCATCATACCAAGACTTTTTCATTTTTCTATTTTGTTTAAAAAAATTTTTTGTTTCCATTTCCTCTGAATAACTTTGATAAATACCTCGCATAAACTCTCTCCAACCAATTATCTGACGGATATAACCTTCCAAGGAATTCATTCTTATTTTATTTTTTTTATGAAAATCTAAAACTTTTTGAATAATAAACTCAGGAGTTATTAAACCTAAATTAATATAGGGACTTAAAGCACTATGAAATAAAATGTTGTCTTTTTGATTTACTGCGTCTTCATAATCACCAAATAAATTTGATTTTTCTTTTATAAAAAAATTTAGTAATTTAACCACGTCATCAAATTCTGTTGCCAACCAAAAATTATCTGTACTACCTGGATGATCTTTAAATAATTTTTCTACGATAGGCTTTAATTTTTTTGTATGATTAGTTTCATTAATTTTAGGAAATTTTGGTATTGAAATATCTTTTGGTAATTTATTTCTATTGTCCTCATCAAAGCTCCACTTTCCACCAATTGGATTTCCATCAGCCCCCATCAATATTCCTGATTTTTTTCGGGCCTCTTTGTAAAACGTTGCCATAAAGGGTTTTTTTGATTTTCCTAGGTAATTTTTGAATTCACCTCTTGAGTTTAAAAACATAGGAGTTTGAAGAACATTCCAACTAATTTTTTCTTTTTTTAAAAATTGGGAAATTTTTTTTTCAAAAAACTTATCTTCAATTTCAAAACTAGAAATCTCTTTAATTTTTTTTGAATTAATAATCTTTTTTAATTTTTTAAGATAATCATCTTTAAATTCTTTATCTTCAATTTTTGTATACTCTAATTTAAATTTATTCTTTTTGAGTTTGTCTGCATAAGATCGCATAGAAGACAAGAATAATAGTATTTTCTGTTTGTGATGTTTTTCATAAGTACATAAACCATTGTCTTCTGCCATAAAGAATATATGGTCTTTTTTGAAGCGGTCGAGGTATTTTGATGGAAATAATTGATTACCAAGTATAAAAAATAACTTCATAATTAAATATAACTAATAAAATTTTTTATGTCAGAAAAATATATTGTTTTTGGTGCGACAGGTTCAATCGGATCAAGTTTAGCAGAACAGTTAGTAAGTTCAGGAAATAGCGTTCATTTAGTTGCAAGAAATGAAGCTGAGCTTAAAAATATTTCTGATAAATTAGGATGTACATCTACTGTGGCAGATGTTTTAGAGGAAGGATTTATTGATAAAGTTAAAAATGATATCGAAGAAACCAAAGGTATTGCTTACTGTGTAGGTTCAATTGATTTAAAACCTTTAAGAATGGTTACAGAACAAGATTTTAACAAATGTATGAAACTAAATCTTTATTCTGCAGTTGAGTCTATAAAAGGATACCAAGAAAGTTTAAAAAAAAATAAAGGATCAGTAGTTTTATTTTCTACAGTCGCTGCTCAAAGAGGATTTACTAATCATGCTATAATCGCTTCTACAAAAGCTGCAGTTGAAGGGTTGACTGTTTCTTTAGCAGCTGAATTTGCACCAAACATAAGAGTTAACTGTATAGCTCCTAGTCTAACAAATTCTAAAATTGCTGAACCAATGTTAAAAAATAAAGCTCTAGCCGATGGAATAGCAAAAGCTCATCCTCTTAAAAGATTGGGTGAAGGAAAAGATTCTGCTTCACTAGCAAAGTTTCTTATTACTGAAGATAGTTCTTGGGTCACAGGACAAATAATTGCAGTAGATGGTGGAAGATCTAAACTTTCTTAAAGTGAAAAAAGTTTTATTTTTAACACTATTAATTTTTTTTTTAACCTCAAAATCTTTTTCTCAAGATTATAGTTTTCAAAAATTAGCAAAACTTAATGGACCATGGGGCTCGTCATTCTTGAATGAAAATGAGTTAATAATTACAGAGAAAAGTGGAAAAATAAAAATTGTAAATATTAAATCCAATAAAATTTCTGAAGTTGATCACAATTTAAATTTTTTAGAATATGGCCAAGGAGGATTATTAGATATTCTATTTAAAGATAATTTTGTTTATATTTCCTATTCTGAAAATAGAGGTAATTGGAAGTCAAGTACTTCAATTGCAAAAGCAAAATTTGATAAAATCAAACTAAACTTTGAAAACATTTTTCAGGCTGAACCTCCAATTGACTCAGGTTATCATTTTGGTTCAAGATTAGTAATTAAAGATAATTACCTTTTTGCATCAGCTGGAGAAAGAGGACAAGGTATGATTGCACAAGACCCTACAAATCACCCAGGGAGCATTATAAGAATTCATTTAGATGGAAGTATTCCTAATGACAATCCTAAGTTTAAAGGTAATCCAAACTGGCTTCCTGAAATTTATCAAATTGGAATTCGAAACCCCCAAGGCTTATCTTTATCACCTTTTGACGGAAAGATTTATATGAGCAACCATGGTGCAAAAGGAGGTGACTGGTTTGGAGAAGTAAAAAAAGGTGAAAACTATGGTTGGAAAATATTAGGCTGGGGAGGAAAAAATTATACTGGAACTAAAATTGGACCTAAATGGAAACCAGGCTTTACTAAAGCAATTCAATACTGGGTCCCTTCTATCGCTACTAGTGCAATTACTATTTATAAAGGTGATGAGTTTAAGGAATGGAACAGTCACGCTTTAATTACGTCTCTTAAGGATAAATCATTAAGAAAATTAATATTTGATGATAAATCAAATGTTAAGGAAGAGATAATTTTTAAAGACAAAATTGGAAGAATAAGAGATATACAAGTTCATCCAATTAATGGAAAAATTTATTTTTTAGCAGGAGATAATTTGTGGCTAATGGAAAAAAGTTAATAAAAATTTTATGTCTTTTAATTGGGATAACTTCATATAATCATATTGGATTAACAATGGAAAAAAAACCTTATCATCACGTTTCGGATGGAACATTTAGAAATCCAGAGGGATCTCCTAAAAGAAATACAAATTTTAAATGGTCATATAAAGTTTTTAATAAAGAAAAAAAGAAACTTGATATGACAGTTCCAGAAGAACATGTTGTTAAAAAAGAAAAAGTACTATCAGATTTATCAAAGTTGAAAAATGATGATTACATTGCTTGGATTGGTCATGCTACATTTATAATCAAACTAGGAAATACTACGATTATAACTGACCCTGTCTTTTCTAAAAATGCAGGACCGTTAATATTTGGTCCAAAGAGATTTACTGAACCAGCATTAAAATTAAATGAAATTCCTAAAATTGATTTATTTTTACTTACTCACAATCATTATGACCATCAGGATATGATGACAATTCGTAGGTTCCCTTTTAAAGATGCGAAAGTGATGCTGCCGCTAAAACTTGGAAAATATTTTACAAGGAATGGATATAGAGACGTAAATGAAATGGATTGGTATGATGAAATAAAGATTAATGAAAAATTAAAAATTACATTTCTTCCTGCAGTTCATTGGTCCAAAAGAAGTTTAACTGATACTAACAAAACTTTATGGGGTAACTTTTTAATTGAATATGATGGAAAAAAGATTTTATTTGCATGTGACACTGGAGTTGGAAATATTTATAAAGATTTAGGAAATAAATATGGCCCAATAGACCTCTCTTTTATTAATATTGGTGCTTACAATTTTTATCCAATTTCACCTTATAAAGACAAATCTGCTTATCATACTAATCCTGAAGAGGCCTTAGGTGTAGGTAGAGATTTGAAAAGTAAAAAAGTTATTGGGACACACTGGGGTACGTTTGTTTTATCTTTGGAACCAATAATGGAACCCCCAGTGCGGTTTAAAGAAAATGCAGAAAAATATGGTTTTAAAAAAGAAGATGCTGTGATTTTTAAAATAGGTGAAATAACTGATCTTAAAAATCTAATAAATAAAGATTAATTATCTAAAATTTTCTTTTTAGCCTTTTCAAACTCTTCTTGGGTTAAAGCGCCACTTTTTAAAAGCTCATTTAATTTATTTAATTCTTCAGTTAAATTCTCAGAATTGTCTACGTTATTATTTGCCTCTATTTCTGAGTCAGATTTATTGGAGCTCTTGGCACTAAATCCTGTCATTATAGCTCTTCCACCCAGGTAAAGCACAAAAAGAAAAATTGGAATAACTAGACCGAAAAAAATTATCTTTTCCATAAATTAATCCTCATCATCCTCTCTCCAATTTTTTTCATACATTAACCATGCTGCATATATTACTGAAAATGTTCCAGCTATCATACCATAATCAAAACCTGTCTGCATATCATATAAATACCAACCAAGTTGAGTTGCACCTATTGGGGGTACAGTAAGTATTAGCATGAGAATTGCTATTCTATATGGGTACTTAGGTTTTTTCATAGACAATCATATCAAATAAAATTTATTGGTCTAATTGTTAAGCTTGCGATCTTTTGAAACAGTCAATGGTGTTTTTAAGTAAACATGCAATTGTCATAGGGCCCACTCCACCTGGCACAGGTGTCAATGCTTTTGCATTTTTTGAAACTTCCTCGAAAGCTACATCGCCTACAATTCCTTTGTCAGTTTTATTTATACCAACATCAATAACTATTGTATCTTTCTTGACCCAATCACCTTTAACAAGTTCTGGAATTCCAACTGCAGCAACGATAATGTCTGCCTCTAAACACTCTGCTTTTAAATCTTTTGTTTTTGAATGAGTGATAGTTACTGTACAATTTTCTTTTAAAAGAAGTTGAGTCATTGGCTTACCATTAAGGTTTGACCTTCCAATAATAACTGCTTTTTTTCCATTCAAATTTGGTTCAATTTTTTTTATTAACAAATAACATCCCAAAGGTGTGCAGGGTATTGAACTTTCATAACCCGATGAAAGATTACCAACATTCATTGGATGAAAACCATCGACATCTTTTGTAGGGTTAATAGCTTCAATGATTTTTTGCTTATCAATATGTTTTGGTAGTGGTAATTGAACTAAAATTCCAGAAACTGTCTCATCATTATTTAATTCATCAATTTTATTTAATATCGTTTTCTCCTCAACTGTATCTGGATACTTGATTACATCTGATTTTAATCCAACTTCATTAGCTGATTTTTCTTTGTTTCGAACATAAATTTGACTTGGTGTTAAATCACCAATTAAAATTACCGTTAAGCCCGGTACTTTATTATATTTAGTCTTAAGGTCAGAAACTTCTTTTTTAAGTTTCTCTCTAAGTTCTGCTGCAGCTTTTTTTCCATCAATTAAAATCATATAATTTAGAATATCATTGGTGCGATGTAGAGCTTCATACACATTTCTATAAACCAAATCAATAAGAGTAAAATTATAGGAGAAATGTCTAACGAACCTAAATTGGGTAAAAAACGTCTAATTTTATTTAATATAGGATCAGTTAAACGATAACTGAATTCTAAAATAGAATAAACAAACCTATTTTGAGTATTTAAAATATTAAAAGCTATAAGCCAGCTCACAATAACGTTTGCAATGACAACATAGGAGTAAAGTTTAAGTATTTGTAAAGCTAAATAAAAAATAGCTATCATTTTTTCTCAATATAAATTGAAGAGCTCGGGAATGCGAATGAAGCTTTATTATTTTCTACAATTTGTTTAATTGCTATTGCTAATTTTTCCTTAACTGAAAGCCAATCATTCCAACTATTTGAATTAGTAAAACAACGAACATACATGTCAATTGAGCTATCAGAAAATTTATCAACTCTTACAGCAATTCCTATACTTGTATTAAAATCTTCACTTTTATTAATATGCTCTTCAATTTGATTTCTGATAGTTTTTAATTGATCTACTGTCGTGTCATATTGCAAAGTAATAATCCAGCTTATTAACCAATTTGAAGTTTCACTAACATTTACAACTGCATTCTCTGCAAATTGAAAATTTGGAATTATTGCTAGAGATTTATCAAATTTCCTAATTGTTGTTGAGCGAAAACCAATTTTTTCAACTATACCCTCGATTATTCCTTCAACTGATATCCAATCACCAATTTTAAATCTTTTTTCAACAAGAACTAAAATTCCTGAAATTAAATTTTTAAACAAATCTTGAGCCCCTAACGCAACAGCAACACCAAATAAACCTAATCCAGCTATAATTGGTCCAATCTTTATTCCCCATAATTCTAAGACCGCTGCAAGTCCTAAGATAAATATTAATATTTTTAGGGATTTAATTATCCATCCAATTAATTCTCTTGTTAAAATTTTATCAAGACCACTTAAGATATATGAAACTGGCTCTATAATCTGATGGATAACCCAAAAAATTAAAATGGTAATCAAAGTTCTGTTGATAGTATCTACAACTTCCCTGCCTTCCATAGAAAAAGTCATGTAATAACTAGCTATAAAAAAACCTAGCACTATTGGTAGAAATCTTGCTGGACCGATTAATGCTGAAACAAAAGTATCATCCAATTTGTTAGTAGTTCTTTTTGAAATAATTTCTAATTTTTTAATTATAAGTTTACTAATTATCCCTCTAAAGATAAGAAAAATTAAAAAAATTCCAATTCCAATTAATATTTGAAAAATATCAACACCTAAAATGCCTTTATTCCATACAGATAAAAAGATATCAGAAAAATTATTTATTATTTCCATAATTAAATTTTATATAACAAAAACTCTTCTTCTCCAGGATTAAAAAGAAAAATTTTTTTCCACTTGATTTCATTCAATATTGTTGAGGTTTTCTCTCCAATACACATTAAATTAGTGTTCATCCAAAGACTTTCTAATTGGTAAATTTTTATAATGTTAAGAAAACTAGAAGCACTATTTTGTGAGTAAATATAGACTATATCAGGTATTTTTAACTTTAATTCATCAATAAATCTTTCCTCAAATTTTTCGATAGGACTTGCTCTATAGTTAATAACTCTTTTGATATTGTAACCTTCTTCCTTTAATTGATGATCAAGGTCAATAGACACTATTTCTCCACTTATATAAATTAATTTTCCATCTTTTTTATCAAAATTTTGTAAAATCAATTCTTTTAAATTTTCTACATTTCCTCCTGCTGCAATAACATTTTGAAAACCAACACCTCTTGCTTTTTTTTCTGTAGCACTTCCAACGCAAAAGCATAACATTTTTTTTTCAATTTCTTTTAAATCTAAAAATTTAATAGCATTAGCGCTTGTAAAAATAATTCCTTTGTAATCTGAAAAATTTATCTCTCCATAATTTACTTTGTTCACACTCAGTAAAGGAAGATGAGAAACTTGATGACCTAAAGATTGAAATTTCGATATTATTTCTGAACAATCTTCTATAGGTCTAGTTAGTAATATGTGCATATTATATTTTATAAGAATTTTTTGATTTTTGTTTTAAAATTGTACCAATTTCTGTTCCAATTTTTTTATATTCATCAATTTTACCAGTTTTTTTTTCATAAAATCTAAGTGAGCCATCTAAGGAAAAAAGTTCTGCTTCTAGAGTAATATGATCTCCATTTATTTTAGAATGAGCACCTATTGCAGTCTCGCAATCTCCTTCCAAAATTTTTAAAATGTTTCTTTCTGCATGTGCTCTTTTATAAGTTTCTAGATGATTAATTTTTTTTAAAATAGATGCTATATCTTTATCTTCATCTCTACACTGCAACGCAATAATTCCTTGTCCAACACTAGGAATAATTTCTTCAGCTGTAAAAATTTCGGAAATTTCATTTTCATAGTTTAAATATTTTATTCCAGCATAAGATAGTATTATTGCATCATAAATTCCTTCTTTTAATTTTTTTATTCTAGTATCAACATTTCCTCTTATAAGTTTGCATTCAATATCTGGTCTAATTTTTTTTATCTGAAATTCCCTTCTATAAGATGAAGTTCCAATAATTGATTTTAAATTTAATTCTTTAAGTTTTTTTTTATTATTAGTTATTAAAATTTCTCTAGGATCATTTCTTTCTAAGAATGTATCTGTTATAAGTCCATCTGTTTCAATCGCTGGCATATCTTTAAGTGCATGGACAGCTATATCAATATTATTATCTTTAAGTTCCTTTTCAATATTACTAGAAAATAAACCTTTCCCTCCTACATCAGATAACCTGGTGTCATGAATTTGATCACCCTTAGTTGTTATAGATTTGATAATAATGTCCCCATCAACTAAGTTAGTATTTTCAATAATTTTATCTTTAGCCTTTTGAGCATAAAGTAATGCTAACTTACTACCTCTTGATCCAATTGTTATTCTTTTATTCATAAAAAAATTTATTTCTTACTTGTATTGGGATTGTACAATTATTAAAAACTATTTGAATGAGCAAAAAACCCTTAATTCTTGGAATAGAATCAAGCTGTGATGAAACAGCTGCTTCATTAATAACTGAAAATGAGGAAGGGATGCCAATAGTTTTAAGTAACATTATTTCTAGCCAAATAGACATACATAAAGAGTTTGGTGGGGTTGTTCCAGAGCTAGCAGCACGCTCACACATTGAAAAGATAGATTGGATTGTTAAAAAAGCGATAGATGAGAGTGGTAGAAGTATTAAAGAGATAGATGCTGTAGCTTCAACTGCAGGACCTGGTTTAATCGTATGTTTATCAGTAGGCCTAAGTTTTGGGAAAGCTTTTGCTTCAACAATTAACAAACCATTTATTGCTGTAAATCATTTAGAAGGTCACGCTTTGAGTCCAAAATTAAATTCAAAAATTAATTATCCATACCTTTTATTATTAATTTCAGGAGGTCATTCACAATACTTAAGTGTTCAGAACTTAGGAAAATATAAAAGATTAGGAACAACTATTGACGACGCATTAGGTGAAGCATTCGATAAAACTGCAAAACTTTTAGGAATTGAATTTCCTGGTGGACCTCAGATTGAAGTTTTTGCTGAAAAGGGTGATCCAAATAAATATGAATTACCAAAACCAATTTTTAATAAAGGTGGATGTAATTTATCTTTTGCAGGACTTAAAACAGCAATTTTAAAGATAAGTAAGACAATTAATACAGAACAAGAGAAATTTGATTTAGCAGCATCTTTTCAAAAAACTATTGAGGATATTTTATATAAAAAAACTAAAATTGCTTTTAATGAGTTTGAAAAACTTAACAATCTACAAGAAAAAAAATTTGTAGTTGCAGGTGGAGTGGCTGCAAATAAAAAGATTAGATCAATGCTGGTAAACTTATGTATAGAAAAGAATTATGAAAGTATTTTTCCTGCAATAGAGTTGTGTGGAGATAATGCTGCGATGATCGCAATGGTTGGTCTAGAAAAATTCAAATTAAAAGAGTTTAGTGATTTAGACCATCCTGCAAAACCAAGGTGGCCTTTGGATGAAAAGGCTGCTTTTCTAAAAGGCGCTGGAGTTCAGTTATAATGAAATATTGGTTAATGAAATCTGAACCAGATGTTTGGTCTATTGAACAACAAATTAAAGCTGGTGCTAAAGGTGCCCCGTGGGATGGTGTCAGAAATTATCAGGCAGCTAAAAATTTAAAGTCTATGAAAAAAGGAGATCAGTGTTTTTTTTATCATTCTAATATTGGAAAAGAGATAGTTGGAACTGTCCAGGTTACAAAAGAGCATTACATTGATAAAACTGATAAATCTGGACGATTTGTTGCTGTAACTGTTAAGTTTTTAAAGAAGTTAGACAAACCAGTTACTCTGGAAGACATCAAGAAAAACAAGGAATTAAGCCACTTATCCCTCATAAAGCAAAGCCGGCTGTCAGTTATGCCAATAGACTCTAAAAGCTGGAAAATTTTAAATAAGATGAGTAAGATTTAAAAAATATTATTTATGCCTAAAAAAAAGAAAAAATCTAAAATTAAAAAAAGAAAATCTACAAAAAGAAAAGTTAAAAGTAGAAAAAAAATTCCAAAGAAAAAAAAAGTAGCAAAGAAAAAATCTAGAATTAAAAGAAAATCTTTAAAGACCAAAAAAAATGATACTTCTTCTCAGGAACTCATTTTTAAAACAAGGCCAGAGTGGATTAAAGCTAGTTTAGCAAATAAATTTCAATATCAGAATAAATATAATGAGTCGATAAAAAATAATAATGCTTTTTGGAAAAAAGAAGGAAAAAGAATTACCTGGATAAAACCTTATAAAAAAATTAAAGATGTCAAATATAGCAAGGATGAAGTAAAAATAAAATGGTTCGAAGATGGAACGTTAAATGCTTCTGCAAATTGTATTGATAGACATTTAAAAGACAAGAAAGACAAAACAGCAATTATTTGGGTTGGGGATGATCCAAAAGATACTCAAAAAATTTCTTACAAACAACTTCATCAAAAAGTTTCTAAAGCAGCTAACGGGTTAAAAAAATTAGGGATAAAAAAAGGCGATAGAGTTACAATATATTTAACTATGATTCCTGAGCTAGCAATTTTAATGTTAGCCTGTGTAAGAATAGGAGCAGTTCATTCAATAATTTTTGGGGGCTTTTCTGCTGAGTCAATATCTGGAAGAGTTAATGATTGTGAGTCTGAATATATTATTACTGCTGATGAAGGTGTAAGAGGAGGAAAAACTATTCCTTTAAAAGCCACTACAGATGAAGCATTAAGTAACTGCCCAAATGTAAAAAAATGTATTGTTGTTAAAAGAACTGGAAATTATGTTTATTGGAATACTGATAGAGACGTCTGGTATCATGATTTAATAAAAGATGTTCCAGCTCATTGTGAGCCAGAAGAGATGAGCGCTGAAGATCCATTGTTTATTCTTTATACATCAGGATCGACTGGTAAACCTAAAGGCGTTTTACATACAACAGGTGGTTACATGGTTTATGCTTCAATGACCCATCAATATATTTTCAATTATAAACCCAAAGATATTTACTGGTGTACTGCTGATATTGGTTGGGTGACAGGACATAGTTATATAATTTATGGACCACTCTCTAATGGTGCTACAACAATAATGTTTGAGGGAGTTCCTAATTATCCAGATAGTTCAAGATGGTGGCAAATTGTTGATAAATTTAAAGTGAATACATTTTATACTGCACCAACAGCTATTAGAGCATTAATGAGAGAGGGAAATGAACCTGTCAATAAAACATCAAGAAAATCACTTAAATTGTTAGGAACTGTCGGTGAACCCATAAATCCTGAAGCTTGGATGTGGTATTATAAGACAGTAGGAAACTCAAAATGTCCAATAGTGGATACTTGGTGGCAAACTGAAACAGGAGGAATTTTAATTTCACCACAAACTGGTGCTATCCCTTTAAAACCAGGTTCAGCTACAAAGCCTTTTTATGGAATTAAACCCGTTCTTGTAGACAAAGATGGTAAAGAAATAAAAGGAGCTGGTGAAGGAAGATTGTGTATAGCTCAATCATGGCCAGGTCAAATGAGAACTGTTTATGGTGATCACCAAAGATTTATAGATACTTATTTTTCACAATTCGATGGAAAATATTTTACTGGTGACGGTTGTAGAAGAGATAAGGATGGATACTATTGGATCACGGGAAGAGTGGATGATGTAATTATTGTCTCAGGTCATAATCTAGGTACAGCCGAAATTGAAAGTGCATTTGTTGCCCATCCAAAAGTAGCTGAGGCTGCTGTAGTTGGTTATCCTCATGATATCAAAGGTAATGGTTTATATTGTTATGTTACTCTTAATGCAGGGGAAAGTGAAACTGGAGATCTTGAAAGAGAGTTAAAATTATGGGTTAGAAAACAAATCGGTCCATTAGCAACTCCAGATCTCATACATTTTACTCCTGGTCTTCCTAAAACAAGATCTGGAAAAATAATGAGAAGAATTTTACGAAAAATTGCCGCTAATGAACAGGATCAATTAGGAGATACCACAACCTTAGCTGATCCTAGCGTAGTTACTAGTTTAGTGGACAATAGAAAGAATACTTAAAAACCTAATCTTTCTTTAAATTCTTTTTTAACAACATCCCATTTTAAGATAACTGAATTTAAAACTATTTTTCGATCCAAAGTTTTAAGCTCATCAGCTATAGGTGCCCATTCATATAATGATAAAGCACTTGAATTAAAAGGAAGGTCATTACAGTATGTGTCCCAATTTATTTTTTGAAGTCTTTCATCAAAATTCTTTTTTGCATTATCTATAATATCTAATGGCATCTTATTTGAGGTCTCATCATCTAAAATTTTTAAAAAAATTTCTTTTGCCTTGTCAAAATCTTGATAATCTAAATTTGCCTTTAAATATGAAAAGGTAAAAAATGTTAGATCTTGCAAAGCAACTGCATAAATATTCCACTTAGCTAGATTTACAGATCCCATGAACTTATCATTTTCAAAATGAAGAACATATCTAGTTCCCATTCTTGTTTTTAAATATCCATAAAGAGTGACTTGGCTTACCCATGCAGATTTAGATTGAATAAAACTCTCTAGTTCATCTAGATCTTTTATTTTGCTCTTGGGTATGAAGGCTCTAAAAAGACCAAAAAGGTAAATTTTAAAGTCATTCCAAGTAAGATCTCTCCAAGTAAGTTTATATTTTGCCATAAAAAACCAGTATATAATGACCTTATACCTCAAAATCTGCCTAATTTGAGCAATTTTAACACTTTAAATCTCTTTCATAATGGTTATGGTTTTGGCCAGTTATAACTAAAAAGAGAGAGGTATAAATGTCAAAACAAGCACAACACTGGGAAAAAACCAGAGGATTGTTAATGATGACGTTAGCAATTTGGTTTGTATTCTCAATTGGCATCTTCTTATTCGGAGCTGAGATGGAGTCTGTAACAGGACCCTTCGGTTATCCTTTGACATATTGGTTTACTTGTCAGGGATCTCTTGGAATCTTCGTAATCCTAATTTTCTGGTTTGCGAACAGACAAGAAAAAATCGATGAAGAATTCGGCTTTTCAGAAAGAGAGGACGACTAATGATGAAAGGTAATTTTATAGATAATTTGCCTAAGGTTTATGGAATCTATACAGGAGGTTTTATAGCTTTCATAATCATAATGGCGATCGGTGAGCAGATGGGTATGACGTCGAAAGCAATCGGAATTTGTTTCGTTGCCTTCACGGTGGCCATCTATGCAATAATCGGTTACATGTCACGGACAATGGCAGCAGATGCGTATTACGTTGCTGGAAGACAAGTACCTACCGTATTCAATGGAATGGCTACTGCAGCAGACTGGATGTCTGGTGCATCATTCGTTGCAATGGCAGGTGGTATTTACTTCAAAGGCTACGGCTATATGGCGCTACTTGTTGGTTGGACCGGTGGTTATGTATTGGTTGCATCATTACTAGCACCATACCTAAGAAAATTTGGCTGTTACACAGTTCCAGATTTTATTGGTACAAGATACGGTGGTAATGTTTCAAGGTTAATGGCGGTAATAGTTTTAACTGTTGCTTCATTTACCTATGTGACTGCACAAATTAACGCTACAGGTACTATTGCTTCTGTTGCTTTAGATATCCCATTCCAATACGCAGTATATGTTGGACTAGTGAGTATTTTACTTTGTTCAATGTTAGGTGGTATGAGAGGGGTAACTTGGACACAGGTTGCGCAATACATTGTACTAATTATAGCTTACTTACTTCCAGTGTTCTGGATCAGTAACAAAATGGGTGCGGGTTTCTTCCCTCACTTTATGTTAGCTGATGAAGTAGCTAGAATTGGTGAATTAGAACAACAGTTTGGTTTTGTGAAAAACTCTGCTGCTGATCTTGCAAATGTACCAAAAGGATTAGCTGGAATAACTAAGGCTCACTCAGCGGTAAACGCTACGCCTTGGGCATTTATTTCATTAGCACTTGCAATGATGATGGGAACAGCATCATTACCTCACGTGATGATGAGATATTTCACTACTCCAAGTGTAAAAGCAGCTAGAAAATCAGTAGGTTGGTCTTTATTCTTTATCTTCCTACTTTATTCTTCTGCGCCAATGTTAGCGACTCTATCTAAATTGTCATTGATTGACCCGACACTATCAACAGGTATTATCGGTAAATCAATTGCAGAAGTTCAAGCGATAGATTGGTATCAAAACTGGAACCAAGCAAACTTGATGTTTGTAAGCGACTTTAACGGAAATGGAACTCTTGAATTAAACGAGTTTTTCATGGGTGGTAAAGCCGTTGTGTTAGCAACTCCAGAGATAGCTGGATTACCATATGTAATCTCAGGTCTAGTTGCTGCTGGAGGTATGGCTGCTGCCATGTCAACAGCGGATGGTTTGATTCTAGCGATTGCAAATGCTTTATCTCATGACTTGTACTACAAGATCATTGATCCAAAAGCAGAAACTGCAAAACGACTAGTTGTTGCAAGGGTACTACTTGTAGTAATTGGTTTTGCTGGAGCAACTATTGCGGCAATGGAGATCCAAGGTATCTTAGGTTCAGTAATCTGGGCTTTTGACTTTGCGATGTCTGGATTGTTCTTCCCACTTGTACTTGGTGTATGGTGGAAGAGAGCTAACAAAGAAGGTGCTATAGCTGGTATGGCTTTAGGTCTAATTTCAGGTACAGCGTACTTAGTTTGGGTACGAACTGGTGGAAGTGGATTCTTAGGTATTACTCAGTTAACATTTGGTATCTTTGGTTCAGCTGTCAGCTTAGTATCTATGGTTGTTGTAAGTTTAATTACTTCAGAACCAAGTGCTGCTACGCAAAAAATGGTTGATGAGGTTCGTGTACCGTCAGGTAAAACGATCCTTGGCAAACAACACTAATTAAATCTTTTAAAGGGGCGATTAATTTCGCCCCTTTTAATTTCTCACTTTTTTCAATATAAATTTAAAATGTCAGCCAACTTTCACCCTTTAGTTTACATAATTGATTATATTTTTGGAGTAATCATGTGGACATTGATTGGACGGGTTGCAATGAATATCTTCCAAAGAGAGGACTCTCAGTTTTTTTTTATGAGAGTATTTGTCAAGTTTACCAATCCATTACTTAAAATATTTAAACCTATAACGCCTTCATTTATTATAGGGCCTTTAGTTCCTCTATATGTGGCTTGGTTTTTCTTTATGATTAGATTTTACTTAATGCCATGGGTTTTAGGGTATTCTGTGATGGGGATGTTATCATTTCCTTTAGAAAGTGAAATTTCGAGACAAATTTACCAATTTTTTAATTCAATTAAATTTTAAAAATTGATACTAGTTAATCTAGTTATCAATGAAAAAAATACAAATTTCACCCTCAATCTTGTCTGCTGACTTTGGTCAGTTGGGTGTTGAAATTAACAGATTAAAAGATGCAGGTGCAGATATGATCCATGTGGACGTAATGGATGGCCATTTTGTTCCAAATTTAACAATAGGACCTCCTGTGATAAAAGCATTGAAAAAACAATCTTCTATGATTTTTGATGTTCATCTAATGATTTCTCCTGTTCATAAATACATTGAGGCTTATGCAGATGCTGGAGCAGATATAATTACAATCCATCCTGAGGCTACAGATGATTTAAATTCATCAATTTTAAAAATTAAAGAATTAAATAAAAAAGTTGGCGTGTCCCTCAATCCTGAAACTAAAATTGATACTATTATCGAACACCTAAAAAAAATTGACTTAGTTTTAATTATGAGTGTTAACCCTGGATTCGGTGGTCAGAAATTTATGCCTGAAGTATTAGAAAAGGTAAAAAAACTTAGTGATATAAAAGAAAAACAAGAGTTGAATTTTGATATTGAAATTGATGGTGGCATTAATTTTGATAATTCAAAAACAGCAATAGAAGCTGGAGCAAATATTTTGGTCTCAGGAACTACTATTTTTAAAAGCAATAATGGGGATATTAAAAAAAATATTGAATTATTAAGATCAAAATAATTTCATGATTTACATAAGTCGATTTTTTTTTAAAATTTTTGATCAAATCAGAAAATTTTATTTAAGATCTAATTTTTATGACAAAAGAATTTCAAAAATAGATGACAATCAATTTGTTTATCGACCCAGTCCTCACCTTCTTTCATCTTTAATTAAATACCAAAAAAAAAAATTTAAAATTGAAGATTTTTCATTAGATGATATTTGGAATAATAAGAATTTGAGTACAAAAGACTATAATAATTTAAATAATTTTTACTGGTTTTTTAGTTTAGATTTAAAATCCTCAAAAAAAAATACACAATTAGTAATTAAAAATTGGATTAATCATAATAACAAATACAACGATAAAAGCTGGAGTTTTGATTTAACTGCAAAACGAATTATTGCCTGGTTATCTAATCATAATCTTACTTATGAGAATTGTGACGAGGAATATAGAAATCATTTTAATGTAATGATACAAAAACAAACAAATCATTTAATCAATGAAATTAACAAATCAAAATTAGTTGATGATAAATTAATTGGTTGTGCATCAATTATATTGGTAGGACTTTGCTATCAAGATGAAAAAAAATATTTATCTTTTGGATCTAATTTATTAAAAAAAATTTCTAAAATAACTTTAGATAATTATGGTTTTCCAAAGTCTCGGAGTATTAAACAGCTTATATTTTATTTAAAATATTTTATTTTGATAAGAGAATGGTTTAAAGAATCTCAAATAAATATTCCAGAGCATATTGACGAGACAATTTATTATCTTGGTCAAGGTTATGCTTTTGTTTGGCAAAATATTAAATCTGATATTTTATATAACGGAAATAATATCTCTAATAATGATAACTTTGACAATTATCTTAAGAGATTGGGATATAAGTTTAAGAATGAAAATCAAGACGTAGGTGGATATATAATTTTAAAAAATAAAAAAATTTGTTTAACAATGGATGTAGGGTCTTCACCTAATTCAGCCTTTTCAAAAGATTATCAGTCTGGTGCCTTGTCTTTTGAGGTAATAAGTAATGGAAAAAAATTAATCAGCAATTGTGGATATCATAAGGAAAGTAATATTAAATTAAATGAAATATCCAAGTCATCTGCAGCTCAGAGCACTTTAGTTATCGATGATAATTCATCATGTAAATTTAGTAAAATTGATAAATCTTGGATAATAAACAAGGGATTAAAAATTTTAAAAAAAAATACTGTTTTTGAAAAAAATTATTGGAAAATAAACTCATCTCATGATGGTTATCAAAAAAAATATAAAGCTATTCATGAAAGAGAAATAGAATTTTTTCCTGAAAAGTTGACCTTTGTAGGTACTGACAAGATAATTAAAAAAATAAATGCTAATTATAAGTTTGATATTCGCTTTCATGTCGAACCAAATGTTAAATTAATGAAAACTCAAGATAATAAAACAATCTTAATTCAGTTAGATGATGAAGGTTGGAAGTTCACCTGTGATAATTATGATATAAATATTGATAATGGTTTATATTTCGGTAATAAAAATTCATATACGGAAAACCAAAATATTTTTATATCTGGCATTTCTAATAACCAGACTGAAAGTATAATGTGGGAAATAAAAAAGATATGATGAAAAAAATTAAATCAGCTTTAATATCTGTATCTGACAAGTCCAATTTAAAGCCACTTTTGCAAATTCTAAAGAAAAATAAAGTTAAGATAATAAGTTCTGGAGGAACCTTTAAAACTATAAAAAGATTAAAATTTGATTGTTCTGAGGTTTCAGATTTTACTGGTTTTAAAGAAATCCTTGGAGGTAGAGTAAAAACTTTACATCCAAAAATTCATGCTGGAATTTTAAGTAAAAGAAATAATAAATTACATCAAAACCAACTTAAAAATAATAAGTTCGAAAATATAGATTTGGTTATTGTAAACTTTTACCCATTTGAAAAAACCCTAGAAAAAACAAAAAAACATGAAAAAATTTTGGAAAATATTGACATAGGTGGACCAGCAATGGTCAGAGCATCTGCAAAAAATTATAGTGATGTAACTGTTATTACCTCTATAAAACAATATCCTGAACTTATAGACCAGTTAAAAACGAATAAAGGGTCCACTACATTAAAGTTTAGAAAAGATATGTCACTATTAGCTTTTGGAGAAACTGCTTATTATGACTCTGTTATATCAAATTACTTAAACATGGACTCTAAAACATACTTTCCTCAAAAAAAAATCTTTTACGGTAATTTGATAGAGAAACTACGATACGGTGAAAATCCTCATCAAATGAGTGCAATTTATTCAAAAAATACAAATTTAAAGATTAATAAAATACATGGTAAACAGCTTAGTTATAATAATTATAATGATATTTTTTCTGCTTTAGCAATATCAAAAAGTCTACCAAAAAATATTGGTACAGCTATAGTAAAACACGCAAACCCTTGTGGTGTTTCAATTCTTAAAAATAAATTAGATAGTTATAAAGCTGCTTTAGCTTGTGATCCAACAAGTGCTTTTGGTGGGATTGTATCTTGTAATTTTAAAATTGATAAAAAATTGGCTCTTGAACTTAATAAAATTTTTCTTGAGGTAATCGTTGCTAATGGATTTGAAAAAAATGCACTTAAAATATTAAAATCAAAAAAAAATTTAAGACTTATTGATGCATCTAACTTTTCACAAAATGAGATATTTAAATTTAATTCTCTTAACAATTCTATTTTAATACAATCTGAAGATAAAAAAATATTTTCTAAAAATGACTTTAAAATTGTCTCAAAAAAGAAGCCTACTAAAATACAATTTGATAATTTGATATTTGCTTTTAACATTTGTAGATATGTAAAATCTAATGCAATAGTTTTAGTAGATAATAAAACAACAGTGGGTATTGGTTCAGGTCAACCAAGTAGACTCGACAGTTGTCAAATTGCTATTGATAAAATGAAAAAAATTAGGAATTTAGAGACAGAGATTGTAGCTGCATCTGATGCTTTTTTTCCATTTGTTGATGGTATTGAGAAATTAGTCCAGGCAGGAGTTTCTGCAGTTGTTCAACCTTCAGGATCAATTAATGACAAAGAAGTAATAAACTTTGCTAATGCGACAGGTACTGTATTGATCTTTTCCAAGACTAGACATTTTAGACACTAAATTTTGTCAATTTTTGCAGCTAAAATAAAATCATTTTCTGATAACCCTTCAATTGCATGTGTGGTTATATTAATTTTTGCATAGCCCCAACCAAATGTGATCTCTGGGTGGTGTCCCTCTTCTTCTGATATCTTTCCTACTGCATTAATAAATTTTTGACTATCCAAAAAATTTTTGAAACTAAATTGCTTTTCTAAAAAATAAATATCTTTTTTATCTTTGATAATATTCCAACCATCGACCATTTTTTGATATTTATGGATTTCTGAAATATCAAATGGGACTACCCCACCTTCACAAGGAACACATTTTTTTTCTAAAAGTTTATTCATTTAAATTATATCCTAATTCAATTATTTCTTTATTTAAATTTTTATTTACTTTTTTAACTATATCATCTGGTAATTTATTTTGCCATTTATTTTGAAAACCAAGATTAAAAAAGTTAATTTTTTTTCCTTTATCAGAATAAATACTTTCTTCAAACCCTAAGGTATTTTCTTTATTTTTTAAACTTGCAAAGTTTGTGGACTTTATTGCATTAAAAAATTTATTATCTTCGATTTTATTTGTTTCATTTCTTAGTTCATTTATAAAATTAATTACCTTTTTAAAAACAGGTACAATATTTTCTTCAAAATCTTCATATTTTATGAATAAAACTTTAAAATCTTTATTATCTCTCCAAGACTTGTAATGATCAGACCAGGTTCCTAAAAAGGTAAAATTACTGTGATCTTCATTAAAAGTTTTTTCAATTAATGATGATTTTTTATCGACAATTTTTTCATATGACGTTTCGTAAGATAGTGAGTAATGATGACTCATAGATAAAATAACATTTCTTGGATCTCTAACTATATAAATAGCACCTTTAGTTTGTTTTTGTGAAGTAAACTTATATCCATCAAACTCCTCTAAAGAGTTATGAGTTTTTAAAAAAACATCTTTATGACTAAAAAAATGATTTTGATTTAAAATCCAGTTTTGTGCTGTCTCTTTTTTTGATGACATGTCGTTCTTAGAAAATTTCAGTGAAGGAAACTGTAAAATATTATATAATAGATTAAATTCAAATTTACCAGTATCTGAAAAAAAGTAAGCTGATAATAATGATCTTAAAAAAGTATTTCCACTTTTTGGGTATGATGCAATCCAAGTTATCATTCAAAAAACATTTAATGGAGCGGGCAAAGGGGGTCGAACCCTCGACCTTCTCGTTGGCAACGAGACGCTCTACCACTGAGCTATGCCCGCAAAATTAAGTTAGTATAAATAGTTGTTTTTTTTAATTCAAGCAATATTAAATATGATATATTGAAAATATGAAAAAAAATGATTTGCCAAAAATAGTTTCTGTATTTCCATTAAGTAATTTTATAATTTTTCCAAAAACTACAGTGCCTCTGAATATATTTGAGCCTAGATATATTGATATGATCAATGATAGTATGCGATCAAACAAGTTTATTGGAATGATCCAGCCCAGAACATCTGCTGAGGATATTAATCAAGCTCCAAAATTACATGAAATAGGCTGTATGGGTAAAATAATGAGTTTTAAAGAAAATGATAATGGTCAGTTTTTGATAGAGCTTAAAGGACTAATTAGATTTAAGATTATAAATGAAATCAAATCAAGTAAACAATATAGAGAATGCGAGGTGAACTTTACTGATTTTTATGATGATCTAGATAGTAAAAAAGAAAATCTTCAATTTTCGGATTTAAAACTTATTTTTAAAGATCTTAAAACCCTTTTTGAGAAAAGAGGATTTGTAATTAATTGGAAAGCATTAGAAAAACAAAGTCTAGATGAAACCATAAACGCTTTAGCAATGGCATCACCATTTACTCTAGAAGAAAAACAAATTTTATTAGAGGCAAAAAATCTAGAATTAAGAAAAACTAAGATTTCAGAAATATTAACAACCTACTCTTTCGATAATTATAATAATACAACCGTTCAATAATTCTATATTTGCAATCCACTATTTGCAATTTTTTCAAAAGATTTATTTAAAAACTTATTTTTTCCAAATAACTGGATGGACTTAGTTAAAACATTATTATTTATTTTACCCTCTAAATTAAAAAACTCATAAACTAAATCAATACCTTTCGAAAAAAGATAATTTTTATGTTTTACTCTTTTCTCAAAATCAATGCATATTGAACTATCTATTTCTAATCCAAGATCTAATTTAAATTTTATCAATTCAGAGATTACTTTTATGTCCCTAATTGACATATTGAAACCTTGGCCTGCTAATGGATGTATCTTGTGTAATAAATCACCAAAAGCTAAAATATTCTTATAATAATAAGTTCTAAGGTTGGATGCTTTTAATTCAAAAGAACCAAAGTCACTAAATTTTAAAATAGAATATTTTTTATTATATTTTTTAATTAAATTTTTTAGATCTAAATTCTGGTTTCCTTTAATAGAATAAACAATTGATGTCTTAGTTGCTGATATTGGTAAAAAAGCGATAGGGCCTTTTCTAGTAAAAGTCTGAGTTGCAATATTATTTTTGATCTTTTTATGAGTAATGATAGCTGTATTAGCAAAACTCTTATAATTTTTTTTTATCTTTTTGAAAAAAAACTTTTTTGAGACTCCAGTATTGCTGTCACAATTTATTATTAAATTATAATCCTTAATTTTCAAATTTTTATAATTTTTTTTTGTTTTAAAATTACATAATTTGTTTTTAGACAGATTAGATAATAACTTTTTTTGTAATTCATAATTCTTAATTATTCCAAAAAGTGGTTCATTATTTTTTTCAAAATTCAAAATATTTTCATCAGAAAGTTTATCAGAAAAAATTTCGATTTTATCTATATCCCAAGTAATATTTTTTATATCCAAAATATTTTTGTTAAAAAAATCTAAATTTTCTTTTGAGATTCCGATAGTTCTGCCTTTATTAAGATATGATTTAGGTTCAGTAAAAAAAAGATCAACTATCATTCCTTGGTTAACTAAAGATTTAGCTAAACTCAAACTTGTTAATCCACCGCCTATTATACCTAGTTTCATAATATTTTTAATTTTAACAATAAAAATTAGATGATACAAAGTGATAAATTTGATTCATCAAAAATGGATATAAAAAAACTATCTAACACAGCTTTAACGTTTCTTATCAAGCGTTTAATTGAGATATTTGGTATTTTAGTCTTTCTGTTTGGTGTTTTAATGCTTATGGCATTAATTTCATATTCTCCTGAAGATCCAAATTTTATTTTTCCAGAAAATACAGATATTAAGAATATATTAGGATATCAGGGTAGTTTTATATCTGATCTTATTTTTCAATCTGTCGGGTTAATTGCTTATTTAATTCCAATTACATTAATATTCACTGGAATAAATATTTTTAAACGTAAAGAAATTTTTCTGATAATTGAAAATACTTTTTATATTGTAGTTTATTCTTTTTTTGGATCTGTATTCTTTAGCCTTTTTTATTTGAACACTTTTACTCTTTATATAAATGGCAATGGTGGATTTGTTGGGAACTATTTAGGTGACTCATTTATCAAAAATTTAACCAACTCATATGGTGATGTTTTATTCTACTTATTTATTTTAGTGACACTTTTATTTTTTTTAATTAGTATAAATTTTAATTTAAAAAACTCTTTTTTAAATTTTAAAAAATTTATAAATTTTATTTTCAAAAAAAGTCCAAAGAATTATACAAATCAGAATGAAGTTATAAATGAATTTATACCTCAAGAAGAGATAAAAGATTTAATTCAAGAAGACTTACCATTTATTAAAGCAGATGCTAATAAATCATTAAATAAAAATAAATTTTTTTTACCTTCTATAGATTTGTTAAAAATTTCAACTGAAAAGAAAAAAGTTCAATCAAACGATAACTCAAATAATAATCCAGATTTTTTAGAAAAAATTCTTTTAGATTTTGGTGTAGATGGTAAAATCAAAAAAGTTAGTCATGGCCCAGTTGTTACTCTTAATGAATTTGAACCTGCAGCAGGTGTAAAAGTTTCAAAAATAATTAATCTTTCAGATGATATCGCAAGAAATACTAGTTCAGAGTCGGCCCGAATAGCAACTATTCCAGGTAGTAACACAGTGGGAATTGAACTCCCTAATTCACATAGAGAAAATGTTTATTTAAGTGAAATTTTAAATAGTACAGATTTTAAAAAGAAAGAAATAAAATTGCCTATAGCACTAGGTAAAAATATTTCTGGGACACCAATAATTGGTGATCTATCATCAATGCCACATTTACTAATTGCTGGAACAACCGGATCTGGTAAATCTGTTTGTATAAATACTATAATTTTATCACTCCTTTACAAACATACTCCAGAAAAATGTAAATTCATTCTTATAGATCCTAAAATGTTGGAACTATCTACATATGAAGGTGTTCCACATTTACTTTGTCCTGTAATTACTGAAGCAAAAAAAGCAGCTTCAGTTTTAGGTTGGGTTGTTAAAGAAATGGAGAGTAGATATCGGTTAATGACAAAAGAGGGTGTAAGAAACATTGATGGTTATAATACAAAACATAAATTACCTATGCCCTATATAGTTGTTGTAGTAGATGAAATGTCTGATCTAATGTTAGTAGCAGGAAAAGAAATTGAAAATTATATCCAAAAATTATCTCAAATGGCAAGGGCAGCTGGTATCCATATAATAATGGCAACTCAAAGACCTAGCGTTGATGTAATAACAGGAACAATTAAAGCTAATTTTCCGACTAGAATATCTTTTCAAGTAACGTCCAAAATTGACAGTCGAACTATTTTAGGAGAACAAGGAGCTGAACAATTGTTGGGTAAAGGAGACATGTTATATATGTCTTCAGCAAATAGGATTGTTAGAATACATGCTCCTTTTGTTTCTGATAATGAAATAGAAAAAATAAACAATTTTTTAAGATCTCAAGCAGAACCAGATTATGTAGATGAAATTTTAAATTTTGTTGATGAAAAAGAAATAAATGAGTCTACAAAAAATCAAGGAGATAAAGATGAACTTTACCAGACTGCTGTGGAGATAATTAAATCTGAAGGTAAAGCCTCAACATCTTTTTTACAAAGAAAACTACAAATTGGCTATAACAGGGCTGCAAGAATTATTGATATGATGGAGGCAGATGGCATTGTTAGTAAAGCTAATCATGTTGGCAAAAGAGATGTTCTTTAATGAAAAAAATATTTTTAATAGCTGTTTTTTTAATTTTAACAAAAAATTCATTTGCATCTATAAAAGACAATATAATTACAAAACTAAAAGAAGTTGAAAATATATCTTTTGAATTTGAACAAAATATTAATGGAAAAATTGAGAGTGGGAATTGTATTATTGAATACCCCAGAAAAATCAATTGTAAATATAACTTAGGTAATAAGAAAATTTTAATTTCAAATGGTAAGTCTGTAGTAATAAAAACTTTAAGCAGTTATTATATTTATCCATTAAAAAAAACTCCTTTAAACACAATTTTAGACAAAGATTTTTTACTAAAAAAAATCAAAAACTTAAAAGAAAGAGATATTGATAAGAAATTTGTAAATTTTAGTTTTCTAGAAAATGAAAATCAAATAAATTTATTTTTTGATAAAACTACATTTAACCTAATTGGTTGGCAAACAATTGATATTTATCAAAATATTAGTATTACTTATCTCTCATCAATTAAGCGAAATCAAAAGCTAAAAAAAAATTTATTTTTACTTCCACAAAAAGAATAATCTGATTTAATAAAGTATTGTCTCTGTTTTAAAAACTTTCATGCCTCTTGAGATATAATTGTTGAGTGCATTTTTGTGATCCAATGAACATGTGTGTACCCATACTCGTTTAGGTTTTTTCAAAAATGAATTTTTAATAGCTGTTGATAAAATGAATGAGCCTAATTTCTTATTTTGATATTCTGCTAATAATCCTAAGTATGCAATTTCAACTTCATTAGCTTCAAGATGTAAAATTAATTCAAAATAACCAGCAAAATCACCTTTTGCTTTTAAAACATATGTTTCAACTTTTGAGTTGGACACATACTCTATCCACTGTTTTTCAGTCCAAACTAGTCTATCTACCCAATTATGACTCTTACCAATATTTTTGTAAAAAAATTTATTTAATTGAAAATCTACTGGATTAACAATTTCAACTGTGTATTCATCTGAATTATAAAAAGAATCTCTAAGATCATTAAGAGATGTTATTTCTAAATAATTTCTTTCGACTTTTTTATTCACTCTACCATCTTGCCAACTTTTTCTCCTCCAAACAAATGAAAATGCAAATGAGGTACCTCTTGACCCCCATGCTCACTTATATTAGCCAGTGCCCGATATCCTTTACCAGTATCTACTGAAATTTGAAGTTTTTTTGCAACAATATTTATTCCTTTCAATAATCCAACCATTTCATCTGGGGAGGCATTAGTACTGAAGTCATCTAGGTCTAGGTATTTTCCTTTGGGTATAACCAGTGCATGAATTTTTTTTTGAGGATTTATATCGTAAAAAGATAGCACAAAATTATCCTCATAAATTTTTTTACAAGGTATTTCTCCTCTTAATATTTTTGCAAAAATATTATTATCGTCGTAACTCATTTTTTTCTTTTATCGAGCTCACCCATTATGTCCTCAACTTTTATATCATTTGCCTCAAGATACATTATCAAATGATAAAAAACATCTGCTGCCTCATGAATTTTATTGGTATCTTTTTCTACAGCCTCTATCAGTTCATTTATCTCCTCTAAAACTTTTGCTCTACTTAAAGATTTATCGTTAAGTAATTTGTTAGTATATGAGCCCTCTTTTGGGGATTTTTTTCTATCTCTAGCGAGACTGAACAAATTTTCTAAAGTATTAAGCATTCTAAATTCTAACAGGTATTCCCTTTGAGTCCAAATATTCCTTGGCTTCTTTTATAGAATGTTTTCCATAATGAAATATAGACGCTGCTAAAACTGCACTGGCATTTCCTAACTTTATACCATCAACTAAATGATCTAAGTTCCCAACACCACCTGATGCAATTATAGGAATATTAACTTTAGATGAAATTTTAGACATTAGATCAATATCATAACCAACTTGTGTTCCATCTCTATCCATTGAAGTTACTAATAGTTCTCCAGCACCATTTTCTTCCATTTGTTTTGCGTACTCCAAGGTATCAATGCCGCTGTTATTTCTTCCTCCATGTGTAAATACTTCCCATTTATCTCCATTCTTTTTTGCATCTATTGCAACTACAATACATTGAGATCCAAACTTTTTTGAACTATCGATAACAACTTTTGAATTTTCGACCGCAGCTGTATTTATTGAAACTTTATCTGCACCACAATTAAGTAACTTTGAAATATCTTCAATACTTCTTACTCCACCTCCAACGGTCAAGGGAACGAAACATTTCTTTGAGGTTTGTTCAACAACATCGTAAATTGTATCTCTATTTTCATTGGAGGCAGTAATATCTAAAAAACAAATTTCATCTGCACCACCATCACTATAAATTTTTGCTTGTTCAACAGGGTCTCCTGCATCCTTAAGGCCTACAAAGTTTATTCCTTTAACGACACGGCCATTTTTAACGTCTAAACATGGAATTATTCTATTTTTAAGCATCTTCCTTCACTAGTTCTGCTAATTTAATATCACCATCATAAATAGCTTTACCAACTATTATTCCCTCAATATTTTTCAAACTTTTTGCTTTTTTAACATCATTAATTGAGGATACACCTCCAGAAATTATCACCGGGCAGTTAGATGTATCAGCAACTTTTGAAGTTTCCTCGAAATTCGGGCTTTTTTTCATTCCATCTCGATTGATATCTGTGAAAATCAATCTACTTACACCGTAATCATTTACTTCTTTTAAGTAATCTAAAGTTAATTGATTAGAATTTTCTTTCCATCCAGCTACTGACAATAACCCATCTTTAGCATCTAAACCTAAAGCAATTTTATTTGGGAATTTATTACATGCTTCTTTTAAAAAATTTTTATCATTAATCGCAGCACTTCCTAGAATAACTTTCTCAACACCAACATCAGTGTATTTCTGGATACTTTCTAAATTTCTAATACCTCCACCTATCTCAACCTTTAAATCAAATTTACCAACTATATCTTGAATAATATCTAGATTTACTGTTTTACCTGTTAATGCCCCATCTAGATCTACAATGTGTAAATTTTTAAAACCATGATCTTTATATTTTTCAGCTTGTTCAACTGGTGAAATTTCATACTCAGTTTTATTATCAAAATCTCCTTTGACTAATCTTACACACTTTTTATCTTTAATATCTATTGCTGGAAATATTTTCATTTATAAACTTATAAAATTATTAATTATTTTAAGTCCTGTCTTGTCACTTTTTTCAGGGTGAAATTGGGTTCCAAAGATATTTTCTTTTTCAACTGAACAAACAATATTTGATGAATAATCTATCGTAGCTGAAATTACATTTTTTTCATTTGGTACAAATTCATAACTATGTACGAAGTACATATGAGAATTATTTTCTATATTTTGAAAAATTTTACTATCTTTAACAATATTAATTTGATTCCAACCAATATGAGGAAGTTTAAATTTTCCATCTTGATTATCTATTTTTGAAACTTTACCCGAAATCCAACCAAGGCCTTTAGTTTCTGTTTCTTCATAACCAATATCAGCAAACATTTGTAGGCCAACACAAATTCCAAGAAGAGGTTTTTTATTATTTATTACAAATTCATTTAAACTGTCTGTAAGACCATTAATTTTGTTTAAAGCATCCACACAGCTCTTAAATGAACCCTGACCTGGTAAAACTATTTTATCACTTGATTTGATCTTATTTAAATCTGAGGTAACCTCAATATTTACTTTATTTTTAGCAACCTCCTTAAAGGAGTTTATCACTGAGCTTATATTACCCGAATTATAGTCAACAATGGTGACGTTCATTAAACTTATAGAGAACCTTTAGTCGATGGAATTGTTTTTCTATTCCTAGGGTCCATTTCTAACGCGGTTCTTAATGATCTTGCCAATCCTTTAAAACAAGACTCAATAATGTGGTGACTGTTATCACCATAAATATTCTCAACGTGTAAAGTAATTCCAGCAGCTTGGGCAAAAGCTTGGAACCACTCTTTAAACAATTCTGTATCCATTTCTCCAAGTTTTTCTACTTTAAGCTTAACTTTCCAAATCAAATAAGGTCTATTAGAAATATCTATAGCAACACGTGATAAAGTTTCATCCATAGGTATCATTGCGTGAGCATATCTTCTTATACCAACAGATTTTTTCAAAGCCTTTTTTAATGCCTCACCTATTGCAATCCCAGTGTCCTCAGTTGTGTGATGAAGGTCAATATGAGTGTCACCTTTAGCTTTAATATTCATATCAATTGATGAGTGCTTGGATAATTGTTCTAGCATATGATTTAAAAAACCTATCCCAGTATCAATTTTATATTTTCCTTTGCCATCAATATTAATATCAACACTAATGCTAGTCTCTTTTGTTTTTCTACTAATTTTGCCTTTACGCTTCATAATTAAAATTAGGTATACATATATTATTCAATTATGGCAATAATACTAAACCTGGGCTTGAACTATTGAATTTAGTATCCATTTATAGGCTATGACAACGATTGTATTAGTAAGAAAGAATAATGAAGTAGTCGTCGCAGGTGATGGCCAGGTGAGTATGGGAAATACTGTTGTTAAAAGCACCGCATCTAAAGTAAGAAAAATTGAAAAAAGAGAAGTCGTAGCAGGTTTTGCTGGTTCTACAGCAGATGCATTAACTTTATTTGAAAGATTAGAGGCCAAAATAGAAAAACATGCTGGAAACTTATCTAGAGCTGCAGTTGAGTTGGCTAAAGATTGGCGGACAGATAAATATTTGAGAAGACTGGAAGCTCTTATGGCTATTGGAGATAAAGAAAATAGCTATATCATCTCTGGAACGGGGGATGTGTTAGAGCCCGAAGGGGACGTCATAGGAATAGGGTCTGGTGGAAATTATGCTTTAGCAGCTGGAAAAGTTTTAATTGGAACAGATATGAGTGCTGAACAAGTTGCAAAAAAAGCGATTGAAGTTGCTTCAGAAATTTGTGTCTTTACAAATAACAATATTAAAATTGAAAAAATATAATGGAAAAATCAAACGTAACTCCTTTGGTAAAAAAAGAAAAAGATATTGAAGAAAAAGAATCTTTGGTTAGTGCTTTATCACCAAGAGAAATAGTATCTGAACTAGATCGATTTGTAGTAGGCCAAAATAAAGCAAAAAAAGCTGTAGCAGTAGCTCTAAGAAATCGGTGGAGAAGACAAGCTTTAAAGGGTGAAATGAAAAATGAAGTTTTACCAAAAAATATTTTAATGATTGGACCAACTGGAGTTGGTAAAACTGAAATATCGAGGAGACTTTCAAAACTTGCTGAAGCACCATTTGTCAAAGTTGAAGCCACAAGATTTACCGAAGTTGGTTATGTAGGAAGAGATGTTGAACAAATCGTGAGAGATTTAGTTGAAATTGCTATTGCTATGGAAAAAGTAAAAAAAAGAAAAGAAGTTTTTGCTCAAGCTCAAAAATTAGCAGAAGAAAAAGTTTTGGATGCTTTAGTTGGAAAAAAAGCAAGTCTGGCTACAAGAGAAAGTTTTAGAAAAAGATTAAGAAATGGCGATTTAGACAATAATGAAATAGAAATTTCTGTAAATGACAGTGGATCTAACAATGGTGCATCTTTTGAAATACCAGGTATGCCTGGAGCAAACGTTGGTATGATAAACATCGGAGAAATGCTCGGAAAATCTATTGGTGGTAAAGAAAAAAAGAAAAAAATGTCAGTAAAAGAATCTCATGAAATTCTAATTAATGATGAGTCTGATAAATTAATTGAACAAGACAAGATTATCAAAGCAGCAAAAATTTCAACTGAAAATAATGGAATAGTTTTTTTAGATGAGATTGATAAAATATCTGGGAGAACAGATAGAGTGGGTGGTGATGTTTCTAGAGAAGGTGTACAGAGAGATTTATTGCCGTTAATAGAGGGTACAACTGTTAATACAAAATATGGACCTATTAAAACTGATCATATTTTATTTATTGCATCTGGAGCATTCCAACTTGCTAAACCATCTGACTTGTTGCCAGAGCTTCAAGGAAGACTACCTATTCGAGTGGAATTAGAGGCCTTAACAAGTGATGATTTTAAAAGAATACTCAAGGAGCCTGATTTTAGTTTGATAAAACAATATATTGCTTTGTTAAAAACTGAAAATGTTGAACTTGAATTTTCTGATGATGGAATAGATTCAATTGCAAATATAGCCTCTGAAGTAAATGCAACTGTAGAAAATATTGGTGCAAGGAGACTACATACTATTATTGAAAAAATATTAGACGATATCAGTTTTACAGCTACGGACAGAGCGGGAGAAAAAATTATTATTAACAAAGAATATATAAGTAAGAACCTGGAGAACTTGATAAAAGATAATGATTTATCTAAATTTATTCTTTAATAATCTACTTTAGATAACCTAACTCTTTCATTTCATTATTAAGTTCTTTTTCTAAATTTTTCGTTATTTCTAAATCTAAAATTTTTTTCCAATCATTTTTTGCTCCTAAATTAAAAAACTTTATCTTTTTGCCTGTAATTGAGTTAGTTTTGGCTTCTTTAAAAGTTTCAGAGTCCTCCAATTTTTGCATATTATCAAAACTCGTACTTTTTAAACAATTGTTAAATTTTTCTTTATCTAAAGAAAAATTTACTTTATTTAATGCAGCAACAAATTTTAAAATATTTGTGAAAGTTTGCTCAGTATTTAAAACTAAATCTTCATATTTTATTAATAAGTATCTTTTGTATTTTTTAAAAATTTTCCATGAATTATAATGATATTGCCATGAACCCATCCATGTTGTACATGCAGTTTTTGAGTTTTTACCAAGATACTGTGGGGTTAAGAGACTTTCTAGAGATTGCTCGGTAGTTTTTTGAAAATGATGTGAAAAAGAAGAAACTACGTTTCTTGGATCCCTTACAATATAAATTACCCCTATTGTATGATCTCCATTGGTAAATCTAAATCCCTCTTGATCAACATAAGCAGAGTGCGTTTTTAAAAATCTTATAGAGTTTTTTTTATAAAAAATTTTTTGGGTATTAATATAATTTTTATACATTTCGTTTTCATTATTTGTATCTACACCTATTCTTTTGAATAATGAATTATCAGGAAATTGTTTAATATTTTTAAGTAATGCAAAGTTAAAATTACCATCTTTGGAAAAAAAATAGGATGTTAATAGTGACCTTACTAATGTATTTCCACTTTTAGGATAAGAAGCTAACCAAATTATCATTATAAAGACACTATATGACTATATTCATTTAAATAAATTATTTTTTTTTAGAAAAATATAAAATGCTCCCTCTCCTCCGTCCTCAATACTAGCGTTTTTTATTTCATAAATCTTACTCATTAAGTCTTCATTTTGTTTGATGAATGAAGGTATGGAATGTTTTAGAATAGAAAGGTCTCGTGAAACATAGGGATCTTTATGATTATCTGAATGAAGACCTTTGCCAGTAACAATTATTAATTTAGAAATATTATCTTCAAAAGATTTTTTTATGAAATTTTCTAAAGTCTTATTAGCTTCATCTAATGTGTAGCCATGAAGATCAAGTAATCTAACTTTACCTCTTGCCTTCTTTTTTTCTAAACTATCCTTGTTTGGAAATTCTTGATCTTTGGCTAAAAATTCTTCCCAGTCTTGCTTATCTTTATCTGAAATTTTATTATTCACCTAATTTAGGGTGTTTACAAGTAGCCAGTTTGGGTTGTTAGAACTCATGTCTCTCGAGAAAGTCCAAGTATCATAAATAGTTTTAATTTTATCTGGACTACCTGAAATAATTTTTTTTTCTTTATCCCTGATACAGGTAATGATTTCACTTACAAAGTTTACTGTTACATTTAAAACTTTATCCAATTTTTTATGTTCTTTAATATCAGCAGAACTTATTCCTATAAATGTTATTTCTGCAAAGTGTCCTCTTTGCCCTCTTTCAACAAGAGCTTTATTAAATTCGTCATAAATTTTCTTACTAAGCAAAGGTTTGCTTGCAATTAACTTATTATCATTGTCACTAAAATCTGTAATTATAGTCTCGTAAGCAATTTTAGCCCCTTTTAAAAACTCCTTCTGAGCTACTTCATCAAAATTTTCATTTTGTTTAGTTTTTTTTTCTTGGTGAACTTTTTTTAAAATATTTTCAAATTGAGCAGGTGTTTTACCCTCAAATCCAGTTCTTTTACCAAGAATTCCTCTCAATCTTAAAATAATAAACCCTGCAATCATTGCCAGTAAAATAATATCTATATATTCAAAACTATAATTCATATACCCAACTTAATTACTATGTTGATTAATTTCAACTAGCAATTAGAGTAAAGACAAATGAACACAGTTTTAATTACTATAATATTGGTGCCGATAATCGAAATTTATTTATTTATAAAAATTGGCAGCCAGATTGGAGCTTTTAGCACCATTTCTTTAATATTCATTACAGCAGTTATAGGAATAATTTACGCAAGGTATGAAGGATTGAACACACTTAAATCTGGGTTTTCTCAGCTAGTTAAAAATGAGCTTCCAGCTTATGAGATAATCTCAGGTGCAGCAATTGCTTTTGCTGCATTGCTTTTAATAATACCAGGATTTGCAACTGATGTTTTAGGATTTCTTTTAATTTTTCCATTTACTAGAAAAATAATATTTGGAAGATTTATTGATAAATTTAAAAATGAGACAAAAAATAAGACAAAAAATGGGAAACCTTATATAGAAGGGGAATTTGAAGATATAGAGGAAGATGATGAACGAAAATTATAAAATTGTAAGTAAATTTATAAAAGATATCTCTGGTGAAACTCCAGATGTTGAAACATATTTATATGTAAAGGATTATATATCTAAATATCAAATGAATATCGAGATCAGCTCAAAAGCTTTGAAAGCACAAATTATTGAAATTAATACTTTATTAAAATTTCATGATAATAGCGAAAGTAAAAAAAAATCCCATTTTGAATTAACATATACAACAATTATAAAACTAGAAAAAGAAATTAAAGAAAAAAAAGTTTTACAAAAAATTATTTTATGTGATGTGCAAAAAGAAATGTATTCAGAAATGGAGGAAGCGCTACTAAATCTTCTAAAAATGTCTGGTTTCCCTAATATTAAGTTTGAAAAGAAAATTGATTTCGAGGAGCTTTATAACAAAAAATTTAATTAAAAAAATTTTTCTTTAAATTAGTTTTTAAATATTGAGAATGATTATTTTTTTCCTTATCGCTTGGCTTAATTATTTTCTTAAAGTATAAAACCTTATTGTCCATTTGATACTTATTATCAATAGTCTCATTATTGAAATTTAATGTAGGTTCCTTTTGATCAATTAAATTAATATAAACTTTAGATAGTAAATCACAGTCTATTAATGCAGTATGTTGAACCCTTTTAGAATTATCAATTCTATATCTTTTACAAAGGGCATTAAGACTTAAAGGTGATCCTGGGTATTTATCTCTGGCTAATTGTAAAGTATCAACTATTTCATTCTTTAATGTCTCTTTGCCAATGATTTTTAACTCATTATTAAGATGAGACAAATCAAACTCTGCATTATGAATAATTAATCTTTTACCACTAACAAAATCTAAAAATTCTTGGACCACTTCTTTAAATTTTTTTTTTGAGGATAAGAATTCATCAGTATATCCATGAACTTCTAATGCTTTTTCTGAAACTTTTCTTTCAGGATTTAAATAACAATGGAACTTATTTTTAGTAGGTATCAAATTTTCTAATTCTATACACCCAATCTCTACTAATCGATGGCCATCTTTTACAGATAAACCAGTTGTTTCAGTATCAAGAATAATTTCTTTCATTTATAAAATCCTTTTTAAAATATACTTAATATCTCTTTTTACAGATTTATTTGTAAAATTATTTTTAATAATAAAATGAGATTTTCTCATTTTATAGTCAAGTGGAAGTTGTATTTTTTTAAATTTAATAAATAAATTATAATTAAAGCCTGGTCTTTTTTTTAATCTTTTTAGAATGTCCTTTTTATTAGATTTTACAAAAACCAACATATCTCCTTTTTTATTGATTTTATTTTCTAACAAAAGAGGAATGTCTAAGATAACAATTTTTTTGTTAACGTGCTTTTTCAAAAATTTACTCATTTCTTTTCTTATTTCAGAGTGAATAATTTTAGTGATCTTTTTAAGATTAATCTTATTCGCAAATATTGCTTTAATAATTTCATTTTTATTAATTGGAAATGAATAAATAAATTTAGGTAAAACTTTTTTTAATTTAATAAAAATTCTTTTATTTTTTTTATATAACTTACCTACTTCTTCGTCAGCGTTAAATACAGGATATCCGAAGTTCTTTGCTATATAACTTTTGCCTGATCCTATATCACCTAAAATTCCAATTTTTATCATTTATCAAGCAGTCCAATAACTTGTTCATTAATTTTTGGTTCTATTCCATGCCAAATTTTAAAAGCTTTTGCGGCCTGATAGATAAACATTTTTTTCCCGTTTTCAGTTTTTTTTCCTAAATTTTTACCATCCTTAATAAAATTAGTTTCTTTTGGGTTATAAATTACATCATAAAAAAATTCACAATTTTGGAATTTTGAAAAATCTAAATTTAATCTATCTTCTTTTTTTAAACCAATGCTTGTAGCGTTAATGATCATGTCAAAATCTGATATTTCATTCCAATCTACTACCTCTAAATCTTTAAATAGATTTTTTAAATTTTCAGCTTTAGTCTTTGTTCTGTTGCTGATGGTAATACTTAAGACTCCCATTTTATAAAGAGCAAAAATAACTGATGGCACAACACCCCCTGCTCCAAGAATTAAAACTTTTTTTCCTTTAACATCATAATTTACATCTTTAATAGCAAGTTCAAATCCATCAATATCAGTATTGTGTCCTATAATTTTATCATTTTTCAAGTAAACTGTGTTTACAGATTGTGTCTTTTCTGACTCAAAACTAAGCTGATCTAAATAAGGAATAACATCTCTTTTGAAAGGAACTGTAATATTGGCTCCATTTATCTCTTTATTTCTAATCTTAAGAAAGAATTCTTTTAAATCGTTCTCATTTAATTTCTTTTTATCATAAATTCCATTTATACCATTTTCTCTTATCCAGTAATTGTGTAGTTCAGGTGAAAGCGAATGAGTTATTGGATTCCCTATTACTAAATATTCTTTCATATATGATTATTTAAATATTCTTGAATTTTCTCTATTGGAAGACCCATTATAGTATTTTTATCTCCATCAATTTTCAAAAATAAATTTTTTCCCTCTCCTTCAATTTGATAAACATTATAAGCATATAAGGACTCATCTGATATTTTTGATAAATATTCCTCGAGTTCTTTATCACTAAATTTTTTCATTGTTAGGGTTGCTTTATCAGTGTGGTTCCAAATCATAGAGCCATTTTTTGAAATACATACTGAACTTACTAGATTATGTTTTTTTCCATTTAATTTTTTTAAAATACCCAGGGCTTCTTCTCTATTTTGAGGTTTAGAAATCAATTCTCCATTTAAATCTATGACGCTATCAGCCCCTAAAACTAATACATCAAAATTTTTCTGACTAACTTTACTAGCTTTAAGTTCTGCCAGATTCTTTGAAATAATTTCTGGAGATGCATTTTCATTTAGTAAACTTTGTTTAATTGGATCTTCATCAACGCTGGAGGGCTGAACTTCAGCAGGAATATTGTTTTTGTCTAATATTTCTTTTCTAACTTTACTTTTTGACGCAAGTATCAATTTAAACATTTTCTTTGTAAATTTCGTATATTTTTATGACTGATGCAGCAGTTTCCTCGACAGACTTTCTGGTCACATCTATTGTGGGCCATCCATATTTACGAAAAGTTCCTTTCGCATTGTTTACCTCTTTTTTAATTTTTTCTAAATCTGTATAAGATTTATTTTCATTTTCTTTTAAAGAACTCATTCTATTCTTTCTAATATCTACCAATCTTTCTGGTTCAGTGCTAAGACCAACAATACAAGAGATTTTTGGTTTGTCTTTTAGAATTTGCGGAATTGAATTTTCATTTACTAATGGAATATTTGAAGTTTTAAAACCTTTGTTTGCTAAATAAATTGCTGTTGGTGTTTTGCTAGTTCTGCTTACACCTAATAAAATTATGTCAGATTTTTTAATTTCTTTTACTAAATTTCCATCATCATGATTCATGGTAAATTGAATGGCTTCAATTCTTTTATAATATTCATCATTTAAAGCATACTGACCACTTGGTTCGTGTGATGCTTTTTGATTCAACAATTTAGAAAAACTAAGTATCAAATCACCAAGCACTCCAAAACAAGGAATATTTTTTTCATTACTAGTATTTGCTAAATATTTTGCAAGACTACTATCCACGATAGAATAAAGAATTATAGAATTTGGTTGTTTTTTAGCGTTAGATAAAATTTTTGAGATCTGATTTTCTGTCCTTGTGAAAGAAAATGTATGTATTTTATACTCAATATTTTTAAATTGAGCTTTGATCGCAGTAAAAATCCTATCTAATGTTTCACCAGTAGAATCTGAAATTAAATAAATTTGATATGTATTGTTCATGTATAAATAGTTGATTTCTTTGTTTTATTTAAATCATATTAGATATTTTTAATATTTAATAATTTACATTGTAAAACACCATTTTTATCAACATTATTAAAACTGTGTATAATAATTTAAGTAATTTTGATCAAATTGTTAATAGGCTACAATATTGCTTATATATTTAATAAATTTTAAGCTCTAAATGTTAATAAAAAGTTTATAAAATGTTAAAAAAAACTAATTACCGTTATTCACAAGTTATACTACAAATACTATTAATTATATTTAATTATTAATATGTCAGACATTAATGAAGTTATTAAAAATAAAAAAACAAACATAAATCCTATATGGATTATGAGGCAGGCTGGGAGGTATCTTCCAGAATTCCGAGATATTAGAAAAAAAAATACTGATTTTATTAAATTATGTTTAAACCATGAATTATCAGCTGAAATAACATTACAACCCTTAAAAAGATTTGAACTAGACGCAGCTATAATTTTTTCAGACATTTTAATGGTTCCTTATGGCTTGAATCAAAAAGTTGAATTTAAAAAGAATTTTGGTCCAATCTTAGGAGAAATAAATTTACAAGAAATATCAAATTTCAACGAAAAAGATTTTACTCAAAAACTTAAGCCAATTTATATGGCGTTAGACTTAGTTAAAAAAAATGATTTAACGCAAAACAAAAGTACGATAGGTTTTGTGGGTGCACCATGGACTCTACTAGTTTACTTAATTAATAGAAAATCACCAAAACAAAAATTAATCAGTAATTTTTTTCAAAATTCCCACTCGATAGAAAAAATATTGTCCGTCTTAGATAAATTTCTTAAAATTCATATTAAGAACCAAATTGATAATGGTGCTGAAATAATACAAATATTTGATAGTTGGGCAGGTCTATTAGAAACGAAGGACTTGCCAAAATACGTCTATTCCCCAACTTTATCACTAGTAGAATATGTTAAGTCCCAAAATATTCCTGTTATATGTTTTCCAAGAGGCATTAAAGATTATAAAATTTATTGTGACAATGTAAAACCTGATGCTGTTTGTATAGACTATGAAACTGATCCAATTCAAATAAGGAAGAATATTACTATACCTGTACAAGGTGGTATGGATCCCAAGGTATTGCTGTCTGACAAAGAAAATTTAAAAAAAGAAACAAGAAAATATTTAGATATATTTAAAGATCATCCATACATTTTTAATTTAGGGCACGGGGTCTTGCCCGAAACCGATCCAAATATGATGGATTATCTTGTAAAGATGGTAAAAGACTATTAATGGATAAAAATTTTGAGCATCCCCCGATTAGATTTGGCAAAACTGGAGCATTAATTGTAAACTTAGGAACTCCGGATTCGACAAGTTGGTTTGATATTAGAAAATATTTGAAAGAATTTCTTTCTGATAGGCGTGTTATTGAGGTTAATCCCCTAATCTGGCAATTGATTCTAAATGTTTTCATTTTAAATTTAAGACCCTCTAAAACGGCCAAAGCTTATAAAGAAATATGGATGAAAAATGAAAATATTTCACCCCTGTTATATTATACACAGAAACAAAAAGATAAAATTTCTAACTTAATTTCTTCAGAAAATCTAATTGTCGATTTTGCAATGCGTTATGGCAATCCCAGTATTAAAAGTAAAATTGATAAATTACATCAACAAGGATGTGAAAACTTAATTATTTTGCCTCTATATCCTCAGTATGCTGCTGCTACTACCGCCACTGTTTGTGATGAAGTTTATAGATCATTAATGGATATGAGATGGCAACCATCCTTAAAGATTATCCCACATTACGAGTCTGATCCATTATATATTGACGCTTTAGTAAATTCTATAAATAAAAAAATTAATGAAATTAATTGGAAACCAGATTTAATACTTGCATCATATCATGGTATTCCAAAAAAATATTTTGATAAAGGAGATCCTTATCATTGCTATTGTCATAAAACTACAAGGTTAGTCTCAGAAAAATTTAACTCAATAGAAATAAAAACTACGTTTCAATCAAGATTTGGACCTCAAGAGTGGCTACAACCTTATACTGATAAAACTCTTGAAAATTTACCCAAAGAAGGAAAAAAGAATGTGCTAGCAATATGCCCAGGCTTTTCTTCTGATTGTGTAGAAACACTAGAAGAAATACTAATTCAAGGTAAGGAAAGTTTTATAAATTCAGGTGGTGAAAATTTTGATATGATCCCATGTTTAAATGATAATGATGATCACATTATTTTATTAAAATCCTTAATACAAAAAAGCATTTAGTTTATGAATACTTATCTTCTTTTTAAATCTCTCCATTTAATATCAGTTATTTCTTGGATGGCTGGCTTATTATATTTACCGAGAATTTTTGTTTATCATGCCCAAAACAACTCCGAGCCAATTATATCAGAAGTATTTAAAATTATGGAAAAAAAATTATTTTTTTACATTATGACCCCTGCTATGATTTTATCTTGGTTATTTGGATTACTACTAATCCATGAAATTGGTTTTGAGCAATTAGGACAAATTTGGATGATTTTGAAACTAGTTTTTGTTGTTTTGCTAACAATTTATCATCTTTATTTAGGAAGTATCCTTAATCAATTTAAGCTAAATCTTAATGAGCATTCACATAAATTTTTTCGATACATTAACGAAATTCCAACAATATTACTGATTTTAATCATATTTGTAGTAGTTTTTAAGCCTATCTAGGGTTGAATAATATTAAATAGTATATATATTCATTCTACTTATTAAGTCCTTAATAATTTTAATCATGAACATTCAAGAACTAAAACTTAAATCATCTGAGCAACTGATTACCCAAGCCGAAGAGCTTGGAATTGAAAATGCTAGTACCCTTAGAAAGCAAGAGATTCTTTTTGCTATCTTAAAAAAGGTAGCTGAAAAAGAAGAAATTACAGGTGCTGGAGTACTTCAATTATTACAGGATGGTTTTGGTTTTCTGAGAGCAATGGAATCAAACTATCTTCCAGGTCCTGATGATATATATGTTAGCCCAAGTCAGATTAGAAAATTTGGTTTAAGAACAGGTGATACTGTTGAAGGTCCAGTTAGAGCCCCTAAAGAAGGTGAAAGATATTTTGCATTACTTCAAGTAAGTAAAATTAACTTTGAAGAACCAGATAAATCTAGACATAAAATAGCATTCGACAATTTAACACCACTTTATCCAGATAAACAATTAGTTATGGAAGTAGAAATGGTTAAAACAGAAAAAAAACCAGACTTAACACCACGATTAATTGATCTAGTAAGTCCCATAGGTAAAGGACAAAGATCAATTATTATTTCACCTCCTAAAGCTGGTAAAACAATGATTTTACAAAGTATTGCAAATTCCATAGCTAAAAATTATCCAGAATGCTACCTAATCGTATTATTGATAGACGAACGACCAGAGGAAGTAACAGACATGCAAAGAACAGTTAAAGGTGAAGTTATAAGCTCCACTTTTGACGAACCAGCGCAACGTCATGTGGCTGTAGCAGAGATGGTAATCGAAAAAGCCAAAAGATTAACTGAGCATAAAAAAGATGTAGTTATTTTATTAGACTCAATTACAAGATTAGGAAGAGCATATAATGCAGTAATTCCAAGCTCTGGTAAAGTTTTGACAGGTGGGGTTGATGCGAACGCCCTTCAAAGACCAAAAAGATTTTTTGGTGCAGCAAGAAATATTGAAGAAGGAGGTTCTTTAACTATAATTTCTACTGCTCTTATTGATACTGGAAGTAGAATGGATGAGGTTATTTTTGAAGAGTTCAAAGGAACAGGAAATAGTGAAACAGTCTTAGACAGAAAAATTGCTGATAAAAGAATTTATCCAGCTATTGATATTACAAAATCAGGCACTAGAAGAGAAGAGTTGTTATTTGACAAAAATGATTTACAAAAAATGAATGTGCTAAGAAGAATAATCGCACCAATGGGAACAATGGATGCTATAGAATTTATAAATTCTAAATTAAAGGACACCAAAAATAATGCTGAGTTCTTTAATTCAATGAACAAACCAGCATAATTAAGTTTTCCAATATATCAGAATAAAAGTTATAATATTTTATGACTATTTACGCTTTATCAACTGGTCCAGGTGTGTCTGGTGTTGCAATTGTTCGAATTTCAGGTCCAGAGGCTTCTAATGTAATTAAATTATTAACAAAGAGTAAAATTCCTGTACCAAGAATGGCAACCCTAAGAAAAATAAAGAATATCAACACTTCTGAGCTTATTGATGAGGGCATAATAATCTGGTTTCCTGGGCCTGAGAGCTATACAGGAGAGGATATGGCAGAAATTCATATCCATGGCGGCAAGGCTGTGATTTTAGCACTTCAAAATGAGATATCTAAAATAAAAGATTGTCGGTTAGCTGAGCCAGGTGAGTTTACAAAGATTGCCTTTCAAAATGGAAAGATAAATTTACTCAAAGCCGAGAGTATTGCTGATTTGATCTCAGCAGAAACTGAAATCCAAAGATTACAAGCTATTAAGATTATGAGAGGAAAATCTTCTGCTAAATTTAATGAACTTCGAGAAAAGTTGTTGAAACTTTTATCATTTGTTGAAGCTAAGATAGATTTCCCCGAGGAAGATTTACCTGAAGAAAATTTAAAACAAATTAAAAAAGATTCCTCGGATGTATTAAATGAGATTAATAAAATTCAAAATGATCAAAAAGTTGGTGAGATAATTCGTGAAGGTTTTAAAATTGCAATAGTAGGACCAACCAATGCAGGTAAGTCCAGTTTATTGAACAATTTATCAAACAGAGAAGTTGCCATTGTTTCTGAAATTGCTGGTACTACTCGAGATGTTATAGAGACACACTTAAACATAGATGGGTACCCGGTTATTGTTTCAGACACCGCGGGCATAAGAGACTCACAAGATGAAATTGAAAAAAAAGGTATAAAGTTATCTCTTAAAAAGGCCGAAAATGCTGACTTAAAATTAGTAGTAGTTGATGCTAAAAACATTGATTTAAGCGGTTTTTTGAACGATTTACTAAAAAAAGATGCAATTTTAGTTGTTAATAAATCAGATCTACTCAAAGAAAAATTAGATCCGAAAATTGTTAAGCTTAATCATGTTTTAATTTCATTAAAAAATAATTTAAATATAGATGTGTTAATCTCAAAAATTAAAAACAATCTAAAAAATAAATTTATAATTGAAGAAGATATTTTAATTACCAGAGAAAGACATAGACAACATCTTGCTCAGTGCGGAAATCATTTGAAAAATTTTTTGGATAAAAATGATAAAAAGGATTTTGACAAAGGAGCTGAGGATTTAAGATTAGCAACTAGACATTTGGGCATGATTGTTGGAAAAGTCGATGTAGAGGAGATATTAGGTAGTATTTTCAACGATTTTTGCATTGGGAAATAATAGCAATTTTGCTGTATTTTTGGCCATTTTTTTACGATTTTCGTTGATAAATAATGCTTATTCAAGAAAAATAACTGAAATCTTGTAAATATTTTAATCGAATATAAATTTACCTCATGAAAAAAGATTTATCTTTTGATGTGGTAGTGATTGGTGGTGGCCATGCTGGTTGCGAGGCAGCAGCAGCTTCTGCACGTCTTGGAATTAATACTGCCCTTTTTACTCACAATAAAGATACCATAGGTGAAATGTCATGTAATCCTGCTATTGGAGGTTTAGGAAAAGGACATTTGGTAAGAGAAATAGATGCTCTAGATGGTGTTATGGGTGAAATAGCAGATAAGTCTGGTATACAGTTTAGACTACTAAATAGGAGCAGAGGGCCAGCAGTAAGAGGACCAAGAACACAATCTGATAGATCATTATATCGTAAATTTATGCAAGAAAAACTTGCAAACTACTGTAATTTAAGCATTTTTTCTGATCCTGTTATTAAGTTTATTTTTGAGAATAATGAAATAAATGGATTTATTACGCAAAAAGGCAATAAAGTAAGTTGTAGTAAGTTAATCTTAACAACGGGCACATTTTTAAATGGATTGATACATATTGGTGATGAGAAAACACCCGCTGGTCGATTCAATGAAAAACCTAGCACAGGTTTAACTGAACAGTTGGGGAGATATAATTTTAAGATCGGTAGATTGAAAACAGGTACACCTCCAAGGTTAGACTCTAGAACTATTAATTTTACAAATTTAGAAAAACAATCCGCTGACAATGATCCTTATTTTTTTTCTTTCCTGACTAGGAAAAACTTCAACAAGCAAGTATCCTGTTCAATGACCTATACTAATGAAAAGGTTCACAAGATTATTGAAAAGAATTTATCTAGAAGTGCAATGTACTCTGGTAACATACAAGGTGTTGGACCAAGATATTGTCCTTCAATAGAGGATAAAGTTGTAAAATTTGCAGATAAGACTAGGCACCAGATATTTCTAGAGCCAGAGGGTCTAAATGATCATACAATTTATCCAAATGGTATATCAACATCTCTACCTGAAGTTGTACAGCATGAAATACTTAACAATATCAATGGTTTAGAAAATGTTAAAATAATTAGACCAGGATATGCTATAGAATATGACTATATTGACCCTAGAGAGCTTTTTTTGACATTGGAGACCAAAAAAATAAAGAATTTATATCTTGCAGGACAAATTAATGGAACCACAGGATATGAGGAGGCAGCTGCTCAAGGTCTTGTAGCTGGGATTAATGCTGCTCTTTCTCTCAAAAATATGGAACCTTTTATTTTGGATCGATCTGATGCCTATATTGGAGTGATGATTGATGATCTAGTGACCAAAGGTGTTGCAGAGCCATATAGGATGTTTACATCTAGAGCTGAATACAGGTTAACTCTTAGGTCTGATAATGCAGATTTGAGACTAAGTCATAAAGGAATAAAGATTGGATTGATTTCAAAGTTAAGAAAGGAGTTATTTGAGGATAAATTTGAAAAATTGAGCAAAATCTCAATGCAAATGGTAAATTTGAGTATTTCTCCATCTAAAGCAGAAAAATTTGGTATTAAAATAGCTAAAGATGGTGTTTTTAGATCTGCTGAAGAAATTTTGACACAAAAAGATGTAAACATGAGAAAAATTAGAGAGATCTGGCCAGAAACTTTAAACCATGGGTCTGAAATAGATCAACAAATTGAAATTAATTCACATTATAGAGGTTATTTAAAAAAGCAAAAGGCAGATATTCTCGCGTTTAAAAGAGATGAAAATCTGTCAATTCCAGACAATATCGACTATGATCAATTTTCTGGTCTTTCTAACGAAGTTAAGGCTAAATTTAAGGAAATAAGGCCCAAAACACTGGGTCAAGCACTAAGGATTGATGGAATTACACCTGCAGCCGTATATATTTTGTTGTCACATGTCAAAAGAAGGTCTATTAAGCATATAGCTTAATGGATAACGAAATTTTAAATTCTTACTCTAAAATTCCCAATCTAAATGTTTCACGTGAAACTTGTAATGACCTTGAGAGCTTAATTTGGATGATCCAAGAAAAAAATAAGGAAATAAACATTATTAGTAAAAAAACTGATGAAAAATGGTCCATCAGGGAGCGCCATATACTTGATTCTGCACAAATCATTGATTTTGTTGATTTAAATTGTAATACAACCTGTGATTTAGGTACTGGGGGAGGTATGCCTGGATTAATAGTAGCGATAGCAATGAAAAAAATAAAAAATACAATGAAAATAAATCTTTATGAAAAAAGCCATAATAAGTGCATTTTTTTAAAAGAAGTGTCAAAAAAATTGAATTTGAACACAGAGATAATTCACAAAGATATTTTTACAGTTAAAAATATTGAAACTGGAACAATAATGTCAAGAGCCTTTAAACCTATGCCGGTAATTCTCAATTTGGTTAGAGAAAATTTTAAGAAATATAAAAATATAATTTTTTTTATGGGCAGTAGTGGAAAAAAAATTTTAAATGAAACATTAAAAGAATGGGATTTAGATTACGAAGTAAAAAAAAGTTTAACTAATGATGAGTCATTTATATTAAATATACAAAAGATTAGAAAAAAAATTTAATGAAAATAATTTCAATAATAAATCAAAAGGGTGGGGTTGGAAAAACAACAACAGTGATCAACCTAGCTTCAGCTTTATCTCAACAAGGTAAAAAAATTTTAGTAATTGATCTTGATCCACAAGGAAATGCCACAACAGGGTTAGGACTTTCTAATGTAGAGCAGTCTAATCAAACTATTTATGGAATTTTAAATGGAACAATGTCAATTTCTAATGTGATTAAGAAAACTAAGTTCCAAAATTTAGATTTGATTACTTCGAATGTAGATTTATCTGGATTGGAAGTTGAAACAGCTGGTGATAATGATAGAGCCTTTATTTTGAAGAGTAAATTAACCTCATATTTGAATGATTCTAGAGCTTTGTATGACTATATCCTCATAGACTGTCCTCCTTCACTAAGTTTATTGACAGTAATGGCTCTAGTATCTTCTAATTCTTTATTGGTACCACTCCAAACTGAATTTTTTGCTTTAGAGGGTTTAACTCAGCTTATGAAAACAATAGAACGTATAAAAGTCAACTTAAACCCAGAATTAGAAATTCAGGGAATCCTTTTAACAATGTATGATAGAAGAAATAAGCTTTCGTCTCAAGTCGAACAAGAAGCAAGAGATTATTTTAAAGACAAAGTTTATCAAACAGTTATTCCTAGGAATGTAAGGCTATCCGAAGCCCCATCTCATGGTATGCCAGTTTTAATTTATGATAAAAATTGCCCTGGAAGTAAATCATATTACAGTTTCACGGATGAATTCATTAACCAAGAAAATAAAATAGGGAGTGCTGCATAATGAATACAATTAAAAAAGGACTAGGAAGAGGATTATCATCATTGATTGGAGAAACGAAAGTAGAAACAAAAACAAACAAGTTATTATTAAGTGAAATAATCCCAAACAAATATCAACCTAGAAAAAATTTTGATGCAGCAAACCTAGAAGACCTTACAAATTCCATTAAAGAAAGAGGTGTAATCCAACCAATTATTGTAAGGAAATCCGATACAGATAATTCAAAATATGAAATTATTGCTGGTGAAAGAAGATGGCTAGCTGCAAGTAAAGCAGGTCTACATGATATTCCAGTTGTTTTAACTGAAGCGGATGATTTGAAATCTCTAGAATTTGCAATAGTTGAGAATGTGCAAAGACATGATTTAAACCCCCTTGAAGAAGCCCAGGGATATAAAAGATTAATAGACGAATTCTCATATGATCAAGAGAAAGTATCAAAGTTTATTGGAAAAAGTAGAAGCTATATAACAAATGCACTTCGATTATTAACCTTACCAATTGAAGTATTGAAATTTATTGAAGAAAAAAAAATTAGTGCAGGACATGCTAAAGTTTTAGTTGGATTAGATAATGCTTATTTTATAGCTAATAAAATTATTGAAAAAAAACTTTCTGTGAGACAATCTGAAAATTTTGTTAAAATTTTTAGAAATAAAAAATCTTCATTTGTGAAATCATTAGATCCAAATATTCAAAGTCTTGAAGCTTCTATATCTGATAAAATTGGTTTAAATGTTTCAATTAAGAATAGCAAAAATAACAAAGGATCAATAACATTTGCTTATCACGATATTGATCAATTAAATAAAATAATCGATATAATTAAATCTAATTACTAGTTTCAGAATATCCTTGGGCAAGAATAAAGTCTGTAACTATTAGAATTGAATTCTTATAATCTTTCTTAACTTGCAGTTCTATATTGTTGATAAGATAAATGAGGTCCTTTATCTTTTCAGGTTTCCATTTATTAAGCTGCGCTCTTACAATATCTTTTTCCTTCCAAAAGATAGGAGGTTTAGCTGAGTTAATTGTTTTATTAATATCTCTATTTTTGTCATATTCTATAGATAAACCTAGAATTTTTTTTGCTTTCAATAAAAATGTTCTTAAAATTATTATGCAGTCTTCATTTGAAAAATTATTTTCATTTAAGATATTTATGGTTTTATTTGTGTTCTTAGCTAAACAATTATCTATCAATTCATAAAAAGTATGATTTTCACTCAAATTTATCAACTTTAAAATTTCTTCCCTAGAAATACTTTTCTTTCTTGTTAAGTAAATTTTAATCTTTTCTAATTCATTTTCTAGATTAAGCCTATCTCCACCACATTTATCAACAATTAAGTTTATATTCTGCTGAGATATTGAAATTTTTATTTTTTTAAAAAAAGTTATCGCTAAATTTGAAAGTATCTCATTTGTATCGGGGTAGGTAGCTATACAGGCTAGATTTTTTTCTTTTTCAAATAATTTTCTAAGTTTAGATTTTTTTTCTAACACATTTGCATTGATTATAATCCTAATATCATCAATGTTTCGTTCTATTAAATTTATGATAATTTCATAAATTTTATCCGTACTGCGATTTATTACTATACTTTTTTCATTCTCAAATAATGAATTAGATAAAATACTTTCAAAAAAAATATCTTTGTTTTCCAATATTTCTTTTTCGTCGTATTTAATAACATTGTTATTATCACTTTTCTCCAAAAGTTGTTTTATGTGCTGATTTTTTAATCCTTCATTTTTACCATAAAATAAGAACAATTTTAAATTGTTGTTTATTTTATTCAATTCGTAAGGTTTAACTATCATTCTATAATTGACAATCTCAGGATTAATTTTTGAGATATAGAAGATGCCAGATTACTTTTAATAGTTTGTTCATAAGATTTTTCTTCATAACTATCTGAGATCTTTTGATAGTTAAATTTTTCTTCAACTACTAACTGTTCTATAATTTCATTTTTATTGATTTCAAATTTAGTAATGGCCATAGCTTGATAATCAGTTGTTGAACCAAGAGTATTCTTAGCCAAAATTTTTCTTGAATATTCACTGTTAATTTTAATATTAATTATCTCAACTGAATTCTTTCGACTGTTTCTTTTAAGATTTTCTACAATATATTTGTTTAATTTTTTATCTCCCGAAAGATCAGTTATAATAATTCGATAATTTGATTTATTAGAACTAGAATAAATTGGCTTATATTCACAACTTGATACAAAATTTAATATAAAAAAAAGCGTTAAAATTTTTTTAAACATTTTATATAATTATATTCATTAATTTATTCTTGATATAAATTCTTTTTTTAAATTCTTTTTGATTTAAATATTTTGTTAACTTCTCATCATTCTTGATTATTTCAAATAATTTTTCTTCAGTAATATTTAATCCAGTCTTGACTAAACCTCTTTTTTTTCCATTAATTTGAACAACTATATTTATTATATCTTCTTTTAATATCGACTCATCATATTTTGGCCATTTAGAATCTTGTATGCCTAGAACGTTTAAACACTCAGTAGAAAAATGAGGAACAATTGGTGTCATCGCAATTAAAATTTTTTGATAGTTTTCAATTAAAGTTATTTTTGTATAAGGCTCTCGAATTTGCTTGTACATAAAAGAATACATTTCATGTAAATTTGCTATTAACTTGTTATAACTAAAATTTTCAAGATTGTGGGTTATATCTTTTAAAAATTTATTAGTATATTTATCAATCGCATTATTATTATTTTTTTTATGATCTTTGTTTGATTCATCTAAAATTTTTTGGTGTAAATTCCATAGTTTTTGAACAAACTTAAAAGAAGAAATAATACCTTCTTCTGACCACTGTACATCTTTTTCTGGTGGGCTATCTGATAAAATAAATAATCTTGCTGCGTCAGCACCATAATTTGAAATAATATTTTCTGGGTCAATCGTATTTTTTTTTGACTTTGACATAGATTCTGATGGACCAACTTTGACTATTTTTGACTTATCACTCTTTAAGTACTTTTTACCATCTATTGTTTCAATTTCATCAGGGCTTATCCATTTATTATCCAAATCTTTATATGTTTCATGACAGACCATGCCTTGAGTAAAAAGTCCTTCAAATGGCTCTAATATATTAAACTCATCATTGTTATGGGAAAGTGCTTGCATAAAAAATCTTGAGTACAACAAATGTAAAATTGCATGTTCTACCCCCCCTATATATTGATCAACCGGCATCCAATAGTTGATGTCCTCTTTATTAAAACCATATACTTGCTCTTTAGGAGAACAAAACCTCAAGTAATACCATGACGAACAAACAAAAGTATCTAAAGTGTCAGTTTCTCTAGTAAGTTTTTTTCCATTTATATTAATTTCCTTCCACTCTTTTTGACCATCTAATGGGTTCCCTTTAACATTTAAATTAATATTTTCTGGTAGTTTTACTGGTAACATTGATTTAGGAATAGAATGAATTTTTCCCTCCTCGTCATAAGCTATTGGTATTGGACATCCCCAATATCTTTGTCTAGAGACACCCCAATCTTTTAATCTAAAATTGATTTTTTTTTTACCTAATTTTTTTTTTTCTAAAATTTTAATTGTCTCAATTACAGAATCTTCTGGTGCCACAAGTCCGTTTAAAAAATCTGAATTTATAATAATTCCAGGATCAGGATAGGCCTTGTCTATGACTTGAAAATCATCTTTTTCAGAATTAGGTTTTACTACAGTTTTTATATCAAGGTTATATTTTTTCGCAAAATCAAAATCTCGCTGATCATGAGCCGGGCACCCAAAAACAGCACCAAATCCATAGTCCATTAATACAAAATTAGCAAAAAATACCGGTACTTTATTTTTGGGATTCAAAGGATTTGTAGCCATTAGGTTTGTTTTAAAGCCGATTTTTTCACCTACTGCGATTGCTTCTTCAGTAGTTCCAGTTTTTGAGCATTCATCTTTAAACTTTATAAAATCAGGATCGTCTTTATAAAATTTTGAGACTTCATGATCTACTGATAAGGCTAAAAAAGAAAAACCAAAAAGAGTATCGGGTCTGGTAGTAAAGCATTTAATATTATTAATTGGTATCTCTCCTTCAATTTTAAAATCAATTTCACATCCAAATGATTTACCAATCCAATTTTTTTGCATAACCTTCACTTTATTGGGCCAAGAATTTAACCTATTTAAGCCATCCAATAAATTTTGAGAAAATTTAGATATATTAAAAAACCATTGGCTTAATTTTTTTCTTTGCACAGTAGCGCCGGAACGCCAGCCCTTTCCATCAATAACTTGTTCATTTGCGAGGACAGTCTCATCAACTGGATCCCAATTAACATAATTTTCTTTCCTATAAACTAATTTTTTTTCAAGTAGTTCTAAAAAAAATCCTTGTTGGTGTTTGTAATAATCTTCGTTACAAGTTGAAATTTCTCTGTCCCAATCAATTGAAAGACCAAGTTTTTTTAATTGAACTTTCATTTTTTTAATATTGGTTTCAGTCCAAATTTTAGGATCAAGATTATTTTGCTTAGCAGCGTTTTCAGCAGGCATCCCAAAAGAGTCCCAGCCCATTGGGTGTAAAACATTATAACCTTGAAGTGTTTTATATCTAGCTAAAACATCTCCAATTGTATAATTTCTAACATGTCCCATATGAATTTTTCCAGACGGGTAAGGAAACATTTCTAAACAATAAAATTTCTTTTTTTTTAAATCGATTTCAGTTTTAAAAGTTTTATTTTTTTCCCAAAAACTTTGCCACTTAAGTTCTACAGTTTTGAAATTATATCTATCCACTTGTAAAAATTACCTTAAACTATTACCTAATCTGGGCTTCCCATTTCATAAGGTTTAAAATTTTTATCCTTAGATTGCTTTTTATAAATAGTAGCTTTAGATAAAATTTTTCTAGTTAATTCTTTTTTTAATGGGCCATCTTTTTTACTTATCGAGCAATTATTGACTGAAATACAGTTTTTATAAAAAACATCGATATCAACTGCATCAGACCTTATTTCGTTACTTAAAAATCTAACAGTTATCTTTATAGAGTCATTTGCATTACCTTCTTCTGAGTACCAATCTGTTATTATAATACCACCACTATAATTAGCTGATGTTAAAGGCATGAAATCTAAAATATCTAAAGATGCTCGCCATAATTCGTTAGAACTTGCAAATTCAAAATTTGTGTTACCTCGACCTCCTATAGAATTACTAAGTCTAAACCCTCTACCTTCTTCTAAATTTTTCTTAACCCTTAATTTAGGATCAGGAGGATTTTTTCTTGCATCACCAGTCTTAAAAAAACCTTCTTTAGCGCAAGAACTTAAAGAAAAAAATATAATCAAACACGAAATTAGTTTTTTATTTAAACATATTTTAAACATATGAGAGTTTTTAAAATGAAATTATAATAAATATACATTTAATTTAGAGAATTATTGATAATTTAAAAACGCTCAAAAATTGCAGTAAATTATGTTGCAAAAATGCAACAATTAGCGATTATTTGAGCAAAAATCAGTTATTTGACCGTATTTTAAAAAAAAAATGCTAATTTTCCCATGTTTATTATTAATAATAAAAACAAATAAAGGAGTAATTAATATGAACAATTTAAGAAAAATAGGATTATCAGCACTTGCTGGTTCTCTTGCTACTTTTTCTGTAAACGCTGCTGATTTATCAGTATCGGGTTCTGCATCAATTTCATTTGATGACACTAACCAAGGATTTGGTAGTAGAGGTAATAGTTTCTACAAGGGCGACAGTTTAAAGTTTAACGGTTCTGGTGAAACTGACGGTGGTCTAGGTGTTGCTGTTTACTACGAATTAGATGGTACAGCTTCTATGGACGATCACAAGCTAACATTAACTGGTGGTTTCGGAACTTTAGTATTTGATGGTCATGGTGGTTCTTCTGCTTTTGGTGCTATCGATGATAAAACACCAAATGCTTACGAAGAAGCATGGGATATCATAGATACTAACGGTGCTACTGCAGGTGGTGTTCCTTTAGTAATCAATGGTGTAAGTGCAAACAATATGTTTATTTACACTACTCCAGACATGGGTGGAGCGAGTTTAACTGCTTCATACATTAATGGTGGTGGAAGTGATGCAGCTCCAGAGGGATCTACTTCATTTGCTTTAAAAATGGCTCCAGCAGGTATGGACGGTTTAGAGCTTGGTTTAGGTGTTTCTGACAACACAGAGGCAGAGTCAACTGATGTTGATGAAACTACTATGTATGCAACATATGCTACTGGTGGAATTACTATTGGTGTTCAGGCTTCTGATAGAGATATAACAACAGCTGGTTCTGATACAGAGTCAATTGCTTATGGTATTACATATGCTGTAAACGATGATTTATCTGTTGGTTACAGTTATCACGAGCTAGAAACTGAGTCGGCTACTGATGAAGATCAAAAGTCTACTGGTTTTTCTGCTTCATACACTATGGGTGGAATGACACTTGCTGGTGCTATGAACGACTCTGATAACATGAGTGGTATCGCTGCAACAGATAGAGAAGGTTACGAGTTTACTTTATCATTTGCATTCTAATTTAATTAGAAAACAAATTTAAAAAAGGGCCCCTTTTTAGGGGCCTTTTTTTTATTTAAATAATTATAAAATATAAATAAATTCTTTAAATGGATATTGAAGATAAAATAAGCAAAGCTAAAGATTTACTCGTGAATGGTAGGCTAGAAGAAGCAAAAAATGTTTTTCAGGACATAGTAAAAAACCAACCCGCTAATTACAAAGCACACACAAATATTGGTGCTATTAGCCTTCAACTTGGTAAATTTGATGATGCTGAGTTAAATTTTAAGAATGCAATAAAACATAATCCAATGTTTGAAGTTGCGTATTTTAATTTGGGAATTACTCAAAAAAAACAGGGCAAATTTAATGACGCTGAAATAAGCTTTAAAAATGCAATAAATCTTAGAGAAGATTATACCGAGGCAAATACTAATCTTGGAATGCTTCTTATTGAACAAGGTAAATTTAATGAAGCTGAGGAATGTTTTAAAAAAATCATAAATTACAAGCCTAAATTTGCTGAAGCTTATTACAATTTAGGTGTTACTTATGGAAAATTGAGTAGATTTGATCTTGCAGAAGTTAATTATAAAAGAGCTTTAGAATTAAAACCAGAATTTATAGATGCAGATTACAACTTAAAAAAAATCTACCGACAAAATAAGTTTTTATTGAGTGTTAAAAAATATAAAAAAGATGTAGTAAATCCTGAGGTTAATACAGGACTTAATGACAATCCATTTATTTCAAATAGAAAAGTTGAAGTTAATCTCATCGAGGAGCTTTTAAAAATTAATACTATGGATTTAAATAAAACTTCTGATGTTCGATATGGAAATGGAAAATGTTCTGATTTTGAGTTATTTGAAAATAAATCTTCAATTTTAAAAGATGTTGAAAAAGATCTCATAAAAATAATGAGTGCGGCAGTCAAATCGGATATATTTATTATAGAGTCTTTTTTTAACGTGTTACGGGCTGGTAGCGGTTTAACTTCACACAATCATATTAATGATTTTGACACAACATTTAATTTTATTAACAAAAAATATAGCTTAACTTATTACCTTTCAATAGGTGATCAAAAATGTGCAGAGCCAGGAATACTTAAACTATATAATCCTGATCGTGAGATTTTACCCTCTGAGGGCACAATTGTAATTTTTCCTGCTGATAGGTTACATTCTTCATCTTATGGAGGAAAAAAGGATAGAGTAATGATTGGTGTTAATTTTTATACTCTTAGTTAAATTGATAACATTATTTTTATAACTCAAAAAAAGAAATTCCACTAAAACCAGAGATATTTAATAACTTAAGTTTTTTAATGTTTTTTTTTGATATTCCTCCTAAAGCGATAATATTTCTTTTTGAATATCTAGAAATTATTTTAAATTTATTGATCCCAAGAAAATTATTATTTTTTTTGAATAACGATGAAATAAATATACCTTGGACTTTTTGAAGTTCTTTTATTTTAATCTCTTTTATATTATGAGCAGATCCCAAAATGATAAAATTAGAGTAAGTTTGATAGTTCAAATGATCAAATTTTTTATAAAAAGATGGCAAATAAACACCATCTAATTTTAACTTTAAAGCCATTTTAAAATCATTTGCTAACATAAATTTATTACCTCTTTTTTTGAGAAAATTTTTAAGTTTTAAAATTTTATCGATATTAAATTTGGATTGATAATCTCTATAGATAAATATAGTTGTTTTATCTTGTTTATTGATAATATTTGTATCAAAAGAATTTATAAAGTAATATTTTTTTAGTAATTTAACATGCATAAAATTATTCAAAATTTAATAGATATCCAAAAGAAAATCGAATTAAGTTTAGATACTCTTAAAATTAATAAAGTACCAAAAATCATTGCAGTATCCAAGACTTTTGAAATGGATAAAATATCTCCTTTAATTGAGCATGGACATTTAGATTTTGGAGAAAATAAAGTTCAAGAGGCAATAGAGAAATGGAGTGATGTAAAGTCGAATAATGATGACATTAAATTACACTTAATTGGCGGACTTCAAACAAATAAAGTCAAATTAGCAGTAAAACTATTTGATTATATTCATTCCGTAGATACTGAAAAACTTGCAAAAAAGATATCTAATGAACAACAAAAACAAAAAAAAAAAATAAAGATATTCATTCAAGTTAATATTGGAAATGAACAACAAAAGTCTGGAGTAAATGAATCGTCTGTATCTGATCTATACTCATATTGTAAATCTCTTGATTTAGATGTAGTTGGATTAATGTGTATTCCACCATTAGAGAAATCATCAGATATTTTTTTTAAAAAAATGAGCACTCTTAATAAAAATTTAAATTTAGACGAATTAAGTATGGGAATGTCTGCTGATTATTTAGATGCAATAAAAAATTCTGCCACATACGTTAGAATAGGCTCTAATATTTTTGGAGAAAGAAGTTAGTTAATTTGGATTTTTGTTTTTTTATTAATCAACTTGATCATTATCAAAAAATCTTTTTTTTTCAGTCCAATACATCCAGCTGTAGCTTTATAATCATTTGTTAAGTGAATAAAAATACAACTACCTTTAAATTTAATGGGTTTTAAAAAATTATATTTTATTGGAATTATTAAATCATATTTATGATCTTTTCTGTAGAGTTTCTCACATTTGGCTTCTTTGTTAATAAAGACTAATTTGTTATAATTTTTTTGATTTAACGGATCATCACACCACCCCATTTTTTTTTTAATTTTTATACATTTCAGTTTAGTTGTTGGTTTTTTTATTCTATCTGGTCTGTAATATAGGTTTTCAATTGAAAAATGACCAATAGGTGTTTTTTTATCACCTTCTCTCTTTTTTTTACTTAGACCTTTTTTACCAATACAACATTTAAATGTGAAGTCATCAACTTGAAGTCTATATTTATTTTTTAAGTAAATTGTCATATTCTATCTATATATGAATAATCAAAAATTAGTTATTTATGAGTTTAACGAATTATATAAGATTTTAATTGAAATTAATAATGATGTAAATCTTATCATTAAAAAGGCTTCTAAAAATGATATTTCAGATTTTATTTCTCAACCAAATACTTTGATTTTGACACAAAAAAAAATTTCTAGCTTTGATAATCAAATTATTTTTAATAGTTTTCCTGTTTCAATTTTAAAGTTGTTGGAAAAAATAAATACTCAGTTTTTAAAAATAAATTTTAATAAGCAATCTGACATTATGATTGGTTCATATAAATTTAATTTAAATTCTAGAGAAATGTATCAGTCAGATTTAAAATTAAAACTCACCGAAAAAGAAATTAATTCAATTATTTACTTATTTAATTCTAAAGGTGTTGTAAAAATTGATGAATTACAATCCAAGGTTTGGGGTTATCAGCCTGAATTAGAAACTCATACTGTAGAAACTCACATTTATAGGTTAAGAAAAAAAATATTACAAAAGTTTAATGATGAGAATTTTATATTAACTAATAGAAATGGTTATGAAATCTACAAAAAAAAATAAATTTGCTAAAGAACTTTTTACAAAAAGATATAAACCTAGAATTATTAAACCAAAAAAAGGAAAAGGAAGTTTTAAAAGAAAAAAGATTAAAGTCTAGCTCCGATTTGTTGAATTATTTTTGATGACATTTCGGTACCCTTTTCAAGACACTCTTTGTTTGATAGTTTATTTATATATCCATGTAGAAACCCAGCAGCAAAAAGATCACCAGCACCTGTAAGGTCTACTATTTTTAAATTTTTATATATATCACTTTCAACAATCTCTTCACCATTTATAGCAACTGCTCCTTTTTCACCTCTAGTGACAACAACTAGTTTATTAAGTTGTTTTGAAAAATTTATAACTTCGTCAAAATTTTTTGCTTCAATCAAGGATGTAATTTCTTGTTCATTAGCAAAAGTTATATCTAGTTTGTTTTTTAATAAATTTAAAAAATGAGATTTATGTCTATCTACACAAAACTGATCAGACAGTGACATAGCCACTTTATTTGCATTATTTATAGCTTTATCAAATGCTTTTTTAGGTTTACCCTCATCCCATAGGTAACCTTCTAAAAATATTATTTCACTTTTTTTAATTGCATCAGAACTAACATCATTTTCATCTATCTTTCCTGCAGTACCTAAAAATGTACACATTGTTCTTTCAGAATCTGGAGTAATTAATATTAAACAAGTTCCTGTTGGCAATCTTTCTTTCTTCTTCGAATAAAAATATTTTACATTCTCTTTTTTTAAACCTTCTTCGTATTTGCTGCCAAAATCATCATCTGAAACTTTACCAATAAAACCTACTTCCTCACCAAGTTGAGAAATACCAACTATTGAGTTTGCTACAGATCCACCAGAAACAGTTTTCTCTATTTTAAGATCAATTAATAATTTTTTGAATTCATTTTCATCAAAAAATAATTTCATTGTACTCTTTGTAAGATTATTTTTAGTAATAAAACTGTCATCAACTTTACAAATGACGTCTACTATCGCATTCCCTATCCCTAAAATTTTCATATTAAGCTTTTTTGGTAATAACAGGTTTTTTTCTATTTGGGTAGCAAGTAGTACATATTTTACAAGTTAAACCAAAACAGTCTCTCGCTTTGCAATATTCTCTGCCATAAAAAATTATTTGTAAATGAAGTTTAGACCAAGTTCTTTTAGGAAATATTCGTTTTAAATCTTTTTCGGTTTGAACCACATTTTTTCCATTCGTTAAACCCCATCTTTGTGCAAGTCTATGAATATGAGTATCAACTGCAAAAGCTGGATATCCAAAACCTTGAGACATTACAACGCTAGCCGTTTTATGGCCAACACCTGGCAACTTTTCAAGCTCTTCAAAAGTTTTAGGTACTTTTCCATTGTGCTCTTCTAAAACTTGTTTTGACATTAAGTAAATACTTTTTGCTTTAATCCTAAAAATACCAATTTTTTTGATTAATGTTTCAATTTTTTTCCTACCTAATTTTACAAAGTGGTCTGGTTTAAAATATTTTGGAAATATATTCTTTGTTACATTATTAACATTAACATCAGTACATTGTGCTGAAAGCAGTACAGAGATTAATAATGTAAAAGTATTTTTGCTTTTAAGAGGAACGGGCGCTTTAGGATAAATTTTATTTAGAGTCTTAAGTATAATTTTTACTTTCTGTTTTTCATTCATTATGAAAAGTTAAGCAAATCTCTCATAGAATATAATCCTGGTTTTTTTTTCATCAGCCATTTAGAGGCAGTCAAAGCTCCATCAGAGTAAAGTGCTCTATCAAAGGCCTCGTGATTTAAAGTAATTATCTCTTTTCCACTTGAGAAGTTTACCTCGTGTTCTCCAATAATTTCACCTTTTCTAATAGAATTAAAATTAATTTTTTTTCCGTAAGGAAAAGATTTTTTATTTAAAAATTTTTTACCAATTAAATTATATAAATTTTTATTTTTTCCATCTGCAATTCCTTTTCCAAGCATTAAGGCTGTACCTGATGGGTAGTCTTTTTTATGTTTATGGTGTACTTCAAATATTTTACTTAAGAATTCATCATTCAAAGCTTTTGAGGCAATCTCAGTTAAATACATTAACAAATTTATACCTAAGCTCATATTTCCAGCTTTTAAAATAGGTATTTTTTTTGAATATTTTTTAATTTGATCCTCTTGACTTCTAGTAAACCCAGTAGTTCCAATTACTACTCTTTTCTTAAGTTTAGAAACAATTTTTAATATTTCCAGGGTGCATACAGGCATAGTAAAATCAATAATTACATCTGTTTTTTTAAATGCCATATCAGAATTAAACTCAGGTTTAATTCCATTAAATTTTTTATTTATTAATCTGTTTTCTGTAAGTGTAACAAGTTTAAAGTTTCTATTTTTTTTTGATGATCTAATAAGTTGTTGGCCCATTCGACCCATACACCCAGTTATTGCTAAATTTATTCTTTTCATTAAAAGATAAGATATGTAATTATCACAATAGATACAACAATTACAGACCAAATGAATAAATTTTTAAAAAATTGTTTTGATTTATTATTTGACCTTAAAAAACTAGGTAGAACCAAGAGTAAAACTGCTATTAAAAAAAATTGCTGGGATAATCTGTTCTAATCCCATTTTTAGCTATTCCAGAAACTTTTTGCCTTTTGAAAAAATTTTTTAATACTTGGATTAGATTTTTCATTTTCTATTTTTCTGAATTTTTCTAATAATTCTTTCTGTTCTTTATTAAGGTATATTGGCACTTCAGTTTTAACTTGCACATATAAATCTCCATAATCACCTCTTCGCATAAAAGGCATACCTTTACCTTTTAGTCTGAATTGTTTTCCGTCTTGAGTGCCATCAGGGATTTTAATTTTTCCCTTTTTTCCATCAATAGTTGGTATTTCTATAGTTGTTCCGAGTGCAGCATCAGCTATAGAAATTGGAAATTCAAAAAATAAATTTACATCTGATCTTTTAAAAAGCTCATGTGATTTAACATTAATAAACAAATATAAATCTCCACTTGCTCCCCCTCTAGTTCCAGCCTCTCCTTTTCCAGCAAGCCTAATTCTTGTTCCATCATCTACACCTTTTGGAATAGTTACTGAAACTTTTTTTGTTGTCTGTTTATTTCCTTGGCCACTACAATCTACACAAGGATTAGTGATTTCTTCACCGCTTCCTGCACACTGGGGGCATGTTTGTTGAACAGTAAAAAAACCTTGATTAGATCGAACCCTTCCATTTCCACCACAATAAGAGCATCTATCAGGATTATACCCTGGTTTTGATCCATTACCTTTGCAAGTATTACATTTCTCGGAAGTAGAGAATTGTATGTTCTGTTTTTTTCCTGAATAGGCTTCCTCTAATGTGATTGATAAATCATATCTTAAGTCCGACCCTCTATTATTAGAACTTCGTCCTCTTGAGCTTCTTCTTCCGCTTCCAAAGTCCCCAAAAAAATCTTCAAAAATATCTGAGAAATCCGCCCCACTAAATCCTCCAAAGCCACCTTGACCTCCACCACCATTTTCAAATGCTGCATGACCGAAGTTGTCATATTTTTCTTTTTTGGATTTGTCAGAAAGAATTCCGTAAGCTTCACTGGCTTCTTTAAATTTATCTTCAGCAGATTTATCTCCAGGATTCTTATCTGGGTGGTATTTTACTGCTAACTTTCTATAGGCTGATTTTATGTCTTCAGGACTGGCACTTTTATTGATGCCTAAGACATCGTAATAATCTCTTTTAGCCATTTATTTAACCTGGACAAATAGATGTCAGTTAAGCGCTTTTTTCTTTATTCTCGTCCTTTACTTCTTCAAAATCCGCATCAACAACATTATCGTCTTTTTTTCCTTTATCGTCTTTTCCATCATCTTTATCAGACTCTGGTTTTACATTTTGTTGTGATTTATAAATAGCTTCTCCAAGTTTCATTGAAGATTGAACTAAAGCCTCAGTTTTTTTCTTAATATCTTCAATATCTTCACTTTTTAAAGCCTCTTTTAATGCACTCGATCCATCTTCTATTGCTTTCTTTTCAGCATCGGAAATTTTAGCCCCATGTTCCTTAAGATTTTTTTCAGTCGAGTGAATTAAGGTATCTGCTTGATTCCTTACATCCACTGACTCTCTTTTCTTTTTATCTGCTTCCTTATTTGCTTCAGCATCTTTAACCATTTTTTCAATTTCTTCATCACTCAATCCACCTGAAGCTTGAATTTGAATTTTTTGCTCTTTACCTGTGCCTTTATCTTTAGCTGATACATTTACTATTCCATTAGCATCAATATCGAAAGTTACTTCAACTTGAGGTACTCCTCTTGGTGCGGGTGCGATTCCAACCAATTCAAAATTACCAAGCAACTTGTTGTCAGTTGCCATCTCTCTTTCTCCTTGAAGCACTCTTATTGAAACAGCTGGTTGATTATCCTCAGCTGTTGAGAATACTTGGCTTTTTTTAGTAGGGATTGTTGTATTCTTTTCTATAAGTTTAGTAGATACTCCACCTAGAGTTTCTATACCAAGAGACAATGGTGTTACATCAAGTAAAAGCACATCTTTTACATCACCTTGTAATACACCTGCTTGAATAGCAGCACCCATTGCCACTACCTCGTCTGGGTTTACACTTTTATTAGGCTCTTTACCAAAAAAATCTTTAACTTCTGAAATTACTTTAGGCATTCTAGTCATACCACCAACCATTACTATTTCATCTATATCGCTAGCTGATACACCAGCATCCTTTAAGGCTGTTTTGCAAGGTGGTATAGTTCTGGCTATAAGCTCTTCAACCAATGCCTCTAATTTTGCTCTAGTCATTTTTAAATTAATATGCTTGGGACCCGTTTTATCTGCTGTTATGAATGGTAAATTTATATCAGTTTGTTCTGCTGCAGATAATTCTATTTTAGCTTTTTCTGCTGACTCCTTAAGTCTTTGTAAAGCTAGTTTGTCAGATTTTAAATCTATTCCACTGTCTTTTTTAAATTCTCCTATAAGATATTCTACAATTGCGTTATCAAAATCTTCTCCACCTAAAAATGTATCACCATTTGTAGACTTAACCTCAAATACTCCATCACCTAATTCCAGAATAGATACATCAAAAGTACCCCCACCTAAATCATAAACAGCTATTTTTTTATTTTGTTTTTTATCTAAACCATATGCTAGTGAAGCTGCAGTTGGTTCATTAATAATTCTTAAAACTTCTAAGCCCGCAATTTTACCTGCATCTTTTGTAGCTTGTCTTTGAGCATCATTAAAATAAGCTGGAACAGTAATTACAGCTTTTGTTACAGACTGACCTAAATATTTTTCAGCAGTTTCCTTCATTTTTTGTAGAATAAAAGCTGAAATTTGTGATGGTGAATATTTTTCTCCTTTAGCTTCAATCCAGGCATCTCCTTTTTCAGAATTTACTATTTTAAATGGAGCTGACTCAATATCTTTTTTAACAGTGGGGTCTTCAAAATTTCTACCTATCAATCTTTTTACTGCAAAAATTGTATTTTCAGGATTTGTTACAGCTTGTCTTTTAGCAGGCTGGCCAATTAATTTTTCTTTTTCGTCAGTAAAGGCAACCACTGACGGTGTTGTTCTAGTACCTTCAGCATTTTCTAATACTTTTGCTTGGCTACCTTCCATTATGGCAACACAAGAATTTGTTGTACCTAAGTCTATTCCAATTATTTTGCTCATATTATTTATTTATTACTCTCATATAGGGTTAAAATTTAAATCTACAAGTTGAATTAAGCATTATTTCTCTTTTAAATTATCTTTATTTTCCTCATCTTTTTTTGATTTATCCAATTTTTTTTTTGCTACACCAACCAATGAAGGTCTAAGCAACCTATCTTTTATAGTAAAACCTTTTTGGATTTCTTGAATAATTGTTCCTGGTTCCTTCTCATCATCTTCTATTTCAATCATTGCTTGATGAAAATTAGGATCTAATTTTTTATTTAAACTTTCAATTGGTTTAATATTGTTTTTTGAAAAAACAGATATCAAGTCTTTATTAATTATATCAAAATGTTCGAGTGTTTTTTTTAAAGATTCTGAATTGTTAAGTGACTCATCGTTAGATAAAATTTGTTTAGATCTCTCAAGATTATCTATTAGATTTAACGCCTCTTTTGCAAATGCAAAACCTCCATACTCATAAGCATCTTCCTTTTCTTTTTCAAATCTTCTTCTTTGATTTTCCATTTCGGCAAATGTTCTGGCAAGTTTGTCTTCTAGTTCCAAAATTTTTTCTTCTGGACTTTTTTCTTCTTCTTTAGTTTCCTCACTAGGATTTTGAGTCGACCCATCAGCAGCTAACTCGTTTGCTTGAGAATTTTCTGATGCTTGGTCAGAGGATGTCTTTACTTCCTCCTCTTTTTCAGATATTTTTTTTGGGTTATTCTGGCTTTGTTCTTTTTCCATATGTTCTTATATGGTAAGAAAATATAAAATTTCCAGATGTTAAAAAAAAAAATTGAAAAATTACTTATTGGGACGAATAACAAGGGTAAATTAAAAGAAATAAGAGATTTATTGCCCAAAAATATTGTTACATTATCTACTGAAGAGTTTAAATTAAAAAGTCCAAGAGAAAATGGCAAATCATTTAAACAAAATTCCTTAATTAAATCAAAATATTTTTCTAAAAAAACAAATTTGATGTGTTTAGCGGATGACTCTG
>QBYE01000002.1 GCA_003282985.1 Pelagibacteraceae bacterium AG-325-E08
TAACTCTTGAAAGTCCTTCTTGGCAATTACTTATAGAATAAAAAGTTGCTGTATCATATTTTTTTGCACCTTCTGCACTTGGTTTCATTATTTCTTGGATTGATTTTCCTAAGCCATTAGTAAGTGCCACTTGTACAAATATTATTGGTTCGTCATCAAGCGCTGGATGAAAGTAAGAAAAAAACCTTCTATCTTCTCCAAGTCTTCTTTTAAGTTCATTCATATCTTTTATTTTATGAACTCTTTCATACTGGATTATTTTTTCTAATACTGCTGCTTTAGTATCCCAAGTAATCTTAGCAAGTTTTAAAAATCCAGGGTTAAACCAAGATTTAAATAATTCTCTAAGATCATTATCTAATGGTTTTAATTCTTTATTCTCATTTAGTATTTTGAGAAGATCTTCTCTAAGAGACACTATTGTTGAAATTCCATTTGGTGACATATTCATTCTTCTAAATAGTTCTCTTCTTTGACCCTCAGATGTAATAAACAATTTAAATAGATTTTTATCATTTTGTTCTGATTTGTAGAGATCTATAGCTTCAGTTACTTTGGTGTGGTTAGGTCTAAATTTTTCATTTATCTTTTTAAAAAATAAAAGTTTTTTTTCAGGACTTAATGTTTGATATAAATCAGTAATATCTCTCGCAACAGTAATACCAAATGCAGCTCCTTTGTTTGAAATTAGATCGTCACATAATGAAATAATTGACTCTAAATCATTTTTTTTAACTACACTTTTTTTGAATAGTTTTTGGCCTACGTCAGCAATGGATGAAATAATTTCTTTTAAATTAAACATAAAAAACTTTATCCAAATTATTAATTAATTGATAAGTACTCAAAAAAAGATCTTATTGAAACAATAATTAGAAAAGTTCCAAATATCTTACTTAATAATTTTTTGTTAATTTTATACACTGCTTTTGCACCAATTCTAGCCATAATCATCGTCACAGGAACAAATACTATAAAACCTAGTAAATTTATATATCCAACACTATAAGGAGTATTAACGTTATCAATTACTTTTCCTCCAGTGATCATTGTAATAGTTCCACTTACAGCAATCAAAAAACCTACAGCAGCAGCAGTGCCTATTGATTTTCTAATGTCATATCCAAACGTTCTCATAAAAGGAACCATTAATGAACCACCACCAATTCCAAGTGGCACTGAAATAAAACCAATTATTATACCAGAAATATTTTTTATTGAATCAGATATTTTTTTTGGATTTTCCATAAGTTTTTCCCTCACAAAAATAAAAAATAGACCTACAATAAATGCAAATATTGAAAAAAATAAAACTAAAGCTGGTGTTTTTAAATTTACTGCTAAAAAAGTTCCAGCAATTACACCTAAAAGAATAAAGATACCAAATGATTTTACCATTTTAAAATCAACTGCATCATATTCCATATGTGTTTTGGTTGAGATAATAGATGTTGGTATAATAATTGCTAATGATGTTCCAACTGACAAATGCATACGTGTTACAATATCAAAATCTAAAACTGTAAAAGCATAGTACAATGCTGGCACCATTATAATTCCTCCCCCTACACCAAGTAACCCTGCCATAAAACCAGCTACTGCTGCCGCAGATGCAAGAACAATTAATAAGTTAATTAATTCAGATGAATTTAATATTTCCATTTAAGAGCTAACTTGATTAGCTTTTTCATTATTTTGAATTATTGTCATAATATGTTTTGCTTTTTGAAAATCTGAGTCTCTTGCCATCATATTATCACTTAAATACCTTTTCCATTCCTTTGATCCCACTTGACCATGATATAGTCCAACAGTATGTCTCATTATGTGATTTACCTTAGTCCCCAATTTAACTTCTTTATCTAAATATTCTAAAAGTTTTTCTGCTACTTGTTCCCGAGATGGATTGTCTGTTGTTTTAAATATTTCTTTTTCAATTTCAATTAAAGAATAAGGGTTTTGATAAATCGATCTACCAATCATTACCCCATCACAAAAATTCAAATGATTATTAATTTCATCAACTTTTGTAATACCGCCGTTAATGATTATTTCTAAATCTGAGTTTTCTTTTTTAATATCATAAACCATGTCATAATTTAATTTAGGTATATTTAAATTTTGTTTTGGAGATAGACCAGAAAGCATAGCTTTTCTTGCGTGTAAAATGAATGTTTTTGATCCAGCATCTCGCATTTTATGAATAAAATTATTTAGATATTCGAATTCTTCAGTATCATCAAAACCAATTCTAGTTTTTGCTGTTACAGGAATTTTACATGAATTTACCATTGAATTAATACATTCAGCTACTAAGTCTGGCTCTTTCATTAAACATGCTCCAAACATATTCTTTTGAACTTTTTTACTTGGGCAGCCTAAGTTAATATTAATTTCATCATATCCCATATCCTCAGCAATTTTAGCTACCTCCGCTAATTCGTTTTTATCTGATCCTCCTACTTGTAAGGCTAATGGTTTTTCTTCTGGACTGTAAGATAAGATTTTTTTTCTATCACCATGAATTGCGGATTTAGTAGCTACCATTTCAGAATAGAGCATCACATTTTTGCTCATTAATCTTAAAAAGAAACGATCATGTCTATCAGTACAATCCATCATCGGAGCTACTGAAACTTTTCTGTTAATTCTTTTTTTAGTATCCAAGAGGTTTACCCATTATCTTATCTGGAAGCCATGTCACTATTTCTGGAAAAATACACAAGATTAATATAGCTAAAGCCATGATAATCATGAATGGTATAGATCCTTTTAAAATTTCTGACAAACTAACATCTGGGGTAATTCCTTTAATTATATAAAGATTTAATCCCACAGGTGGTGTGATTAATCCTATCTCCATGTTGATTGTAAATACAATTGCAAACCAATAAGGGTCAAACCCTAAGGTTGTTATAACTGGTAATAATATTGCTGAGGTCATTACAATCACAGCAACTGGAGGTAAAAAGAAACCAGCTATTAAAAGAAATATATTGATTAAAATAAAAACAACCCATTTATTTGAGCTTAATTCTACCATGCTCTGAGCCAAAGACTGTGTCACGTAAAGTTGTGAAAGAGTAAATGCAAAAAGATAAGAGGCAGCTATAATGAACATTATCATTACGCTTTCTTTCATTGAAACTTTAACAATATTCCATATTTTTTTTGGCTGATAAATTTTATAAACGACAGCGATTAATACAAAAACAAGAAATGCTCCAACACCTGAAGCTTCAGATGGTGTTGCAACACCACCATACAAAACATACAAGACACCAACTATAATTGCTAGAAAAGGGAAAATTCTTGGTAATACCTCAAGTTTTTCTTTTAAAGTTGGAGGTGTTCTATTTTTCAAAGCTCTAGCAGAATCTTTATCAATAAAATAACTATGTATGAGAGCCCATACAGCAAACATACCTGCTAACATGAAGCCAGGTACAAGGCCACATAAGAATAATCTTCCAATAGAAGTACCTGTCGCAATACCATAAACAATTAAGACAATACTTGGTGGAATTAAAACTCCCAATGTTCCTCCAGCAGCAATAGTGCCTGTAGCTATTTGATCAGAGTATCCTCTTTTTCGCATCTCAGGAATTCCCATAGTTCCAATTGCGGCACAAGTCGCAGGACTAGAACCACTCAAAGCTGCAAAAATTGAACAAGCACCTATGTTCGAAATAACCAATCCTCCTGGAACTCTCCAAAGCCACCTATCTAAACCTGTATATAAATCTTTTCCCGCTGGAGAATTTGCGACCGCCATCCCCATTAAAATAAACATTGGTATCGAAAGCAAAACAAATGAATTAAGTCCAGCATAAAATGTTTCTGCGAAAACATCTAACATTTGAAAACCTTCAAATGTTACTAAAAGAACTATTGATACAAAACTAAGACCAAAAGCTATAGGTATTCCTGAAAAAAGAACTATCAAAGTAAAAACTGCTACTATTATTGCAATTATTAATGGATCCATTAATTAAAATCCTTTTCATCAGTTAATTTAATAATTTCAGCTATGTATTGTAATATCATCAATATAGCCCCTAACATCATTGAAGAATAAGGTATCCATAATGGTGGATCCCAAACTGTTCCTGTTGAATAATTTTTTGTAAATGCCTCTTCAACCATTAAAAAACCAAAATAAAATAAAATCAAAAAAAATAATAAACTTAAAAGAGATGTAAAAATTTTTAATCTAACCACATTTTTTTTTGATAAAAAATCATATATCCATTCCATACTAACATGAGCTTTTTCACTAAGAACGTAAGCGCTACCTATAAAAGTGGAAGCTACTAAAAGCATTGTAACAAGTTCAGTTTGCCAAGTAATTGCTCTTTGAAAAAAATATCTTTCAAATACAAGTTCTACAATCACTAAAATTGATAAAAGCAAAGCTAAAACTGCAAATGCACCACAAGCTTTTGCAACATAATCACAAAATTTAAGATATCTATTTTTCATAAAAAAAACCCCTACTTAAAAGAATAAATAGGGGTTCTTTATATATTATTTTATTTAACTGCTAAAGCCATTTCCATTAGCTTATCACCACCTGGAACTTTATCAGCAAATGCCTTGTGAGAAGATTTTTTAGCAATCTCTACCCATGCAGAATGATCTTTTTCATTCATATACACTAACTTAACACCAGCTGCTTTGTAAGCATCTTCAAACTTTTTATCTAAGTTTTCTACTTGTGCTGTCATGTATTTTTCAGCAACTTTTCCAGCTTTCATTAAAGCTTTTTGTTGCTTAGAATTTAATGCATCAAAAGACTTTTGAGACATAAGAATTGGTTCATACATAAACCATAAACCAAATTTTCCAGGAGGAGTTGCACATGAAACTTGTTCATATATTTTGTAACTAACAAAACTTCCTGAACTAGTATTTGCACCTGTTAATACACCAGTTTGTAATCCAGTATAAATTTCAGATGATGGCATACTTTGAATACCTGCTCCTGCAGCTTCTAACATTTGGTTAAATGCTTTTCCAGCAGCTCTCATGACTTGTCCTTTTGCATCGCTAGGATTTTTAATACATTTTGTTTTCGAAGCAAAACCACCACCTAACCAAGCATCAGATAAAACTACAACACCGGCATTATTAATTATTTTTTTAATTTCAGTCATCATTGGACCTTTATTAAATCTCAATGCATGTTTGTGGTTTTTAACAGTTCCTGGCATTAACGTAGCGTCAAACTCAGGATGAAACTTTGATGCATAAGCTAATGGGAATGCAGAAATATCCAATTGACCAGTTGTCATTGGCTTCCACTGTTCTTTAGGTTTATACAATGATTTAGCTGGATAAATTCTGATATCTATTCCAACATTTGCTTTTTTAACCTCGTCAGCAATGATTTGAACCATTTCATGACGTGGGTCGAATGATCCATCAGCTCTTGGAGTTCCAGGCCATTGGTGACTAGCTTTTAACGTAACCGCAAAAGCAGAACCAACAGTAGTAAAAACAAAAACTAATGAAGTTAAATATAAAGATATTTTTTTTAACATTATTTTTTCCCTCTATTGTTATTTTTAATAATTCAATTAAAATGAACTTATTAATAAGAGTCAAGCCGGCAAAAGAACTTTTAATAAACAGAAACCTATGGATGGACCTTTAAAAAACCTATTAGTTGTTGATTTAACCAGAGTATTGGTGGGTCCCTACTGCACGATGATATTGTCAGACCTTGGTGCAAGAGTAATAAAGGTTGAAGCCCCAGAAATTGGAGATGACTCTAGAAAATTTGGTCCATTTATTGAAGATTATTCTGCTTACTTCATGTCTCTAAATAGAGGCAAAGAAAGTATTGCACTTAATTTAAAAAATGAAGATGACAAAAAAATATTTGATAAAATTTTATCTAAAGCAGATATTTTAGTTGAAAACTTTAAACCTGGTACTCTAGAAAAATGGGGATATGGATGGAAAGATGTTAATAAAAAATATCCAAAATTAATTTATGCTTCTGCCTCTGGTTTCGGACAAACAGGTCCTTTAAAAGAATTACCTGCTTATGATATGGTTGTACAAGGTATGGGTGGTTTAATGAGTGTAACAGGTCAACCTAACTCTGAACCCACAAGAGTTGGAACATCTATTGGAGATATTACAGCAGGTTTATTTACAACTATTGGAATTAATGCTGCGCTTTATGATAGACAAAAAACAGGTAAAGGTATGTACATAGATGTCTCTATGCTTGATTGTCAGATAGCTATTTTAGAAAATGCTATAGCTCGTTATCTCGCAAAAAATGAAATTCCAAAGCCAATGGGATCTCGACATCCATCAATTGCACCATTTGAGGCTTTCAAAACTCAAGATAGCTATATAATTATTGCTGCTGGTAACGACAAGCTATTTGAAAAACTTTGCACTCTTTTAAAATTAACAGAATTAGTTCAAGATCCAAAATTTTCTGATAATTCATCAAGAGCTCAAAATATGGATGAACTTAAAAAAGTTTTAGAAAATAAATTATCTTCAAGAAAAACTAATGAATGGGTTAAGGATATGGAAAAAGAGAAAATTCCTTGTGGTCCAATATTTAATATCAAAGAAGCTGTAGAAAATCCTCAAGTAGACTCGAGAAACATGATTGTTAAAGCTTACCATAAAGTCATTGGAGATTTTAAATTAGCAGGTAATCCAATAAAAATGTCAGCTTACAAAGATGAAAAAACTAGAGGTGATATTCCAGATCTAGATGAACACAGAGAAAAAATTTTAAAAGAATTTAATTAATTTGTTTCTGTTTCTTCAGGGTTAGTTTCTGTAACTTGTTCTTCTGATTCAGAAATTTGATCTAAAGAAACATCTTCATCAGTTTGGGGTTCGTCTGATACAGCATCTTCTACAGTTGGTTGAGCTGTCTCAGATAATTCTGCTAAGTCTTCTTTAGATACTTGAATTTTTTCTGGAGCTTTTCTAGCTCTCTTAGATGGTAGAATTGGTGTACCACTTTTTGAAATTTCACCTTTATATAAACTTTCAAAATCGTCACCTATATCTTCATCAGCATCTGCTCCATCATCAACTTGTTCAACATGTTTTCTTAACTTGTAAACCGCACTTTCAGTTAAGTCTGGAACTTTAATATTTTCCTGTGCAATTTCTCTCAATGCTATGACAGTATTTTTATCGTTATCTCTATCTAAAGTTGGTTCAATTCCAGTGTTAAGTTGAGTTGCTCTTTCTTTTGCAACAAGTACTAATTCATAAGGGCTGTCAACTTTATCGATACAATCTTCTACGGTAACTCTCGCCATGCGCAGTATCTATACAGTGAAGTTTAAAAAATCAAGAGAATTTTTATATATATTTGGGATTTAGCTTATTTCTAACAAAAAAGAGAAGGATAATTGAAATAAAGATATAAACAAAAGATACAAAAGCAATCTGTTCAATAGAATATCCTTGATCAATTAAAAGACCAAATATAGCAGTTCCAAATGCAGTAGAAAAAACCATTAATGCAGTGGAAAGAGCTTTAATAGATCCAATATGCTTTACCCCATAAATTTCTGCCCATGTAGAAGATCCTAAAACGTTGGCTAATCCATTTGAGATACCAATTAATCCTAAAAATATGAATGATGTCATAGAGGAGTTAAAAAAGATTAAGACTAAAGTAGATAACAATAATGGAATATTCATGAAAATGAGTAATTTTCTACTTGTAAACTTATCAATTAAGAAGCCTGAGATTAATAAAGTCAGTACAGATAAGATTGAGTAAACCATAAATGATTGGGCAATAACAAAAGTTCCCCAATCTTTAGACTCGGTAATAAACGATTGATAAACGAATACTCCTGTAGCAATCCATGGCATTGCCAACATATTTAGACAAATAATGTAAAATCTATAATCTTTTAATACTTCAATTCTTTTCCACTGAAAAATATCTTTTTCTTTATGTTCTGTATCTTTCACTTCTTCTCTTGAATCAAAATTTAAATTTTTAATCAAAATAAAAGAAGTTATTGGCAAGAATATTAAAACTAATATTGATACTGAAATCCAAATATTTTGCCAACTTGTGATAGTTAATAAGTATACAATTAAGACTGGTAAAATAAATTCTGCAGTTGAAAGTCCAAACCATCCTGTACTTAAAGCTTTACCTCTAGATTTTGTAAAATATCTTGAGATAGTAGTAGTAGCAGTATGAGACATCATTCCCTGCCCTGAAAATCTCATTAGAAATATAGCAACAAATAAAAATGTAACTGATGATATTTTAGAAAAGAAAAAACATGAAAAAGAAAGAAGTAATGTTACAAAAAATGCAAACTTAAAAATATTGATATCATCAATTTTTTTTCCAACCCATATTAAAAGAAAGCTACTGAGTAATGTTGCAGTTGCATAAATTGATCCAAATTGTCCCTGTGTAATAGAAAGTGTATCACGTATGCTTGAATTAAATAGACCAAGAAAAAAACTCTGTCCAAAACTTGAAAAAAATGTAAATATAAAACCAAATATAATTACTTTTAAACTTAAACTCTTAAACATATAAAAAAATTATGACTTGTAATGTTGCTTTCATAGGTCTTGGTGTTATGGGCTATCCAATGGCTGGATATATATCAAAAGCTGGACACAATGTAACTGTTTTTAATAGAACTAAATCTAAAGCTGAAAAATGGGTGGGTGAATACAAAGGCAAAATAGCTGAAACACCTGCTGAAGCTGCAAAAGATGCTAAATATATTTTTACCTGTGTTGGAAACGACAATGATTTAAGAGAAGTTACTTTTGGTGACAATGGTATTTTTAAAACTATCAAAAAAGGATCTGTTTATGTGGATAACACTACTGCTTCTGCAACAATAGCTAAAGAAATTCATGAGTATGCAAAAAAAAATGGTTTTGGTTCTTTAGATGCTCCTGTATCTGGTGGACAAGCTGGTGCAGAAAATGGTGCTCTTACTGTTATGATTGGTGGAGATCAAGCTGACTTTGACAAAGCAAAAGATAAAATAAATTGTTACAGTAAAAAAATGAAATTACTAGGTGGTCCTGGTAACGGACAGCTAGCCAAAATGGTAAATCAAATTTGTATTGCAGGATTAGTTCAGGGTTTATCTGAAGCTATAAATTTTGGAATGAAAGCTGGATTAAACATGGAAGATGTTATTGAAGTAATTTCAAAAGGTGCTGCTCAATCCTGGCAGATGGAAAATAGATATAAAACAATGATTGATGATAAGTTTGATTTTGGTTTTGCTGTAGATTGGATGAGAAAAGATCTTAAGATTGCAATGGAAGAAGCTAAAAATAATGGTTCATTATTACCTGTAACTGAATTAGTTGATAAGTATTATGGTGAAGTTCAGGGTATGGGTGGAAATCGCTGGGATACATCTAGCTTAATCAAAAGATTTAGAAAGTAGACTCGTATGCAGCCAGCATACTATGAAAATTTCGAAGAAATTCAGAACAAGTATTGGTCTATGCTAGATGATGCAATAACTAATAGAGGTTCACAATTTAGAATACCTGTTTTCATTTGTGCTCATCAAAATGAAGTTGATGGTAGGATTGTTGTTTTACGTAAATCTGATAGAGCAAACAATCTATTGCAATTTCATACAGATTTTAGATCTCCTAAGGTAGATATTCTTAAAAAAAATAAGAATGCTTCTCTAGTTTTTTACGACAAAGAAGAAAAGATCCAATTAAGGGTAAAAGTAGAATGTGAAGTGAATAATCAAAATTCTATAACAGAAGAATCTTGGAAAAAAACTCAACATATAAGCAGACGGTGTTATTTAACTGATAGCCCTCCTGGAACTACATCAAAAAACCCAACCTCTGGAATGATATCTAAACTAGAAGATTTTGATTATACAATGGAACAAAGTGAAGAGGGTTTTAAAAACTTTACTGTTATTAAATGTAAAATTAAATCAATTGAATGGTTATATCTTGCAGCCAAAGGACATCGAAGAGCAAAGTTTGATTTAGAAACTAATAAAAATGCTTGGCTGGTTCCTTAAAAAATAGATTTAGAATATTTTTTCCAATTATCCTGATAATGTTTTGTGTTTTCAAACACTGCTTTTTTCTCTTCTTCAGTAACTTCTCTAACAACTTTACCGGGTGAACCTATTACTAATGAGTTATCTGGTATTTCTTTATTTTCTGTTATTAAAGCTTTTGCTCCAATTATACAATTTTTTCCAATCTTAGCATTGTTTAGAATCACTGCACCAATTCCAATTAAACTATTGTCCCCTATCGTACATCCATGAAGCATAACCATATGACCAACTGTTACATCTTTTCCAACTTTAATAGGATAACCTGGATCTGTGTGTAACACACTTCCATCTTGAACATTGGATCCCTCGCCAATATGAATATTTTCTATATCTCCTCTTAAGGTTGCATTAAACCAAATACTTGAGTTTTTTTCTAAGGTAACATCACCTATTATGGTTGCATTTGGGGCTACCCAGTTTTCGCCAGAGTTTTTTGGTTTTTTATCTTTTAAATCGTAAAACATAATTTATATATTATTACATTATGCCAATACAAACTCCAATATGTGATTTCGGGCAAAAAGCTCGCAACTTTGAATTAAAATCTACTGATAATAAAATATTATCTTTAAATGATGTTAGAGGTGAAAATGGAACCTTGATTATGTTTATTTGTAATCATTGTCCTTATGTGAAAGCAGTTACCAAAGATATTGTTGAAGATTGTAATGAATTAAAAAAAATTGGGATTAATTCAGTAGCTATATGTGCAAATGATGCTGAAAATTATCCAGAAGACTCTTTTGATAATATGATTGAATTTGCGAAAAAAAATCAATTTAGTTTTCCATACTTAAATGATGAAACTCAAGAAATTGCTAAAACATATGATGCAGTATGTACACCAGATTTTTTTGGTTACAATAAAGATTTAGAGCTTCAGTACAGGGGTAGATTAAGAGAACTTAAAAACTTAGTTCCAGTTAGAAGTGGAGAGAGTGATTTATTAAAGGCTATGAAACTAATAGCTGAGACTGGAAAAGGACCTGAAAGTCAAATACCTAGCGCTGGCTGTGGTATTAAGTGGAAACAATAATTAATGTATCTAATTATAACTAGAGCCTTCCCACCGGAGTTAGGTGGTATGCAAAGTTTAATGTGGGGCTTAACTAAAGAGATGTCTAAAAACTTTATGATTAAAGTTTTTGCAGATTATCATGAGAATCATAAAGAATTTGATAATAAAGAAAATTTTTCAATAGAACGGGTTGGTGGAATTAAATTATTAAGAAAAATAAGAAAGGCTCAATTAATAAATGAATTTATAAAAGAAAATAAGATTCAAGGAATTATTGCTGATCACTGGAAGAGTCTAGAGTTGATTAAAACAGATAAAATGAAATATTGCTTAATACACGGTAAAGAAATTAATCATCCTAAAGGAAGTTCTTTAAACAAAAGAGTAGTTAAAGTTCTCAACAATGTTAAGAAAGTTATAGCTAACTCAGAATATACAAAAAATCTGGCAATAAATAACGGTGTTAATAGAGATAAAGTTATCGTAATTAATCCTGGTGTTGGAATTGTTGAGGAATTAAATAAAAAATCATTAGAAAAAGTTGAGAGTTTACTTAAAATAAAGACACCTCGTCTTATTACCGTATCAAGATTTGATAAAAGAAAAAATCATGAAAAAGTCATAATGGTTTTAAGAAATTTAAAACAACAATACCCTGATATTGTCTACATTTGTATTGGATATGGTGATGAAGAAGAAAATTTAAAAAAATTAGTTCAAGAACTTGATTTAGGTTCTCAAGTAATGTTTTTCAAAGATATTAGTAACGATCTTAAAAATGCTTTAATAGCAAAATCAAATATATTTGTTATGCCTTCAATAATTCACAAAACATCTGTTGAAGGTTTCGGTATAGCATATGTAGAAGCTGCACAATATGGAATTCCTTCATTAGGTGGGAAAGATGGAGGTGCTTCAGATGCAATCAGTCATGATAAAACAGGTTTAATTTGTGACGGAAACAACCTAGATGATATTTATTCATCATTGAATTCAATGATTGAAAATAAAAAATATCATGTGTTTGGTAAAAATGCTAAAGAATATGTTTCTAAGTTTCAATGGGATAAAATTCTTGATGAGTACAAAAAAATTCTTAATTAAGATCTCTTTTTAAAAACTGTTTTATAAATATGCCATACAACAATTAAAATAGTTGTTGTTAATATACAAAAGGTAAGAGTTCTATCCCATAAAAACTCCCATGACCCATTACTTAATAATAACGATCTTCTTAAATTTTCCTCCATTAAACCACCTAAAACAAAAGCTAAAATAAGTGGTGGCATAGGAAAATCATAGAGCCTTAAGAAAGTAGCAACAACAGCTATTCCTATCATTAGATAAATGTCAAAATTATTGAATGACATTACATAAATTCCTGTAATTGAAAAAAATAAAATTAAAGGAATTAAATAATTTTTTGGAACAGCTAAAATTCGAGCTATGTAAGGAATTAAAGGTAGATTTAATATTAATAAAACTACCATTCCAATATACATTGACATTATAACTGACCAAAAAATTTCTGGGTTAGTCATGTAAAGTCTTGGACCTGGTTGAATACCAAAACCCAATAAAGCTCCTAACATTACTGCTGTTGTTCCACTTCCAGGTATACCTAAGGTTAACATGGGAACGAATGAACCTGAACAAGCTGCATTATTGGCTGTCTCTGGTGCAGAAAGACCATTAACACTTCCTTTACCAAATTTTTCTTTTTCATCATCTTTAACTAAGTTTCTTTCCATCCCATAAGCTAAAAAGGAAGCAATGGTTGCTCCAGCACCCGGTAATACACCTATTAAAAATCCAATTATAGAAGATCTAGGAATTGTTTTATACATTTTGCCTCTTTCTTCTTTATCTATTTTAATTGAACCTAGTTCAGTCAGTGAAACTTGTTTAGCAGCAGCTGTTGGATCATTTCTCTTTAAAATTATTGTTAATGCTTCGCTCATTGCAAAAGTTGCCATCACCACAAGTACAAAGCTTATACCATCTGTTAAATTCATATTATTAAAAGTAAATCTTGTAATATCAGATAAAGAATCTTGCCCTACTGAAGCTAACATTAAACCTAAAACTACCATCATCATTGCTTTTAAGAATTGACCTTTAGATGAAAAAGCAGCTATGGCTGTTAATCCTAGAATCATTAATGCAAAATAATCTGGTGATCTAAAAGATAAACTTACTTTTGATAAGCTCGGTGCCATAAATAAAAGATAAATTGCAGATAGTGTTCCTCCCGCAAATGAACTCCATGCTGCAATCGCTAAAGCTTTACCTGCTTTACCTTGTTGTGCCATTGGATATCCATCAAAAGAAGTTGCAACAGTTCCTGGAACTCCAGGAGCATTTAATAATATTGATGATGTCGAGCCACCAAATACTGCTCCATAATATACCCCAGCCATAAGAATTAAACCTGTAGCTGGATCAAAACCATAAGTAATTGGTATCATTAAAGCTATTGCTGTCATCGGTCCTAGACCAGGCAGCATTCCAATAATTGTTCCAAAAAAACAACCGATCATTACCATAAAAATATTTTGAAATGTAAGAGCTGTACTTAAACCAATTAAAATTCCCTCAATCATCCCATTACTCCAATAGATTTTAAAAAGGGGTCTCTTAAATAGATATCAAGAACACCATGAAGGAGATACATAAAGGCTGCAACAAAAGGAAAAGATAATAGAAACATTAATACCCATCTTCTTTCACCTAAAAAATAATATGATGTAAATAAAAACAAGGAAGTCGTTAAAAAATAGCCAATTTTTAAAATTGTAGCTCCATAAATAATTGCAATAATTATTAGGATACCTGTTTTCTTATATTCTAAATTTTTATGTTCAACTTTTATAGTATCTGGATCTGGTAAAATTAATTTTAATCCAGAGAAAAATAACCCTGTATAACCTAAATAAATTGGAAAAGTTCTAGCATTAAAAGGTGCATTTTCATCAAATGCAAAAACTTGAATTTGATATGCAGTATATAAATAGAATGCTGAAAAAATAAAAAAGAGCAGTGATATAATTTTAGTAGTGTTTATATTCACTGCTCTTTAAATTAATTAATCCTAAGGATTAAATAACTCCTAGTTTTTTCATAAGAGCTGTCATCTCTTTAGTTTGTGTTTTTAAAAATTTTACAAACTTTTTGTCTGGATTATAAATATTAACCCAAGCATTTCTTGCTCTAACTGCTTCCCATTCAGGAGTTTTTTGTACATCACCTAGCATTTTAGCAATAGCTTTTTTGTCTTTGCTACTCATTCCTGGAGGTCCAAAAAATCCTCTCCAGTTAACGAATTGTACATCGTATCCTTGTTCTTTAAGTGTTGGTGCATCAGGTGCATCTGAAACTCTATCAGGTGCAGTAATACCAATAATTCTTACTTGGTCTCTTGCGCCCATAAGTTCACCTAAACCTGTAGAAATAATTTGAGTTTCTCCAGATAAAAGTCCAGCTAATGCTTTACCACCTGCATCATAAGGAATGTAAGCTACATCATTTGGATTTGCTCCAGCAGCTTGAAAAGCTAAAGCGCCAATTAAATGGTCCATACTTCCTCTTACAGAACCACCAGCCATTTTAATTGAGTTAGGGTTTGCTTTGTATGCTTTCACAACATCTTCAAAGTTTTTGTAAGGTGAATTTTTAGCAACTGCAATTGCTCCGTAGTCACCAATTACTCCAGCAATTGGCACAACATCTTTATAAGATAAAGTTCCACTGCCACTTACGTAACCTTTGTGTCTTGTAATTGATCTTAAAACCAATGGTGTTGATTGTACTAAAACAGTATTCTCTGGCTTAGTATTGATCATGTAAGCAAGTGCTTTACCACCACCACCACCTGACATGTTTTCAAACGATGCACTTTTTAAGAATCCAGCTTTTGTTAAAGCCTCTCCAGTACCTCTAGCGGTTCCATCCCAACCACCACCAGCACCACCACCAATTACGAAATGAATTTTGTCAATTGCAATTGAACTAGTTGTTGTTGCTGAAAGTAAAAGAACTGCTGAGAATAAAACTGAAAAAAAAGATTTAATTAGTTTCATTATTTCCTCTCGTTGTTATAGTTAATGGCTAGATTAAACATATTTTTAATGAAGTAGTCAACAACCTTTAATAGAATATATGCAACAAGCAATTCCCTTTAGCCGAGAAAATTTTAAAGATCTTTTTTCTAAAAAATTTTTGCTAGTCATTATTATATCTATTCCAAGTGCTATTATTGCTGATTTTTTTAACATTCCTCTTGCATGGATGATTGGTCCAATGATTGCTGTTTCTATAGCAGCTTTAAATGGAGTTAATATTTTTATGCCTAGACTTGCTCTAAGTTCAATTTTAATTGTGTTAGGGCTACATATTGGAAATTACATAGATCAAAATCTTTTAAGTCAAATGGTAAATTGGGTTTGGACAACTATTATAATGTTTGGTTATATTATTGTTAGCATATTGATTGTTTCCAAATACTTACAAAAATTTTCTGGTTACAAACAAAAAACTTCAATTTTTTCTGCAGCACCTGGTGCTTTAGGTCCTTTATTGATATTAGCTGAATATGAAAAATCTGATTTATCTCAAGTTGCAACTGCTCACCTTATTAGATTAATTATTATAATAACTCTTTTTCCATTTATTATTGTCAGTCTTTCAGATTCAAACATCCTAGAAATCCAAAAATTTGATTACATGGCTCAAAATCACTGGGATCTAGTTATTTTGATCATAGCCTCAATAATTTTTATTTTCTTTTTTGATAAAGCAAAAGTTCCAGCTGCATTACTTTCTGGAACTCTTGTAGCAAGTGGTATTTTACAAATTTTTGATATTGCATCCTATAAATTGCCTGATGCATCAATTAATTTTTGTTTGCTAATATTAGGAGCTTCTGTTGGATGTAGATTTGCTAACAAAACAGTTAAGGAAGTGGCAAACAATTCATTCCATGGTTTAGTGGCTACAATATTATTGGTTTTATTGGGTTTGGTTGCTGCTTTTATTGCAACTTTTTTCGTAGATAATAATTTTTTAACTTTAGTTTTATCTTTTTGCCCTGGTGGTATTTATGAAGTAGCTGTAATTGCTATTGCCTTTGATTTAGAGCCAGACTTTGTGGCTTTCCATCATATAATAAGATTATTATTTATACTTTTTATTGTTCCTGTAGCTATACGATTAATTGAAAAAACTAAGTTAAGGAATTAACTAATCTTTCTAAAACTTTTTCAGCACTTAAATTATTCAAGTCCCCTACTTCTATTGCTTTAAAATTTTCTCTTTCAATACTAACTTTATATGCTGTTGTATGTTTTCCAAATAAAGTTAAACCTTTAGCTCCTACGTGAGCTGCAATGTGGGCAGGTCCTGTATCATTTGCTATAACGAAAGAGCTAGCTTTAATTATTGATGTTAATTGAGAAATATCAAGAGCTCTACCATTATCTAATAAAGTTTGTGCATGAATTTCTTTAGCATCATTTATTTCCGAAGAACCTGGGGCAGTAACAATTTTATACTCATCACCAAATTTATCTAAAATAAGTTTTATAAGATCATTATAATAAGGCCATTTTTTAATATTTAGATGAGGTGAGCAAAAAGGAAATAACAAAATAAATTTATTTAACCTGAAGTAATTTTTGATTTCACTAACATCAGAACAAGCCCAACTAAAATCTGGATTTAATGTATAGGAAGTTTTTAATCCTGAGGTTTGTAATTGATGATTAAATCTATCTAAAACTGAATGTTTATCAAATTCTTTTTTATTTATCACTTCAGGTAAAGTTGTAATAGAGCTTGACCATGTTTCTTTTTTTGCTTTTGGAAAAAGAATATTTTTATAAAAATTTGTTCTAGATGAATTTTGAAGATCAAAAATTTTGGAAAACTTATATTTTTTAATTTCTCTCATTAAAAAATACAGATAAATCAAATTATATTTAGGTAACCTTTTGTCAATAATTACATCATGTATAAAAGGGTTCTTCTTAAATAATTCACTATATGGTTTCGTTGTTAATAGATAAATTTGATCATTTTTATGGTTTTCAGATATGTCTTGAATTGCCCCACTCGCTTGGGCTATATCTCCTAAAGAACCATGTTTAATAATTAAAATATTAGACATATTTATAACAAGATAACACAGTATTAAATTTTATGAATAAAATTATAGTAGAGGTATCTATTGGAGAACTTTTAGATAAGATTTCAATTTTGGAGATCAAAGAAGAAAAAATTAAAGACCCTAAAAAACTTAAATTTATATCTAACGAACATTCAATATTAAAAAAACAATTGGATGATAATGTAAAATCTGATGATACGATTAAGGATTTATTTCATTCATTAAAAAATATAAATGCGAAATTGTGGGTTATTGAAGATGATAAGAGACAATGTGAAAAAGATAGAGATTTTGGAGAAAAGTTTATTAAACTTTCAAGAGATGTTCATTTTTTAAATGATGAACGCGCTAAAATTAAATTAGAAATTAACAATTATACAGGTTCTGAAATTAAAGAAATCAAAGAATATACTAGTTATTAATCAATAAATCTTAAGATATTAAAGAGGGTTGTTTTTTCATATCCTCTTTTTTAATACCAGCTACTTTAACTGGTTTCTTCATTGCATCTCTTCTAAATGGCTCACCAAGCTCTTGGTTCAAAATTACTTCAATAAATGTAGTAATTCCTTTTTTTTGATCTTCACAAGATTGCTTTATAGCTGCTGTTGTTTCTTCCATAGTTTTAACCGTTACACCCTTTAAACCACAAGCGTCAGCCACTTTTGCATAACTTAGTTCAGGATCGAGCTCTGTTCCAATAAAATTATTTTCATACCATAAAGTAGTATTTCTTTTTTCAGCACCCCACTGATAATTTCTAAATATAACCATTGAAATTGCAGGCCATTCTTCTCTTGCACAAGAACTCATTTCGTTCATGCTTATTCCAAAAGCACCATCTCCTGCAAAACCAATAACTGGGGTATCAGGACATCCAATTTTTGCACCCAAAATAGATGGAAAGCCATAACCACATGGACCAAATAAACCTGGGGCTAAATATTTTCTTGGCTTTTCAAAAGTTGGGTATGCATTACCTATTGCACAATTATTTCCAATGTCGCTTGAAATAATAACGTCATCTGGCATACCAGCTTGAATTGCTCTCCATGCTTGTCTTGGAGACATTCTGTCTGAGTCTCTTTCTCTTGCTTCTTTGTTCCAAACTGTACCCTTGTCATCATCTTCATGATCAAGACTTGATAATTTTTGTAACCAAGCAGATTTAGTTTGATGAATAATATCTTTCCTTTTTTGTCTATCAGTATCTCCAGCTGTTGGAGAAAGTTGATCTAGAATTTGTTGAGCAACTAATTTTGCATCTCCACATATTCCTACTGTAACTTTTTTTGTTAAACCAATTCTATCTGAATTCATATCTACTTGAATAATACTGGCATTCTTCGGCCAATAATCTATTCCATATCCAGGTAAAGTTGAAAAAGGATTTAATCTTGTACCAAGAGCTAGAACAACGTCTGCTTTTGAAATTAATTCCATCCCAGCTTTTGATCCGTTATATCCTAATGGTCCTGCAGCTAATGGATGACTTCCTGGGAAACTATCGTTGTGTTGGTATCCTGAACAAACTGGTGCATCTAATTTTTCTGCTAATTTTTTACATTCTTCAATAGCTCCTCCAATGACAACGCCTGCTCCAGATAATATTACTGGAAACTTTGCTTTAGATAATAAATCTGAAGCTTTTTTAATTGCATCTACTCCACCTGCTTGTCTTTCTAATCTTACGATTGGAGGAAGTTCAATATCAATTACTTGTGTCCAATAATCTCTAGGTACATTTATTTGTGCAGGGGCGGAACCTCTAATTGCTTTTTCAATAACTCTATTTAAAACTTCAGCCATTCTTGATGGATCTCTTACCTCTTCTTGATAGCAAACCATATCTTTAAATAAATTCATTTGTTCGACTTCTTGAAAACCACCTTGTCCCATTGTTTTATTTGCTGCTTGAGGTGTTACTAATAATAATGGAGTGTGATTCCAGTAAGCAGTTTTAATTGGTGTAACTAATCCTGTAATACCAGGTCCATTTTGAGCTATAACCATAGACATTTTACCAGTGGCTCTAGTGTATCCATCGGCAATTAGACCACCATTTGTTTCATGGGCTACATCCCAAAATGTGATTCCTGCATCAGGAAAAATATCTGAAATTGGCATAAAAGCAGATCCTATAATTCCAAATGAATGCTCAATACCGTGCATTTGTAAAACTTTTACAAAAGCTTCCTCTGTTGTCATTTTTGTCATTAATAGAACCTTTCTAAATTACTAAGTTTTAAAATATTTTAAAAATTAATTGTTAATTTTTTGGATTAATATATAAGTTTTGGAAAATTTCAAACAAACAAATCGACACCATATGGCTACAGACATCATAATCCACGATCAAAAAGATAATGTGGGGGTAGTTGTTATTGAAAAAATCACATCTAAACAGGATTGTAACTGCTGGATCATGGAAAATGATAGCTCTACAAATATTCAATCAATGGATGAAATTCCTCTAGGTCATAAAATTGCGATGATTGACTTAAAAGAGGGAGACACAATACTTAAATATGGACATGATATTGGTAAAGTAGTTAAATCAATCAAAAAAGGTGAACATGTTCATGTTCATAATGTAAAAACAAAGAAATGGTAATTGTATGGAAATACCAAAAAGTTTTTTAGGTTATAAAAGAGAGAATGGTAGAGCGGGAACTAGAAATCACGTAATTATTCTTCCTGTAGACGATATTTCTAATGCATGTGCTGAAGCAGTGGCAAACAATATTAAAGGTACTATTGCCCTTCCTCATTCTTATGGCAGACTTCAGTTTGGTGCAGACTTAGAATTACATTTTAGAACAATGATAGGCACAGGAAGTAATCCAAATGTTGCTGCTGTAATTGTAATAGGAATTGAACCTAAATGGACAAAAAAGATTGTTGATGGAATTGCAAAAACTGGAAAACCAGTTGAAGGTTTTCACATAGAACGAACAGGAGATATTGGAACTGTAATGAAGGCCTCTAAAAAAGCTCAAGAGTTTGTAATGTGGGCTTCTGAAAAACAAAGAGAAGAATGTCCTATAAGTGATTTATGGATTTCAGTTAAATGTGGAGAGTCTGATACTACATCTGGATTAGCGTCAAACCCAACTGTTGGAAATTTAATGGATAAACTTGAACCATTAGGAGTTCATTTATGCTTTGGTGAAACTTCAGAGCTTACAGGAGCAGAAAAAGTTTGTGCAACAAGAGGAGCAACAAAAGAAGCTTCAGATAAATTTATGAAAACTTGGAGTTCTTACAATGATTTTATTTTAAAAGAAGCAACAGATGATTTATCTGAAAGTCAACCAACAGCTGGAAATATTGCTGGTGGCCTAACTACAATTGAAGAAAAAGCATTTGGTAATTTTCAAAAAATTGGTAGTTGTAAATTTGTAGATGTTTTAGAGCCAGCAGAAGAACCAAAAAAAGGTAAAGGTTTATATTTTATGGATACGTCGTCAGCAGCAGCAGAATGTGTGACACTTCAAGCTGCAGCAGGATTTAATATTCATTTATTTCCTACTGGACAAGGAAACATTGTCGGTAATCCAATTGAACCTGTTGTAAAATTAACTGCAAACCCTTTAACAGTTAAAGGAATGGGTGAACATATAGATTGTGATGTATCTAAAATTCTTTCAAGAGAGATGAACCTATCTGAGGCGGGAGATAGACTTATCGAAACAACTTTAAGAGTTGCTAATGGAAGACTAACCTGCGCTGAAGCTTTAGGTCATAAAGAATTTGTTATGACTAAACTTTATAGAAGTGCTTAATCATTAGTACATATAATGTTTTTAAAAAAATATTTGGTAATTTTGCCAGGTATAATTCTTGCTTTTGTTCTTTATTCTCTTTCACAAGGTTTCAATAATATTATTGGGATTGAAATTTTAGGTTACAGTAAAAGTCCTATTTCAACTGCAATGATAGCAATACTTCTTGGAATTTTTTTTGGAAACTTTTTCAAAATTCGTGAGAGTTTTCAAAAAGGTTTAGATTTTAGCAGAGAGTATATATTAAAGCTTGGAATTATTTGTCTAGGTATTCAATTAAAACCATTTGAATTTATAGAATTTGGAAAAATTGCAATTCCATTAATAATAATTTGTATCATAAGTGTTTTAGTTATTATTAAACTTTTAATAAAAAAATTAAAAATACCTACAAGGATGGCTTATTTAATATCCATAGGAAGTACAGTTTGTGGAACAACCGCAATCATGGCAACAGCACCTGTAATTAAAGCAAATAAAAATGAAGTATCCTATGCAATAGCAAATATTACCCTATTTGGAATATTATCTATGTTGTTGTATCCATATTTTGCAAACTTTTATTTTGAAGGAAATTCTTTATTTGCTGGTCTTTTTTTAGGGACTGCAATACATGAAACCTCTCAAGTTGCTGCAGCAGGTTTAATATATGACCAACAATTCAATAGTCCTGAAACTTTAAATATAGCAACGGTGACTAAACTTATTAGAAACACTTTTTTAATTGTAATGATTCCTCTTTTTGCTTTTTTGTATAATAGAGGTTTAGTTAAAGAAAAGAATTACTCTATTATAAACATTTTTCCTTATTTTGTTTTAGGTTTTGTAGGAATGATTATTTTAAGAAATATAGGTGATCAGATATTTACTACATATAACAACGATATCTGGGTTGAAACAATTAACTTTATTAAATTTTTTTCTAAGATTTTTTTAACTATGGCTATGGCAGCGATTGGATTATCAACAGATCTTAATGATATTAAAAGTATGGGTTACAAACCTTTTGCAGTTGGATTTATTGCGATGCTAACTGTGGGTGTTGTTTGTATTTTGACAATAGAAATTTATTTAAAAATTTTTATTTAGCCTGTTTTACAGATTTATTAAAATATTTATTTCTAAATTTTGAGATAGATCTTCTAATAAAAGCTGCAGCAATACCAAGACAAACTGCAAACAATATTGAAAATAATCCATAAAAGAATGGCATATCTTTAGAAAATTCTTTAATAAATTTAGAAAAGAAGTTTATATCCTGATCTATTACGTTGATTGTTTCTTTTTGGATCTCTTCAGCAAAAAAAGTGTCATATGCAATAACTATTCCAACGACTAATAATAAAATTGCTAATAATGCTTTTAATCCTGAGCTATCAATTTGTTCTCCAAGTTTTTGACCAACCTGGACTCCAACAATTGATCCTACTACCAACATAACAACTAACATTAAATCAATTGAACCATAATTAATAGAGTGTAAGAAGGTAACAATCACACTTACAAAAATTGTTACAAATAGAGATGTACCTGGAACCAATCTTGTTGGCATTTTAATAATATAGATCATTGCAGGTACTAAGATAAAAGCACCACCTATACCCATTATTGCAGCAATAAATCCAACTACTAATCCTATTAGGATTGGTGTAAATACACTTTCATATAATTTTGACTTAGGAAATCTCATTCTTAAAGGAAGACCATGTATCCAATAATGAACATGTAACTTTTTTCTTTCTACAATATTTTTTTTTGCTTTATCAATTTCACCTAAACTTTCTACAAGCATTAATGTACCAATAATTGCAAGTATATACATATAAGCTAAAGAAATTACGGTATCTATTTTTCCAATATCTTGAAAATAAGTAAAAGTATAAATGCCTAAGGCAGTTCCTATTGAGCCACCAATTACAATCATGAGTCCCATTTTATAATCTAAAGTATTTTTTAAATAATGTGTGGTGGATCCTGAAACAGATGTTGCTAAAATATTATTTGCTTCATTAGCAACTGCATACGCTGGGGGTACACCCATAAAAATTAAAAATGGTGTCATTAAAAAACCACCACCAACACCAAACAATCCTGACAGAACTCCAACAATTGCACTTAATAAAAGTATTTCAACAGGATTTATAAATACTTGAGCTATTGGTAAAAAAACTTCCATTTAAAAATAAAAACTTAAGATATAGCTTATTTAAAAGTTATAAAAGTTCCGACTAAGATTACACCCCAACAAGCTGCTATAGCTGATAAAATCCCAGTTTTAATAAAAGTTGTTTTTTTGTTTATAATTTTTTGAGGGATTTTTATATTTGGAAGTTGCATCTAAGTTCCTGAATACACCCAGTATGAAAATTGTCAAATTATAATTGAATTTTTGTAAGATTTTTTATTAGTAAATTGTTGCCCCAAAAACCTTTATGTCATCACCCTCAACTCCAAGCACCAATCTTCCCAAGAACTCTCCAGGAATTTTGCTGTTTGTTTGTTTGATAAGGACTGTAATGTGATCACCCCTTCTTAAAGTGCCAAAAGGCTCATAAGTTTCGTTCAAATTTGTGATAAGTTCGTTATTCGCCCACTGTTTTCCAAGCTCTACCTCATTAGCTCCAAACAACATTTGAGTTGAAAAATCTTTAGTAAAGCCTCCATAATCCTTGAGATTTGAGGATCTTACTAAATTTTCCCAAAATGGTTTACCTATTTGGAAAATTTCCTCATCAGTTTTTGCTAAAAGGTCCATAGATTTTTACTTTTTGATTTGTTTTTAAGAGGCTTTCTTCTTCTCATTCTCATCTACAATGTGATACACGGGTACCTTTTCCATTGAAAATTTGCCAGTTTTTGGATCTCTTCTTGAAACTGTTAAACAATGCCAATTATCATCATCTAATTTCATATGATCACCTCTATAATAGTACCCTGGCCAACGTGTTTCTTCTCTAAATAATGTGTGTTCTGTTACACATTGAGATGTTAAAGCTCTATGTTTAAGCTCCCAGGCTCTCATTAATTGATGATAGTCTTCTGCACCTACTTTTTCTAAGTCTTCCTCTAACCAAGCTAATAATTCCAATCCTCTTTTAAGCATGTTATCATTAGTCATATAATTAGTTGCAATTCCTCCTACATATTCATCCATAATTCTTTGAAGTCTTTGAAGACCTTGTATTGGTGATATATAACTAGGAGAAACAGTACCACCAGTAATTTCATTTTGAGCAACTGTGTAGGTTTCTAAAGGTTTATATACCTTAGTCTTAAAATCTTCACATTGCTTATCGGAAACTGAAATTCCATCAGCTTTTTTATCTTCTATATACTTAACAGCTGCTTTTGCAGCTAATCTACCTTCTGTAAATGAACCTGATGAAAATTTATGTGCACTTCCACCAACTGTGTCTCCTGCACCAAACAATCCATCAATAGTTAACATTCTGTTATAACCCCAGAAATATTCTGATGGAGATAAGTCTTCTGGTCCACTTACCCATGCACCTGAACATGTTGCATGCGAACCCATTACGTAAGGTTCTGATGTTGTTAACTCTGGATTGGTATATTTTGGATCAATATTTTGAGATGCCCAAACAACTGCTTGACCGACTGTCATACCTAAAAAGTTTTCCCAACCTACCGTTTCTAAATGTGGGTCTTGAAAAGCTTCGGTTGTAACCATTTGAATTGGTCCACCACCAGCCATAGTTTCTTGAATGAATGCGTGGTTTCTTAAACAAGTAGGTGTTGGGTGATGGTCAATATATTCTCCAACTAACTCTTTAGTTTGATCATACCATTTTTTTTCATAGTTCTCGCCATTTGCATTCTGTGTATAAGTTTTTAAATGTAAAAAATATGCTCCTACAGGACCATAACCATCTTTAAATCTGCATAAAACAATTCTATTTTCCATTTGAGTCATTTTTGCTCCAGCAGCAATAGGTAACGCATAAGCAGAACCATTGCTCCAAGGAGCATACCAAGTTCTTCCCATTCCCTCACCGACAGCTCTAGGCTTAAATATATGTGAAGCACCACCTGCTGCAACAATTACAGCTTTAGCTCTAAACACATGAAAATCTCCAGTTCTCATATTAAAACCAACAGCACCACCAATTCTATTTTCTTTAGCCTCATCCATTAATAAATGAGTAATCATTATTCTATTATAAATTTTGTCTGCAGATTTTTTAGCTGCTTCAGCAACAATTGGTTTATAACTCTCACCGTGGATCATTATTTGCCATTTACCTTCTCTTAAATATCTTCCAGTTTTTTCATTTTTCATCATGGGCAAACCCCACTCATCAAACATATGAACTGTTGAGTCTACGTGTCGAGCCATATCATACCCTAAGTCTTCTCTAACCATTCCCATTAAATCATTTCTTGCATATCTTACATGATCCTCGGGTTGATTTTCATCCCACTGCATTCCCATATAACAATTAATTGCATACAAGCCTTGAGCTACTGCTCCACTTCTATCTATGTTGGCTTTTTCAACACAAACAATTTTTAAATCTCTGCCCCAATGTCTAGCTTCAAAGGTAGCACCTGTTCCAGCCATACCTCCGCCTACAACTAATACATCACACTCCTCAAAATGTGTTTTGTGCTTAGCCATTAATAATAAACTCCCTTTTTAAAAGACTCTTTGGGGACTGAAGGTAATTCTCCATTAGTATTTAGTCCTTCAGGCTCTGTATAAAGTCTTTGTGAATTTATCTCACCTTGATTTGGTTTATCTCCTTCTGCAAGTTTAGGAATAAATTTTCCCCAAGGTTTAGTAGTTATAGGAGAAACAAAATTCTTTTCTGTTCCATTCCTAAATTTAATTTTCCAAGAAATTGTTCCCTTTTCTTCTTCTCTTCTTACCCTTACACTATGACCCATTGGTGCAAAGTCAGCATAACCTCTAACATCAATTGCATGATTAGGACAAGCCTTTACACAAGAATAGCATTCCCAGCAAAAATTTGGTTCTATGTTTTTTGCTCGTCTTATATTTTCATCTATATGCATAATATCAGACGGACAAATATCTACACAATGTCCACAGCCATCGCATCTAGTCATATATACAAAAGTTGACATAATTTATTTTTCTCCTTTTTTTATTATCATATTAATAATGTTTTGGCTCTTCTCTTTTTATACCTAGGCCAAATTGCTCAGGTGCATCTGCTGGAGGTGGAAGATTATCCCGCGAACCATCAGCTTCCGCTAAATTTTTTTGTATTGCTGCTCCGGGTTTATAAAACATATGAGCAAATTTGGACCAATATACTCCACCAAATAAAATTAAGTTGGCTGCTACAAATAAAGTAAAAAATAAATATGACAAACCTACTTGTCCACCAAATTGAGTGTACGACCACGCTAAACCAAAAGTAGCACAAGCTAGCAAAGCCAATACAAACAAATCAGCTTTAATAATTCTGTACCACGGATGTGCTTCAGCTGAAACATCAACTCTTAAAAAAAACCAAAACCAATAACCACCTAAACAAGTTAAAATTGCTCCTGTGTGCCAAAGCATAGACCACATTTCTGAATTAGATTTGCCAACTCCAGTATAACAAAAAACTAAAATACCCGATGAAACCCAAAATAAAATTGTTCCGTACATTCCAAGTACATGTGCTAGCCTTCTTTTACCAAAACCAAGTTCTGATGTTGTGCCAATATCAACAACTGTTGTTTTTGCAATAATCGATGTTTTTTCTCCTAAGCCCAATTGTTTAGTGGCAGATAATTTTGCTTTTTTTGCATTATTGAAAAAATATGTAAGATTTTTATGATGGATCATTTGAATAATTGTACCAAGGGCTATTAAAACTATCATTGCAACTATAAAGCCCTGCATTGCTATAGGGGGAATTATTTCTGCTAAAACAGAAAATGGGTTCGTATTAAACATATCCGCCTTATGTTAGATTTTTTTTTCTAATTTTTAAAGTTTCTAATCTATTTAAAAAAATAGTTCAATTACTAACTCATCGCAATTAACCTTTAATAACAGCCTATTTTTTTCTTTTATAGTGTTGCTTATTAGGAATAACTGATCTTACACCCCCTTGAGGATTCTCAACATCTCCTGACCTTCGAGGAATTAAATGAAAATGACAATGTAAAATAGATTGACCTGAAACCCTCCCTATATTTGTTCCAAGATTAAAACCATCAATATTTGGATCTTTTTTTATTACTTCATCTTTAACTTTCCTAATAAGATCGTTACAAGCTACTAGTTCTTCATCAGTTAATTCAAAAAAATCTTTTATATGTCTTTTGGGTATTATTAGACAATGGTATTTAGAAACAGGATAGGTATCATAACTTGCATAAGCTAATTCATTCTGAGTAGCAAAACCACTCTCTTTAGTATTACAGAATAAGCATGGGTTATTTGGATCTTTCATTAATTAAACCTATATAAATTAGAATTTCTGATAGCTAAACGGTAATATCTTAAAAATATATTGTAATGTTTTAAATTTTTTCTTTTCCAACCAATTTGTCTAATTGTTTTGACTGAAGTTACACCTTTGCCAGAACCAATTAATAATATTTCATCAAATTTCTTCAATTCTTTAACAAAAATTTCTTTTTTGTAAATTTTTTTAACCTTGGATTTAAAATATTTATATGTGATCCCCTCGTAATAATCTTTTTTTGGTGTAAAAATTTTATCATTCCTAACAAACAAAAGATTAGAGGTACCTGTTTCAAAAAGTTTCTTATTAAAAACAAGACCAATATCAGATTTAGTATTATCCATTTGAGATAAATGAGATAATATTTTTTTGTATTTTAAGTTTTTAAATTGAGGTTTTTCTCTTTTAAGATTTACAAGTTTTAAATTAAAATTTAATTTTGGAGTTAAACGTTTTCTTAAAGATATTGATATAGTATTTTTATTAAGAGCAATTCTAAGCAGGTGATTATAATTTTTTTTTTTTGATAGATTTTTATTTAATATTTGAAGAATATTGCTCTTAATAAATCTTTTATTTATTTTATACTTTTTTAAAGATTTGAGAAGATTGGACAAATGATTTTTAAAAAATAAAATCTTAGGTGGCTTACCAAAAATCCACATGGTTGTAAAAATTCCATGGTCACCCCATAAATCTTTAAAATCTATTTCTTTAAGATCTTTAAGATGATAAGATTTTTTTAATAAGAAAGTTACCATTGTTTGTTAAGAATGACTCTGGGTGAAATTGAAATCCATAAATCTTATCCTTATTATTTTCAAAAGCCATAGCTACTTTTGATTCTAAGCATCTCATAGTTATCTCAAAATCTTTAATTTTAAAAGGTTCTTTTAATTTTAAAGAATGATAACGACCAACTTTAAATATTTGATTTTTTTTAAATAATGAATTTTTACTATTGACCCTAATATTGGATTGATACCCATGGTAAATTTTATTTTGTTCTACAATTTGTGCACCTTCACAAAATAGTATCTGTTGAAATCCTAGACAAATACCAATTATTTTCTTTTTACCCTTGAATTGATTATAGATCTTAGAGGTTAATGGATAATTTTTAGGATTTCCTGGACCAGGTGAAAAAACAATTACTTTTGCTTTATTGAGTTTTATTTTGTCAACTTTGTTATAGTTATCACATTTAACTTCATCAAATAATGAGAGTTGATGAACAACATTATGTGTAAAAGAATCTTGATGGTCTATTACATAAATCATTTAAATAGATCGATTAATGCTTTTGCTTTAATAAAATTTTCACTAAATTCATGCTTTGCATTACTGTCAACAACAACACCCGATGCTACAGAGATTTCGGAAATATTTTTATAGTTTAGAATTGATCTAATAATAATATTAAATTTCATATCTCCATTAAACTTAAGATACCCAAAACTTCCAGTATAAATGTTTCTATTTTCTTTTTCTTGATTATTGAGAAGATTAAGAGTGCTAATCTTTGGACAGCCAATTACTGATCCCCCTGGCATCATTGCTTTAATTATATCTATATTTTTAATGTTCTTTTTAACTTTACCTTTGATTAAACTAACATAATGAAAAAGATCTTTATATTCTTCGACAGCTTTTTCCTTAGATAGCTTAACAGTACCGACTTTACAGATCCGCGACATATCACTTCTTTCCATGTCTACAATCATATTATGTTCTTTGGTTTCTTTAAGATTATTTCTAAAATAACTTAAGGCTTTAATTTTATTCATTCTTTTATTTTTTCTAACTGTCCCAGCTATAGGCTTGGTAGTGATTAAAGACCCCTTTTTGGTAATCAAATTTTCAGGTGAACAACTAATAATGGAATAATCTTTGTCTCTGATCATAAAAGCTTCAGGGGCTAAATTTGTTTTTGAAAGTCTACAAAAAAAATCTAATGGGTCAATTGTAGATTTAAGTTTATATTTTGTGCAAATCTTAATTTGGTAAGTTTCACCACTTTTGATTTTTTTTTTAAATTTATCAAAAATTTTTGTGTAGGATTTTCTATTAATATTAATCTTAAATTTTTTTTTCAGTCTGACTTTATCAATCCTATAATTGACTAGATTGTTAGAATAGCTTATTTTTTTTTCTGGCTTATAGAATATTCCTTTTGGAAAATTCATACTTTTTTGTTTTGGAACTTTAATTCCAATTAAATTATTTAATAATTCATATCCAAAAAAACCAATAAATAAATCTGTGTCTTGAGGTTTTTTATTAATTCTTTTCTTATTTAAAAAACCAGAGACATTTTTGTTATTTAAAGTAATCTTTTTTGAAAAGTCTGTATATAAATTAAACCCATTTATTGATTTATATATGGCGTAAGCTTTACCTGATGTATGAATCTCTTTAAGTTGATTTTCTTTGCTCAATTTATTGTGTTTTTAATCTCAAAACTGGTTGTTCTTTTATTGGTAAATGAATTATTGCTGCAAAGACAGATAAAGCAATTGCTAAATACCACGCGTAATCATATGACCCATAAAGATCGTGGAATAAACCTCCAAGATATGCTCCAAAGAATGATCCAATTTGGTGACTTAAAAATACGATACCATATAAAAGTCCTAAGTATTTTGTACCAAACATATGTGCAACTATTCCACTTGTTGCAGGTACAGTTGATAGCCATAAAAAACCAAAACTTGCTCCAAAAATGAAAGAGTTGATATTACTAGCTGGTAAAAATATGAATAAAATAATTGATATCCCTCTAAGGCTATAGATTGTACTTAATATTATCTTCTTACTCATTTTTGTTGATAGATAACCACTACAAAGTGAGCCAAAAATATTGAATAATCCAATTAAAGATAAAATTGCTGCAGCAGTCCAGCTTTCTAATCCACGATCTATTACGTAGGTTGGAACATGTGTGCCTACTAGAGTTATATGAAAACCACATACAAAAAAACCAGAAACTAATAAAATATAACTTTTTGTTCCAAACGCCTCCTTAATAGCATCAGATAAACTTTGAGTATTAGGTTTTTCAATAGTTTGTTCTAATGAAGGTGATCTAACAAAAAATGAAATGCCTAATCCAATAACTAAAGCTACTAAAAAAGATAATAATGTTATCTCCCAACCATTTTCTGTTAAAGAATATTGAGTTAATATTGGAGATAAAAAATATCCAAAAGATCCAACTGCCGTAACTATACTCATGGCGATTGTTCTATTTGATAATGGAAAATGTTTTCCAACTATAGACATTGGAATACTAATAGCTGTTCCTCCTAGACCAATTCCTATTAAAACTCCCATATCTATTTGAAAAAAAATTCCAGTATTAGGCCCCGCATATAAAAAATAAACACCTGCTATAAAAAAAAGAAATGCTAATGCAATCGCTTTATGACCACCATACTTATCAGCAATTGCACCAAATATAGGCCCGGTTAATCCCCACATTAACATTTGGATTCCAATTGATAGTCCTGATTGGGTTAAAGAAATTCCTAAATCATCTTTAAAGTCCATGAAAAACATTCCAAAAGTTTGTCTTACACCCAATGAAATCAAGACCACTAAGCTGGCGGCAATCAAGGTAATTAAAGCGGTATTATTTCTTATAAATTTTTCAGAAGACATATTTTATTTTAAATGTTTAAGAGCTTGCTTAATATCAGCGATAAGGTCGCTAGGATCTTCAAGACCAATGTGTAATCTAACAAGATGTTCATCTTTTGATAAGCTCATAAATTTTCTATTTCCAGTTTCTCTAAACTCTTGATGTAAAACTAAACTTTCAAAACCACCCCAGCTATAGCCATATCCAAAAAGCTTAAGAGAATTCACAAATTTTCTCACTGAATTAATATTCTTAGCTTTTATTTTTAATCCCATTAAACCTGAGGCACCAGAATAATATTTTTTCCACATTCTGAAGTTGTGTGAGTTTTTTTTATATGGATAGAGAAGTTTGATTTTTTTATTTTTAGACAAAAATTCAGCAATTTTTTTTGCATTTTCTCTATGTCTGTCTAATCTAACATCTAATGTTCTTAAACCCCTGGTAATTAAATAAGCGTCATCTGGTCCTAATCTGAGACCTGTAATCTTCTCAGCTGCCTTTACTTTGTTAAAAACTTTTTTATTTACTGCAAGACTGCCTCCCATTACATCTGAATGTCCAGAATAATATTTTGTAGCCGATACAATAGACATATCAAAACCAAATTTAATCGGCTTAAAATAGTATGGTGTCGCCCAAGTATTGTCTATAGCAGTAATAATTTTATTTTTTTTGGCAATAGAAATTATTTTTCCCAAATCCTGAAATTCAAAAGAATTACTACCAGGATTTTCAACAAAAATTAATTTTGTTTTTTTTGAGATATTATTTTCAAGCGTTTTTAAATTAGCAGGATCATAAAATATTGTTTTGATCTTAAATTCTTTGAGAAAATCTTCAGTTAAAATTCTTGTAGGACTATAAACTGGGTCAGCTACAATTATTTCATCACCTGGCCTTACAATACTAAATATTGATAAAAAAACTGATCCAAACCCTGTTGGTGTTGTAAAAACATGATAACTTTCTTCAAGTTTAGTTAATATCTTTTGCAATATATAAGTTGTAGAAGTTCCTTGTCTTCCATAGTCATAATGACCTCCTGTTGGATTTTTTATAGCTTTTACTTGCGTCTTTCGTATATCTCGCATTGATTTAAATATAATTGTTGAAGCTCTAACAACAGGTGGATTTACTGACTGATTATGAAAGTCTTTTGCGGTATGTTTTAAAAAAGTCTTAAAAGATTTTGTCATAAAAAAATTGATATGCTAGAGGGACAATGCTATATCCCACAATGAAATTCAATAAATTAATGAATAGGACTTAATGAGTTATCCAAAAAAACATAGGGGCCGAAGAAAAATGGGCTCTAAAAAAAGAAGAGCTAGAAAAAAGAATAAAAAGAAATAGCTTATTCCTTTATCCAACCACCTCCCATTACTTTATACCCTAATGTGTCTTTATAATAAAAAACACATGCTTGACCTGGAGATATACCATCCTCTGTTTCTACTAAATCAACTTTTGCATTATTTTGATCATTAAAATTTACTTTTGCATCTAGTAATTTTCCAGTTGATCTAACTTTAACATAAATATTTTTATTAAATTCACTTTTGTCTGAAAGTAAATTGATATTTTTTAGTATAATATTTTTTTTTCCTAAATTTTCTTTTGGACCAACCACTATCTCATTTTTTTCCGAATTTATTTTTAGTACATATAATGGGTCTTTATCTGAAACTTTAATTCCTTTTCTCTGACCAATAGTAAAATTAATAATTCCATTATGAACACCTATTACTTGACCCTCTAAGTTTTTTATATTTCCTTTTTTAAAAGACTCTGGTTTAAATTTTTGTATAACAGATGCATAATCTCCATTTGGTACAAAACATATATCCTGACTATCTGGTTTATCTGCAACGTTTAAATCTAGTTTTTTTGCTATGTCTCTAGTTTGGTTTTTTAGTAAACCCCCTAATGGAAATCTTAAATAATTTAACTGTTCTCTAGTGGTGTTAAATAAAAAATAACTTTGATCCCTGTTTTCGTCTATAGCTCTGTACATATTAGTAGAATTATTTTCCGTAATACTTTTTACATAATGACCAGTAATTAAAGCATCAGCTTTTAAATCTTTTGAAACTTCAAACAAATCTTTAAATTTAACTGTTTGATTACATTGAACACAAGGTATTGGAGTCTCACCTTTCAAATAACTTTCAACAAAATTGTCTATTACACCCTGTTTGAATTTATTTTGATAATATAAAACTTTATGTTCTATATCTAATTTCTGAGCGACTCTTTTTGCATCCATTATATCTTGTCCAGAACAACATTGTTTTGAGGCTGCAACCTCTTTACCGTCATCATAAAGCTTTAATGTTATACCTATCACATTGAAACCTTCTTTCTTCATCATGCCGGCCACAGTTGAAGAATCTACTCCACCTGACATTGCAACAACTACTGTTGTGTCTGAGGGTTTTTTATCCAAACCTATAGAATTTAAATCATTATTCATTTGATGGTATTTATACTTATTTCTAATATAAGTTAAATTAAATGATTTTAGATTATGAACCAGGTGACAAAGTTGAAAATCCTAACAATAAAGAATGGGGCATAGGTCAAGTTCAATCAATAATTAAGGATAAAGTAACTGTAAATTTTGAAAATGCTGGAAAAAAAGTGATAAATGCGAAAAATATAGAATTAATAAAATTAAATGACTGAATTAAATTTAAAAAAAATTACTGAAGAATTAATTGATACCTTTTTATATGCTGGAGAAATTTCGTTAGAACTTCGAAAAAAAGGGTTAATCAAAGAAATAAAGTCAGATAATACACCTGTTAGTAATGGTGATCTAGAGGTCAATAAAATTATTACTAATAAAATAAAAAATATTACTCCTAAAATACCAATTGTTTCAGAAGAAACTTCTGACAATAAGTCTATAAAAAATTTAAAGGATTTTTGGTTAATTGATCCAATAGACGGTACTTATGATTATATTAATAATTTAGAAGAGTTTACAATTAATGCTGGTCTTATAATTAACAATAATCCAGTTATAGGATTGATAAATGCACCTTCTAAAAAAAGAATGTTTTATTCTTATGGTAATAATTTAGCTTTTGAAATCATAGATGGAAAGACTATTAAATTAAATTGTTCAAAAAACTTTAACAAAAATGAAATTAAATTTGTCTCTTACTCAAACAAAATAAAACCAGAGATAGAAGCAATTCACAAAAAACTTAATGTAAAAAAATATGTAAGAATGAAGAGTTCACTAAAATTTTGTGTAATTGCTGCAGGAGAATATGATGGATATGTTGCTGAACCAAGAGCTTGTGAATGGGATATTGCTGCTGGTCATGCAATTCTAAAACATGCTGGAGGTGTGGTAACAGATTTTGATAATAAAGAGATAAAATATGGAAAAAGAGATTTTAAAAACCCAAGCTTAATTCTAAAAAGTAAGAATATATTGTAATGGATGAACAACTCAAAATAATACTTATTATAATAGTATCAGTTTCAATTTTTGGATTAATTACATTCGTATTTGTAAAAAATTATATCAGAAACAAAATTGATTTTTTAGTTAAAAAAGAAAAAGATAAAAATCTAAAGTAGTTTTATTATTTTTAGATAATCATCTTTATCTATATCCATAATTTTTTTTGATGTTTCAAAGTCAAAACCATTTCTTGCTAACAAAGAAATATCTTTTTTATAAAATAAGGGTCTATTATCCTCTGTTCTAGCGGGACCAATTCTTTTTTTTTTACATATTTTTATCGCAGAGAAGAAATCTTGATCAGAATTTTCATCTTTAATCTTATTAACTGTATCTTTTATGAATTCATCATTTATACCTTTACCAACTAGATAACTTCTTATTTTATTAATTGAATTTCCTCTCTGGATCATACTTTTTGCTTTGCTATCTGAATAAAATTTATCATTTATAAATTTACTTTTTTCTAGATCTGAAAGAACAATATCTATTAAATTAGTCACATCTTGTTTTTTAACATTTGGCACTGAAGTTTTAAGATATTTCTTTAAAAGGTAAGTCTTTAGTTGTTGTTTTGAGGGAGCATACTTTTCAACATAAGCAAACGCAAAATTTCTCATTTCCTCAACAGTTACCTTTAAAGTTTTTTTTCGATTTCTTATAGGAATCATGGATAGATTTACTATAATATATTTTGAAATGTTCGAACAAATTTATAATTATTTTACAATTGAAATGCTCTATTATTGGGTGAATTTAGGAGTTATCCCTTTTTGGTTAATGTTAATTTTTTTTCCCCAGTCTTATTTATGTAGATTCTTTGTAACTTCAATACTACCTATCATTTTACTAAGTGGGGCTTATATTTTTGTACTTTATAGATCATATCTAACTTCTTACGATTTTGGTGGTAATTTTAAACTTTATCTTGGACTTGAAAGTTTATCCATATTATTTACTAACAATTTTTATATTATGGTTTTTTGGATACATTTTATTGCAATTAATCTTTTTACAGGTGGTTGGATAGTAAAAGACTCTCAAAAATTTTCAATTAACAAAATTCTTTTGTCGGTACCCTTGATTGTTACGTATTTGATTGGTCCGTTAGGTTTGTTTATGTATTGGCTAATAAAAATTTTTTATGCCAAAAGTATAAATCTTCATGACTAAATCTATTGATTTTTACTTTGATTTTATTAGCCCTTATTCATATTTAGCTATTCATAAATTAAAGACTTTAAAAAATTACGAAGATATAAGTATAAATTATAAACCTATATTATTAGGTGGACTTCATAATCTTGGGGGCATTACTGCTCCCGCTTTTAACGAACGCAAATTAAAGAATATGAAATTTGATTGTAATTTAATTGCAAAAAAAAATAACATTCCATTTATTTGGAATACTAAATTTCCAATTAATTCACTTTACTTGATGCGTGGATATCTTGCAATTAATAAAGGATTAAGAAAAAAATATTTTGATTCATTTTTTAATGCTTACTGGAAAAATAACATTGATATTTCCAATCAAGAAAATGTTAATAACATTTTAGAAAATTTAGGCATAGATAAAAAAAATTATTTTGAAAAAATACAAAAAGTTGAAATTAAAGATGAGTTAAAAAAACTTACAAATATTGCTTTTGAAAAAAATATTTTTGGTGCTCCAACCTTTGTAGTTAATAACAAAATTTTTTGGGGACAAGATCGATTAGAATATGCTTTAGATGAATATAATTCTTAAACAATTTTAAATTTACTTTGTTTAATGGCTCCAAAACCTCCGTCTATGTGAGAAACTTTTTTAAAACCCATATCTTTTAGAGATTTTGCAGCTAAAGCAGATCTCAAACCACCTGCACAAAATAAAACCATTTCTTTATTTAGGTCTAACTTACCTTTTTTAAAGTAAGCACTATCTGGATCTAACCAAAACTCTAACATGCCTCTTGGTATATGATTAGAATTTTCAACTCTCCCTTCTTTTTCTAGCTCTCGAATATCTCTTATGTCGATTAAGTTACACTGATTTTCACTAACCATTTTATGTGCCTCATCAGTTGAAATTGTTTTAATTTGATCTAGGGCTTCTGAAACTAGAGTTTGTGATGATTTTATATTCATAATTTTTTTATTTATTATATAGTTTTTAATATAATCATAGATAAAAATTGTGCTACCTAAAATATTAAAACCTTTTCATTCAGACAAATCGAATTTAGTTAGGATAGGTCCTAAAAAAGATGGGGGATATGTCATTGATAAAAGAGTAATAGAAAAATCTGAAGTAATAATTACTTGTGGACTAAATGATGACTGGGAATTTGAAAAAGATTTTCTAAATAAAAATACCAGTTCTAGGGTTGAAGCTTATGATCACACAGTTGATAGACACTTCTGGTTAAAAAGGTTTAAAAAAGATTTTATTGCATTCCTATTATTGAAAAAAATTACACCTAGGAAAATATTAGATATATTTAAGTATGTAAGTTATCTAAATTTTTTTAAAGGAAAAAATAAGCATCATATTAAAAAGATTGTTTCACATAAAATTGATGAAAATAACCAAGCAACTATTTCAGAAGCAATTGGTACAAATGAAAATATAATTTTAAAAATAGACATTGAAGGAGATGAATTTAAAATTCTAGACGAAATAGATAAAAATTTAGATAAAATAAATTTACTTATAATAGAGTTTCACGATATGCAAAAAAATTTGAAAAAAGTTGAGAAATTTATTGAAAATACTAAACTTAAAAACATACACATTAACGCAAATAACTACGGGATGTTAGATGAGAAAGGTATTCCTCAGGTGATTGAAATGACATTTATAAACCCAAAAAAATTTGAAATAACTGATGAAAGATCAAAAAGAGATTATCCAATAGAGGGCTTGGATTTTAAAAATCGTAAACGAGGACCAGATATTGAATTAAAATTTAATGAATAAGAAAATTTGTATAGTTTATACTCACCATAAATTAGGTGATTTAATTTGGCAACTACCATATATAAAGGCTATCAGTGATCACCATGATCAAAATGTTGATTTAGTTGTTAGAAAAAAAACTCAAGCAAAAGATATTTTAAAAGATTTAAATCATATTAATAAGATTCATTATAACGAATTTAGAAAAGGCTTAGCTTATTGGATAGATGTCTTTAAATTAAAAAAAATATTTGATTTAGAAAAATATGATCATGTTTACATTTTAGACAAAGTAAACAAACCTGCAATTGCAGCAAAATTAGCTGGCATCAAAAATATAATTGGACCAGGTTTTAAAAATCAAAAAAAATGGATCACAGTTAAAAATTACTTAGATGAAAAAGATTGGAAATTAAACTATTCAGAGCAATCACAAAAATTATTAAAGATAAATTCGATTATATTAAACGATAAGTTTCCTGACTTAGAAGTAAATATTGAACGACTTAAAGTAGGTAATGATGATCTGATGATTGATGGGAAAAAAATAGCATTTGGTGTTGATTCTTTTGAGGATTATAAAATGTGGTTTGAGGAAGATTTTATAAAATTAGCAGACCTTTTGCATGAAAAAGGATTGTTTGATTACATATATTTAGTTTGTGGACCAGATAAATCAAATGTTGCCAAAAAAATTATTAATGACTCTGGAAAGAAATATTTTATTGATTGTTCTAATAAAGATCTAATAGGAGTAATATTAGCTATTAAAAATTCAGCATTTTATATAGGTAATAACTCTGGTCCTTTAAATTTATCTGCTGCTTTAGGTGTTAAGACTTTTGGTTTAATTGCTAACGATCCAGTGAGCGAATTGAAATACAGTAAAATAACACCAATAACACCTCAAGACTACAGAGATGATATTTGGACTCGAAATAGAGAAGGAATGAAAAAACTTAAACCCGATGAAGTTTTTAACAAAATTATTAACAACTTATAAAAAAAGCCCCCTGAGGGAGGGGGCTTTATTGTTTAACTAACTAAAGAGAGAGTTTAAGGGACCCTACGATGAGTAATCGCGGAGATACACAGAGAGCGTAGAATCCCTTTATTGTTAACAATTAGTCACGTATTGCATATGCAATAACGCCTGTTTCCGTAACATCTGTACCTTTAGTTTCAGCCTCTTTACTTAGTCTGATACCAATTGTAGATTTCATGATTGACCATACAATTAAAGCAACCACAAAAACGAAAATGTTAATCGAAAGCACACCTAATAATTGAGTTCCAAATGAAGTATCTGGATTTGTAATCGGCACAGCCAATGTACCCCAAATACCAGCAAATAAGTGAGCGGGTATTGCTCCTACTACATCATCAATTTTTAATGAGAATAGAAGTTTAGTACCATAAACTACGATTACACCACCAACTGCACCAATTAAAATTGCTGCTAATGGTGAAGGCATTAATGGCTCAGCAGTAATTGCAACTAATCCACCAATACAACCATTTAACATTTGAACAACATCTGTTTTTCCAAAGTTCAATCTTGTAACAGTTGCTGCAGCCATAACGCCACCTGCTCCTGCTAAGAAAGTATTTAGAAATATTGTTGAAACAGCGATTGCATCATCAGCTGTACCAATAGCTAATTGAGAACCACCATTAAATCCAAACCAACCTAACCATAGAATAAATACTCCTACGGTTACTAATGGAATTGAAGATGCAGCGAAGGGTTTTAACGGCGCTGGAGCACCAGACTTAGTAAATCTACCAAGTCTTGGACCTAACATTAAAGCACCTGCTAAAGCTGCTGCTCCACCAGTTGAGTGTACTAATGTTGATCCAGCAAAATCTGAGAAACCAGCAGCAGCTAACCAGCCACCACCCCACTGCCAACCCATTACGATCGGGTAGATAATTCCTGATAAAATTGCTGCAAATAAAAAGAATGGCCAAAGCTTAATTCTTTCTGCTAAAGTTCCTGATACAATAGATACTGTTGTTGCACAGAAAACCATCTGAAAATACCAATCTGATCCATCTGCATAACCTGTATCAACTGCACTAGAGTCTGACCATGGAATAAAACTTCCGATATATCCACCTTCTGGAATTCCATAAGCTAGATTATAACCGAACATCCAGAACATAATTCCAGAGATTGATATTAAACCTATATTTTTTGCACAGATAACAGATACACTTTTAGATGTAACCATTCCAGATTCTAACATTGCAAATCCACACGCCATAAAGAAGACGAGGAAACCACAAATTAAAAATAGCAAGGTATTAAATATAAAACCTATTTCAGCAGAAACTGTTGTCTCCGCCATACCTGCACTACTCATATTTAATAGAAACATTAAACTCATGAGTGGCAGACTTATTTTTTTTATTAATTTAGTCATAAGACCTCCCTGTAAGAGAGAACTTATATTTTTAAAAGAACCTGAAAACTAACGCTGATTAGGAAAATTGGCTATGCAGATTTTGCATATAGAAACAGCCTTAACATGTTTATCACATTAAGGCTGTTAAAAATTATTATTTGTTGAATACTTCTTTTAAAGCTTTTGCTGGTAAGAATTTTACCTTTTGTGAAGCAGCAATTTGGATCTGCTCACCAGTTCTAGGATTTCTTCCAACTCTAGCTTTTCTTTTAGCCACTTTATAAGTACCAAATCCAGCAATTTTTACTGAATCATCGCCTTTTAAAGCGTCCAAAATAGTGTTGGTAATAGTGTCAAAAGTTCTTTCAGCATCAGCTTTGCTCAAATTTAAAGCTCCAGAAAGCTTGACAATTAATTGTTTTTTATTCATTTTAGCTCCGGTTTTATTAGGTTATTTTCTATTTTTATCAAAAGTATTGATAAATCAAGACTTTTTTTAGTGTTAAGCAAAAAGTTATACACAATATCTAGTATAATATTGAATTAATGTTGATTTTATTGATGTTTTTGACTTTACCAACAATTAAATTATTAGAATAAACCAAGGTCTTTCAAGTCATTAAAAGTTGTAAAAACCATCAAAGATAGCAATACAAATAAGCCGATTCGAAAAAAACCTTCTTGAGTATTTTGAGATAATGGTCGACCTAAAACTTTTTCAAATGCATAAAACATCAAATGTCCTCCATCAAGCATTGGAATCGGGAAGAGATTTACTAAACCTAGGCTAATAGAAATATATGCCATCATGCTGATAAATGCTAATAAACCAAATTCAGCAACTTGGCCTGAAATTTTAGCAATTCTAATGGGTCCTCCTAATTGTGAAGTATCTGCTTTACCAAAAATCATTGCTCCTATGTATTTTAATGATGAGGTGCTTACATAATAAACTTCATGAGCTGCATGGTAAATTGCCTTTGCTGGACCTAATTTTACATGATTAATTTCATTATTTTGAGCACCTAATTTAATTCCAACTACTCTTTTATTTATTTTATTGCCAAGATTGTCCTCACTTAAAACTATATTAGGCTTAATTTTCAATAATAATTCATCATAAGATCGCTTTACTTTAAAATCAATAAAGTCATCAGTAGACATCATTATATATTTAGAGACATCCATAATACTTTGGACCTCATTTCCATCTATTTCTAAAATTACATCGTTTTGTTTTAGACCACCCACCATTGCAGGGCTGTCACTTTGAACTTCATTGATTACTGCTGGAGTAAAATCTTTTCCAATAAATGTGTAAATTGAGAAGAAAATAACTAAAGCTAATAAAAAGTTTGCGAGAGGACCTCCAAATACAATTAGAACCCTTTGATATAAAGGTTTTAAGACAAACAATTTTTTACGATCTTCCTCATTATATTTCTTTATGATTTTTTCTTGATCGGCTTGAGAAAATACATTTCGATCACCAAAAAATTTGACATAACCTCCTAGTGGAATCCAACATATTTTCCATCTAGTACCAGATTTATCATTCCAACCAAAAATTTCTTGCCCAAATCCAATAGAAAAGTCTGTAACTCCAACTCCATATCTCTTAGCAAAATAATAATGACCATATTCGTGAATAAATACCACTACTAAAATTAATACAATAAAAGGTAAAATAAAATCAAACATGCTTTATTTTAAATGAATTCAAAAACATACACAATAGGCCATTTTAATACAATTTATGACTTTAAAACATTCATTGTATTTGTCTTAAAAAGATATAAGCATCCAGCTAAATTAACAATAATAACTAAATAATGGACTTCAACGAATTACCGATTGATAATAAACTCAAAAATTCCATTAAATTTGCTGATTTTAAAACCCCTACTCCAATTCAAAGTAAATCAATCCCAATTAGTTTAATGGGCAAGGATATATTGGGCACAGCACAAACTGGCACTGGAAAGACTTTAGCCTTTACTATCCCAATGATTAATAAGCTTATTCTAGATAAAAATGCTATGGCATTAATTATCTGCCCTACTAGAGAGCTTGCAAGTCAAGTTATGCAGACTGTTTTAAAATTAAATGTAAGAGAAATTGGAATAGGAAATGCACTTCTTATTGGTGGTGAGGGAATGCAAAAACAACTTAAAAAATTAAAAAAAAGAGCACGTATTATAGTCGGTACCCCGGGTAGAATAAATGATCATTTAAAAAGACAAAGTTTAAATTTATCAAAAGTATCATACTTAGTTTTAGATGAAACAGATAGAATGCTAGACATGGGATTTACTCCTCAAATTGAATTGATCTTAAAGTTTATTCCTAAACGACATCAAACTTTATTATTTTCAGCCACTTTACCCAATAATATTTTAAGAATTTCAGAAAAGTATTTAAATAACCCAGAAAGAATAGCCGTAGGTTCTTTGTCGACACCAATAGAAAAAATTAAACAAGAAACATTTCAAATAACTCAAGACAAAAAATATCATGAATTAATAAATCAATTAGTTGAAAGAAATGGTTCAATATTGGTTTTTGTTAAAACCAAACATGGTGCAGATAAAATTGTTAAGCGCTTAAAATATGACGGACATTCTGCAGATGCAATTCACGGTAATTTAAGACAAAGTAAAAGAGAACGTGTCATTAACAACTTTAGAAATGGTAAGAGTAGAATTTTAATTGCAACTGATGTGGCTGCGAGAGGATTGGACATACCTTTAATTCAGCATGTCATTAACTATGACTTACCACAAGTGCCTGAAGACTATATTCATAGAATTGGTAGAACCGGAAGAGCTGGAAAAGAGGGATCTGCTTTAACATTTCTAACTCCATCAGACCGAACTATGTGGAATTCTATAAGTAGATTAATTAATCCAGATTTTAAAATTTTAAAAGAAGGTCAATCAAGAAATTTAAAAGGTAAAAAAAGATTCAAAGCAAGATTTAATAAAGAGAAGAAATTTAAAGATAAGAAAAAATTCTTTAAAAAAGATGACTCTAGAAAATCAAATTTTAAAGGTAAGAAAAAGTTCTTTAAAAAAGATGACTCTAGAAAGTCAAGTTTTAAAAAAAAGAAAATACCATTTGGATCTACCAACAATCCAAAATATTTTGGCAAAGAGAAATCTAATAATTCTCAAACTTTTTCAGAAAAAAAGGATTATAAATTTGGTCGTAAAAAGAAGTTTAAACATAGAAACAAACCTAAAAAATTTTCTTTTAAAAAACACAATCGATCCAGATAATTCAGTAAAGGCTAATAATACAATAAGATAAATATTGTTGCTAATATGACTGATAATATTAATAAAATAACATAGTTTATTTTGATGTTTAACCTTTTATAAATTTCCTCATTTATTTTTTCCCAAAACAATACTATTAAGAAAACAATTATCGCTGGAATAATGAATTTAAGCATTGTTTTTAACTCTTATCTCCAACATAAACTGATACACCTCTAGAATTAATATCAACATCAAATTTCTTATGTAAAGGAGGAAAAGCTCTTTGTGAACAGTCTAATCTATCACATGTTCTACAAGAAACACCGATTGGTATTTCAGTAGTTTTATCTGTTACATTAATGTTTTCTGTATAAACAAAATCTTTTGCATATTTGGCATCACATCCTAATCCTATAGATAAAATACTTTTGGATTGACCAAATCTTCCAATTCCTTTTTCAACAGTTCTTGCAATACAAACATATTTTTCTCCATTGGTCATTTTACTCACTGCAGCTTGAATTACTCCTGGTCTTGTAAATGCTGAATAAACATTCCACCTTGGGCATGCTCCTCCATACCTAGGAATTTCAATTCCAGATAAAGAAAATCTTTTTGAAATATTTCCAGCCATATCTACTCTTAAAAAATGGAATGGGATTCCTGGTAATTTAGGATCTTGTAAACAAGTAACTCTATGCGTAACTTGTTCAAAAGATGTTGCAAAGGTATTTTGCAAAAGCTCTAAATCATATTTAAGTTTTTTGCATTCAGTGTGGAAAGGTTTATAGGGCATTAGAATTGCAGCTCCACAATAATTTAATAAGGCTACTTTTGTTAATTTTTTAGACTCCTCAGAAGGAAATGTGAAAGTAGACAAATAGTCTTCGATCTCTTTAGTAGCTCCTTCTTGAGCAATTTGAGCAGCTGCATGAAGTTTTTTTGTCTCTAAAGAGCTATAATCACTAAGTAATAATTCTTTTTTATTTTTATGGTAAATTTTTGAGAAAGGTTTGTCCTCTTCAGGAATTACATCTTTTACAGTAATTCCAAATTCTGTTTTTAAGTATTCACAAAGAGCTATATATCTAGTTCGATTATTTTTTTGAACTTTTTAAAATACCTTGTTTGCAAATTCCTCTAGCTTAGGAAAATAGTTTTTATTTTTTTGTAAAAAATCAGAAATAACTTCTCCAGGAAATGAGCTTTTTCTACCATCAACAATTTTACCAGATATTTTTTCAATCTTATTAATTAATTCATGATCTTTTTTTTTTAAAATGTCCCCTAGCCTTACAATTGCTTTACCAATTTTAGGATTGGTTCCCACAAGATCTTTTACCTCTGGGCCTAAGATATCTAAATCCTCAAATAATTCATCATCAAGAATTTCGGACAAAGTATTTTCTAAGTTTAAATCTGTTTTTGAAGTTAATTGCGAAAGTTCAATGTTAAGTTTTTCACAAATTTTTAAGAGAAGATCTCCATCAATTTTCCGTTTTCCACCCTCAATTAAATTTAAGTAACTTGGTGAAATACTTAACTCCTCAGCAAGTTTATTTGCTTGAAGACCTAATTGTCTTCGAAAAGCCTTGATTTTTGGCCCAATTTTTAGATCTAATTGACTCATATTTTCTATTTGTAAATTTTGTAAATTTATTTTTACAAAATTTTTCTTTAATTTACAACACTTTTACACTTTTTTATAGATTTTGTAAATCCTGTAAATTATAAAGTTTACATGGACGAAAAATTAAAAAACAGTGAAAATGAAGCTCAAATCATAAGACATGAAGACCTTGCTAGACACAATAGCAGAGGAATCTACATGAGAGATGATCATTGTGATTGGGGTTCAAGTGGAATGCAAGATCTAGTTGAGACCCTAAACGACTCAAACTAGTTCTAATTCATTCGACTTTATTCATTTCTTACTAAGACTTTAACATCATAGGATTATTATAATGAGTGCAGAAAATATCTCATATGACTTAAAAAGATTTGCAGGAATAAAAAGGGACTATACTCCTGAAGAAGTTGAAAGACTTAGAGGATCCATAAAAATTGAATATTCTATATGTAAACAACAATCTACTAAATTGTGGAAACTACTTAATTCTGAACCTTATGTGAATACACTAGGATCTTTATCCGGTAACCACGCAGTTCAACACGCAAAAGCTGGATTAAAAGCGATTTATTTAAGTGGATGGCAGGTTGCAGCAGATGCTAACAGTGCTGGAGAGATGTACCCTGATCAATCTCTATATCCATATGACAGTGCTCCAAAATTAGTTGAGTCAATGAATAATGCTTTAATAAGAGCTGATCAAATTCAACATATGGAATTAAAAGATGGTGATATGAAGACAGAAAAAAGAGTTGATTATATGCTACCAATTATTGCAGATGGAGAGGCAGGTTTTGGTGGACCATTAAATGTATTTGAACTTGCAAAAAAATTTATTAAAGCAGGTGCTGCAGGCGTTCACTTTGAAGATCAATTAGCTAGCGAAAAAAAATGTGGTCATATGGGTGGAAAAGTACTTGTTCCAACTGGTACGATGATCAAAAATTTAAAGGCAGCAAGACTAGCTGCAGATATAGCGGATGTACCATTAATTATTTTAGCAAGAACTGATGCTAATGCCGCAAAACTAATTACCAATGATCATGATGAAAATGATAAAACTTTCCTTACTGGTGAAAGATCTCCAGAAGGTTTTTATTATGTTAAAGCAGGTATTGATCAAGCAATATCAAGAGGTTTAGCTTACGCACCTTATTCAGATTTAATTTGGTGTGAAACTGCAACTCCTAATCTTGAAGAAGCAAAAAAATTTGCTGATGCTATTCATGAAAAATTTCCTGGAAAGCTTTTAGCTTATAATTGTTCACCTTCATTTAATTGGAAAAAACATTTGTCTGATAGTGAGATTGCGACTTTTCAACAAGAGATAAGTAAAATGGGCTATAAATTTCAATTCATTACATTAGCTGGATTTCATACTCAAAATATTGCAATTTTTGAATTAGCTGAAAAATATAAAAACGAAGGCATGACAGCTTATTCAAAAATTCAAGAACAAGAATTTGCTCGTGAGAAAGATGGTTACACAAGTGTCAAACATCAAAGAGAAGTTGGTACTTCTTATTTTGACGCTGTTTCTAACACTATAAGCAGTGGTAAAAGTTCAACAACAGCGATGGCAGGGTCAACAGAGTCCGAGCAATTCTAAAACACAGTCCTCTTAAAAAAAATAGTTATCTAACTGGCCCAGAAATGGGTCTGTTAGATTATCAATTTTTTCTTTAAATTATTTTTTTTTGAATAATCTTGTTATAAATCTTAATTTCCATGAGATTATATTAAATAATCTTTTAAAATATAAACTGATAATAGTCTCATTTTTATATTTATTTACATCAATAATTTCATCAATTTTTAATGAACATGCACCCCTAATATCTTTAAAATTTTTACCTCTGAATTCTGGAAACTTATTAAAATAATTATTAGTAATATGCTCAATAAAGCAATTAGGATCAAGTTTGTTATTTATTTCAGGCAACAGAGTTGCTTTGAAATAGTTAATATTTAAGGCGTTTAAACCTATTGAGGATCTTTCGGTTATTCCATAATTGTGTCTAAAATTATGGACCTTTCTTTTGAAATTCCACCAGTTTGAATTAATAAAATCGTTAAATTGATTTTGATCATATATCCAAAAACAACAATAATTTTCTAAATCATTTATAATAAAATTTTGTGAATTTAAGTTAAAAAATTTATTCAATTTTTCTGATATATGAATACTGTAATTTTCATTATTTTCGTTGTTTTTTTCATATATCAAAAAACCTAAATTAAATTTATTTTCTGATAAACTTTTTTGGTATCTTAGATAATATTGTAAATTTCTTTCAGTAAACTTAATGTCGTGTTCCAGATACATATAGTAATCATAATTACCTTTTTGTTTTTGCATTTCTGGCCTAGTAAGCCAAGTCAAATAACCTTTTTTCAAATCATCATTATTAATTTGATGGTTAATTATATTGGCATCTAATTCTTTATCATTTAAAAAGTTATTATGGGTATGAATGAATATATCTGTTGGAAGAGAAAGTTTTTTTAGATTTAAAATATTTTCCTTTAAATAATCAAATCTAGTTAAGTTTCTATATCCCTCTTTTTTTTCAGGATTTGGATTGTAAAAAGGTATATGAATAGATATAGACATTTTTAAAATTAAAATTATAAACAAATTTAACATTTTTAATAATGAAAAAAATATTAATAACGGGTGGAACAGGATATCTTGGTAGGAATTTAGCACTTTTTTACAAAAACAAATATAAAGTCTTTATTGGTGCAAGAAACAATAAACAAAATTTTTTAGTAAAAAACTTAACAAATTGTGAAGTGGTTCCTCTTGATGTTTCTAACATTGAGTCTGTAAATGATTGCTTAAACTATTCTAAGCCTGACATTGTTATTCATGCGGCTGCTACTAAATTTGTTGATCTATCTGAAAAATTTCCTTTTGAATGTATTGATATAAACATTGTTGGATCAGCTAACATAGCAAGAGCATGCTTAAATAAAAAAATTCCTACAGTAATTGGTGTATCAACAGATAAGGCATCGCCACCTATTAAAAATATTTATGGTTTAAGTAAATCATGTATGGAAAGACTTTTTTCCTCTATTGAGCCTTACGGTAAAACAAAATTTATCTGTGTTAGATATGGAAATGTGACATGGTCAACAGGTTCAGTGCTTCCTATTTGGAAGCAAATGTTCAATAAAAACAAAACTATTTTAACTACAGGACCTAACATGAGAAGATTTTTTTTCTCAGTTGATGAAGCTGTAAGTTTAATTGATCAAGCATTAAAATTAAAAACTAAGTTGGCTGGTAAAATTCTTTCTGCAGAAATGAAATCATCGAAAATGATAGATATTTTAAAAGTCTGGATTAAAAAATTTGGTGGAAATTACAAAATAATACAAACTAGAAAAGGGGATAGATTAGATGAGTATTTAATTGGAGAAGATGAATTAAAATACGCTGAAGTTTTAAAGATTAAAAACAAAAAATATTTTGTTATAAATTTTAATAAATTATCAAAAAGACCACTTAAAAAAATTGTTTCTTCAAAAGATGCTAAAAAATTATTACAGTCTGAAATAGAAAAGATAATTCAATTTGGACTAAGATCTAATGAGCTCTAAAAAAATTAATCATGCTTTTATTATGGCTGCTGGTCGTGGAACTCGACTAAGACCTTTGACAAAAAAAATACCTAAAGGATTAATAAAATTTAAACAAACATCATTAATAGCAAACGGAATAAAAAAACTTAAAAAATATATAGATTTCATCCATATTTCAGTGGGTTATAAAGGCCCAATACTCGCTAAGCATCTAATAGAAGAAAAAGTATCATCTATCATTAATACAGATAAAAAAGGAAACTCATGGTGGATTTTTAATTCAATATTTAAATCTTTTGACACACCTATGTACGTTCTTACTTGTGATAATGTTACTAATATCGATTTTAAAAAAATTGAGAAAGACTATTATAGAAAAGGTCAGCCTATTTGCATGATAATACCTACAAAGCCAATTAAAGGTTTAGCAGGAGACTACATATTTAGAAAAAAAAATATTATTCAAGGATTATCAAGAAAGATTAAATCAGATATTTATTGTACTGGCATTCAAGTATTAAATCCAAAAAAAATAAATGATAAGATTAAGTCTACAGACGATTTTAATATTCTTTGGAAAAGATTAATAAAAATTAATCAGCTATATGTTTCTGATGTTATGCCAAAAAAATGGTATACTGTAGATAACGTGGACAATTACAAAAAGTTAAAAAAAATTTTCAAATAGTAGATGATAAATAAAAACTTCGGTTTTGGAACTCAGATTAGAAAATCTCCGTATTTTGACTCTACCGTAAAATGGGGAGCAACAGGATTTTCTGTGTATAATCATATGTATATTCCAAGAGATTTTGGAAATCCTGAACAAAATTTTTGGAATTTGATAAAAAAATCTATACTTTGTGATGTCTCTGTTGAAAGACAGGTAGAAATTACAGGTCCTGATGCTTATAAATTTGTTCAACTACTAACTCCTAGAGATTTATCAAAACTTTCTATTGGTCAATGTAAATATGTTCTAATTACAAATGATGATGGAGGAATATTAAACGATCCTGTGCTTCTTAGATTAGCAGAAAATCATTTTTGGTTATCTCTTGCAGATAGTGATATTTTGCTATGGGCTCAAGGTGTAGCTATAAATTCAACATTGAATGTTAAAATTGTTGAACCAGATGTTTCTCCTTTGCAATTACAAGGACCTACATCAGCTCAAATAATGATTAAATTATTTGGTGAAGATATTAAAAATCTTAAATATTATTGGTTTAAAGAATATAATTTAGATGGAATTCCACTTATTATTTCTAGAACTGGATGGTCTAGTGAATTTGGTTATGAAATTTTTTTAAGAGATGGAACTAAAGGAAATCAGCTTTATGAAAAAATTATGAAAGCTGGAAAAGAATATGGTGTTGAGCCAGGTCATACATCATCAATAAGAAGAATTGAAGGCGGGATGCTATCATATCACGCTGATGCTGACATTAATACAAATCCATTCGAGTTGGGTCTTGATAGATTGGTAAATTTAGATAGTGAAATTAATTTTATAGGAAAAAAAGCTTTAAAAAAAATTAAACATGACGGAATTAAAAGAAAGCAAGTTGGTTTAGAACTTAATTGTGAACCTTTAAAAGGACCCAACACAACTTTTTGGCCAGCTTATAAATATGACAAAAGAATTGGTAAAGTAACTTCAGCTGTTTATTCCCCAAGACTAAAAAAGAATATAGCACTTGCAATGATTGAAATAGATCATTCAAAAGTTGGAAATCAAATTACTATTATAATTGATGATAAAAAAATTAATTCTTTAATTATAGAAAAACCTTTTTATGATCCACAAAAAAAAATAGCGTCTAGTTAAAGCTTCACAATCTTTGTTTTTTCAATTTTACCCTCAAAGAAATCAATAATATTTTGTGCAGTTTCAAGACTCATATTTTCTAAACATTCTTTAGTAAACGTTGCTGCATGAGGGCTTAATAATACTCTTTTATTTTTAAGTAATGGATTGTCTTTATCTGGTGGTTCTTTTTCAAAAACATCTAAACCAGCAAATGATATAATGCTATTGTTTAAAGCTGTATTTAAATCATTTTCATTAACTACACCACCCCTTGAAGCATTTATAATAATTGAACTTTTTTTCATTAAAGAAATTTCTTTATAAGAAATCATATTTTTAGTTTTTTCAGTTAAAGGTACACTCATAGAGACAATATCTGCTTCTTTTAAAGTATCCTCTAAATTAGTTATTTTTTTTCCACCTAATGATTTTATTGTTTTTTCATCTATATAAGGATCATAAACCAACACATTCATATCAAAGCCAAGACATTTTTTAATTAATTTTTTTCCTATACGACCAAAACCAATAATCAATATTTTTTTATTAAAAACTTCAAAGTTATCATTAATTTGTAAATGAATTGCTTTATGAAAATTACCTTCTCTAACCATTTGATCAAACATTTCTCGACCTTTATATATATTTAGGATCATGAACATAATATGTTCTGCAGGTGAGGTAGAGGTTGAGTTATGAGTAACTAGAAGCGTAATATTATTTTCTTTAATATAGTTCGTATCTACATTGTCATAGCCCACACCATGTCTAGCGATTACTTTAAGTTTTTTACAATTTTTAAGTATTTCATAATCCAATTTTCCACGTCTTAAAGTTACACCATCATATTTTGGTAAAATTTTTAAAAGGTTCTCTCTGGATAAATCTGTGATCAAATCAACACTTAAATCTTTATTTGATTTAAGTAATTCGATGCCCCTACTATTCATAGTATCTATTATTCCAATTTTATACATACATTTATGACTTAATATTATATCCTCTTTTTAGAAGTATAGTGACCATTGTCACACAAATAATTAAAAATAAAATCATTAGACCAATACTTATCCAAATATTAAAGTCAGACACACCATAAAATGAAAATCTTAAGCCATCAATTAGATAAACCACTGGATTAAAATAAGAAACAGTTTGCCAGAAAGGTGGCAACATATCTAAAGAGTATAAGCTTCCCCCTAAAAAAACCATTGGTGTAATAACTAATGATGGAATGATAGACATTTGCTCAAAGTTTTTACTAACAACTCCAATTAAAAAACCAAATAATGCAAAAGTGAAAGAGACTAAAATTAACAAGAATATCATTAACATTGGATATTCAACAGTTACCTCAGCAAAAAATGAAGCAGTGGCATAAATTACAGCACCTACGATTAAGGTTTTGGTGGCACCTGCTCCAACAAAAGCTAAAACAGTTTCAAGTGTTGAAATAGGTGCTGCTAAAATCTCATTAATCGTTCCATTAAATTTTGGAAAAAATATTCCAAAAGAAGTGTTACTTATTGATTGAGTAAGTAGCGTTAGCATCAATAAACCTGGAACGATATATGAACCATAGCTTACACCATCAATTTTTTGTATATAACCACCAATCACTGAACCAAAAACAACAAAATATAATGATGTGGATATTACTGGTGAGAGAAGAGATTGACCTACAGTTCTTAAGAATCTATTCATCTCATGAACATATATAGCTTTAAAACCATAATAATTAAATTTCATTATTCTCCCTTACTAAATTAACAAAAATCTTTTCCAGATTACTTTGTTCAGTTTTTAAATCTCTTAACTTTAAGCCAGTATCTTTTAAATCCTGCAATAAATTAGTAATACCAGTTTTTTCAGCTCCTACATTATAAGTATAGATCAAAGACATATTTTCTTCATCAATTTCAAGATTATATTTTATTAATTCTTTGGGGATTTCTATAATTTTTTTCTGTAATTCAATATTTAATTTTTTATGACCCATCTTTTTAATTAATTCTTTTTTATCTTCGACAACAATAATTTCGCCTTGATTGATAACAGCTACACGGTCTGCAATAGCTTCAGCTTCTTCAATATAGTGTGTAGTTAAGATAATAGTGACTCCTGTTTTTCTTAAGTCATCAACAACCATCCACATATCTCTCCTAAGCTCAACATCAACTCCAGCTGTAGGCTCATCTAAAAATAATATTTTTGGTTCATGAGATAAGGCTTTAGCAATTAAAACTCTTCTTTTCATTCCACCAGACAATTGTCTTAATCTTTGATCTTTTTTGTCCCATAAGCTTAAGTCTTTTAAAATCTTTTCTATATGTTCTGGTTTAGGTGGTTTACCATACAAACCTCTAGAATATGACACTGTATCGAAAACTGTTTCAAAGGACTCTAAATTTAATTCTTGGGGAACCATTCCTATTCTAGATCTTGTTTCACGATAATCTTTAATTATATCAAATTCATCAACTGAAACAGTGCCAGATGAGGGGGTAACAATCCCACAAATTATACTAATTAAAGTTGTCTTACCTGCACCATTTGGTCCAAGCATCGCAAGAATTTCACCTTGTTTAACTTTAAGACTAACTTTTTTAAGTGCATCAAAACCATTATCATATACTTTTGAGAGATCATTAATTACTATTTGATTATCTGACATTGAATCAGATATATAGACATTAATTCTCCTAATACAATCGACTAATATTAAAACTTTTTAACTTTAAAAACTATTAATGGTAAAAAAGTTGCAATTACAAAAGATAAGAATAATAAAGACTGTGACACAATAGGTTTGAATAATTCTTTTGGTAAAAGGATTCCAACTAATAAGCTTTTGGAAAAATCAGGAGCAGGAAACATTAAAAAACCTCCTATTAATCCAATAATAATTGATACATAAGCAGTCTTTTCATTAATATTTTTATTATAGAAACTGTAGAAAACCGTTAGGACAAAAGCACAACAGAATAAATCAGCTAATAAAAATAAATATAAAATATCAAATCCTTTGGAAGCAATGATAAAAGAAATTAGAGATAAAAATAAAATTATATATTTAGAAACGTTAAGATAATTTGTTTTTTTATCTAAATTAAATGTTGCTTTACCATCTACAACAATCAAACTTGATATTGCATTTACCAAAGTATCTACAGTAGAGATAGTTAATGCCAAACCTAATATAATCACAACAATGGAAAGTAATTCCGTTTGTTCTTTAAGTAACAATGTAAAAAAACCAAGATCTGGTCTAGTAGTTGGATCCATGGAGAAAGCAACCATTCCTGTAAACCCCATATAAAAAACTACAGGTATTATTATAAAGAAAGAAATAATTAAACTTTTTTTTAAAGTTTCATAATTTTTTGCAGCATAAACTCTTTGCCAATTTCCTTGGTGAAATAAGTTTGTGGCAGCTACTGCAATAAAAAAAGTTAAACCAGCCGTATAACTAGGTAAGTAAGATGGGCTTAAAAGTTGAGGATTTTTTTCTTTTATAAAATCAAAAGAAAATTCAGATCCTGTGAAAGATGTAATGCATGATACTGAAATCATTAATAAAACTCCAATAACAACCATTTGTATATTGTCAGTAAATATCGATGCTCTTAAACCTCCATATAGAGTATAGGCAAGAGTAGACAATAATACGATTAAAGCAGTTATCCAAAGTTCAGTACCTGAAATATAATTAATTAGGACAGCCACAGCAGTCACTTCAGCACATAAAAAAATAAACATATAAAAAATAGTCATTAGTAAAATAAGTTTAAATAGACTTTTTCCAAACTTTTTTCTTGTAAACTCAATGAGTGAAGATCCTTTAGGGAATTCTTTTCTAATTTTTTTACCAAGGTATATTAAAAAAAACATTGGAAAGGCTGTACCTAATGAATATCCTATTATAGCTCCCATTCCTCCCCATGTTGAAGCAGAGGCAGGGCCAAACAAAATCCATGCTCCTAAAGCTGAAGCAGTTAGACTTGTTGTTAAAGAAAATAATCCAATATTTCTATTAGCAATTAAATAGTTATTCAATCCTTGGTATTTTTTTGAATTATAAAGACCTAAAAAAACAAATATTAAACTTATAACAATTACTAATATTAATGATGTTAATTGACTTATAAAAAATGATTTATCCATTGTTTTCCCTTTCTGAATTACCGGACAGGTTCTTAGGGTTTAATCTCAGTCTGTTATGACACCCCTTAAATTTTGTTTTATACTTTATTATCCATTATTTCAACCATACACTTTGTGGCGTATTCCCGCCATTCAGATGAGTTTTTACCTTTAAGACTGTTTAAGTGATTACGATTATTTTGAATATCTTTTTGATGTTTAGCTTTATCTTTTCCATCTAAGTTGGCTTCCATATTAGTCAAATTAGTTTCCATAGCATTAATCCAACTATTTCCAAGTTCGACACATTTAACATCATCTTTTTCATCACAAATTTGTTTAAAAAAATTAAAAATTACATCGTCTGTTTTGATTGAATTATTCACTAAACTTTTATCTTATCTATTTGAGCTTCGGCTTCTCTTATAGATTTTTCATAGTCCAAAGCCATTTGATCAGCACTAATAATTTCTACTTGATCAATTCCAAAAAAATTAAGAATAAATTTTAACCATGGTGTTAAAAAATCTTCTTCACTATTAAGTTTCGTTCCTCCTGAGGTAATTACTAAATATGCTTTTTTATTCTTAAGAAGACCCTCTCTTCTACCATTGGGTTTAAATCTAAAGGTTTCTCCTATTCTTGCAGCTAAGTCTGACCAAGCTTTTAGAGTAGCAGGAGGACCATAATTGTAAATTGGGGCTGATATTATTATAATATCACTTTCTTTTAGCTCTTTAACTAATGTATCTGATAACTCAAACATTTTTTTATGATGTTCTGTTTGATCTTTTTTATCAATTTTCATACCAGACTCGGTTAAACCAGAAACAAAAACCATTTCATTATCTAAATCTCTATAGATAATTTCATCTTCTGGTTTTTTTATCTTATTCAATAACTTTTTAGCTAAAGCTCTTGATGTCGAACCTTCTTTTCTTGCACTAGAGTCTATTTGATAAATCTTCATAATTTGTTATCCAAAGTTTTGTAAGAATGGAAAAATATTTAATAAATAAAATCCTAAACCTTGCAGTTGATTAGTTAATATCAAAATACCAGTAATTAAAAGAATTATTCCCCCAATTTTAGATACTAAATTAATATTTCTTTTGAAATTTTTTGAAAATATCAAAAATTTCTGCATTAAATAACCTGATAAAATAAATGGTATTGCTAAACCAAAGGAATAAAAGAATAAAAGTAAAATTCCTTTTATTATGTTTTCCTCAGTGGCTGCTAAAACTAAAATTGATCCTAATATTGGACCTATGCAAGGTGTCCAGCCAAAAGCAAATGCCATACCAATTAAAATCGGACTATAAAAATTTTTATTTGTTTTGGTTTCAATTCTTTTTTCATAATTTAAAAATTTTAAATTTATGATCCCAGTAATGTGAAGTGAAAAGAGAATTATTACTAATCCAGCTGCTATTCGAAGTTCATTAGAGTTTTGAAGCAATACTTGGCCTAAGAAAGTAGATGCTGCACCAAAAACTATAAAGACAATGGAAAACCCAATAGTAAATAATATAATTGGTATTAGATTAATATTTTTTTTTTCAATTAATTCATTTATTGAGCTTCCTGATATATAAGAAATATATCCTGGTATTAATGGTAATACACATGGGGATAGAAAGCTTACTAATCCAGCTCCAAAGGCAATAATTATTTCAAACATTAAATTTAATTTAAAATATTTTATCCTTTATATGGAAAAACTTTATGTTTTTGTGTTCCAAGATTATCAACACCTAAAACAACTTCTTCTCCACCCTTCAAAAAGTGTGGGGGTGACATGTTTTCTCCCACTCCTGGTGGAGTTCCAGTACAGCAAATATCTCCAGGATGCAAACTCATACAGGAACTCATATAAGAAACTAAAGTTTTAATATCAAATATCATTTGTTCTGTATTTCCTGTTTGCATTCTTTTGCCATCAACATCTAAAAACATATTAAGTTTTTGAAAGTTTGGTAGTTCATCCTTTGTAACTATATAAGGGCCTATAGGGCCAAAAGTATCAAAACCTTTTCCTTTATCCCAGGTTAAACCTTTATTTTTTTGAAAGTCTCTCTCACTAACATCGTTCACCAAAAAAAAACCTAACACATGGTCTAAAGCAGATTCTACACTAACATTAATTGCTTTTTTCCCAATTACAAAACCTAACTCCACTTCCCAATCTGTATGATTGGAACCTTTTGGAACTACAATTGGATCATTGGGTCCAGTTATACAACTAGTAAATTTAGAAAATATAATTGGTTCTTTTGGTATTGGTAAATTTTGTTCTTCTGCATGATCTTTAAAATTTAATCCTATTCCAATAAACTTTGATGGATTTGAAACACAGGCTCCGATTCTTGTATTAGATTCTAGTTTAGGTAAACTTGAAATATCAGTTTTGTTTATTTTATCAATCGTATCAAAGTTTAATGTTTCAGGATTAAAATCAGTAATTAATGATGATAAATCTCGATAATTGTTATCCTTATCTATAATGGCTGGTTTTTCTTTTCCAATTTCACCTATTCTACATAACTTCATTTTTTCTCCTTTTATTAATAAGTTGCTCTTCCACCACTTAAGTCAAAAACTCCCGCAGTGCTAAAAGAGTTTTCATCACTTACCAACCAACAAACTAAAGAGGCCAGCTCTTCTATTTTTGCAAATCTATTTCTTGGTATCTTGGATAGCATATAATTAATATGTTCATCTGTCATCTGGTCAAAAATTCTCGTTTTTGCTGCTGCAGGTGTTACGCAATTAACAGCGATATTTTTATCAGCAAGCTCTTTACCTAAAGATTTTGTTAATCCTATTACACCAGCTTTAGATGTACTATAAGCACTAGCGTTTGGGTTACCTTCTTTTCCAGCAATAGAAGCTATATTCACAATTCTTCCGTAATTATTTTTAATCATGTGTGGAACAATAGCTTTGCAACAATAAAATGTTGAATTCAAATTCAATTCAATCACTTTCTGCCATTCATCTAAAGGATAATCCCATACTTTAGCGTTCATCCCTGTCATCCCTGCGTTATTCACAAATATATCTATTTGACCCACTTTTTCCTCGACTTCATCAACTGATTTTTTCACAATTTTGAAATCTGTTACATTGACTATTTGATAACTAAAATTTTCAGAATTAATTTCTTTTTTAGCTTTTTCAGCCTCATCTTTATCTATATCCCAAATTACAACTTTACCACCTGATTGAATAATTCTTTTTGTAATAGCTAAACCAAAGCCTTGGGCACCACCAGTTACTATTGCAACTTTATTTGTTAAATTATATTTATTCATACTTTTTTCTTTCTTAATAATGGAAAAATTAATGCAATAAAAGATAAAATGAAAAACGTAACAACTATTGGTCTAGTCAAAAACAATAACCAATTACCCTCAAATATTACCAAAGATTGTCTTAAGGTACCTTCAACTAATTCTCCTAAAATTAAACCTATTATTACGGGAACTACTGAAAAACCATAACGTCTCATAAAAAAACCAATTACTCCAAAGAATAACATTATCCATACATCTAACATTGATTGACTTAGTGAGTAAGTTCCACACACAGAAACTGCAAAAATCATAGGCCAAAGTAATTTGTTTGGCACTAAAGTAATTCGAGCAAATATTTTTGCTCCAAAAAACCCAAATATAAAAAATAAAATATTTGCAATCAACATTGACCCAAAAATACCATATAAAAATTCTGGTTGCTCTCTGAAGAGATCAGGTCCAGGTCTAACCCCGTGTATTATTAATCCAGTCAAAATTACAGCTGTCGTAGCACTTCCGGGGATCCCTAATGCTAAAGTAGGAACCATAGCACCGCCCGTAGCTGCATTATTTGCTGCTTCAGCGCCTGCTATCCCTTCTACTGAACCTTTTCCAAACTCTTCAGGATTTTTAGACCATCTTTTTGCCTCAGAATATCCTATAAGAGATGCAACTGTTCCTCCTTCTGCTGGTAATACCCCAATAAAAGATCCAATTCCTGAAGATCTTAATATAGTTTTCCAAGTTTTTTTATAATCCAATAGTGATGGAAGTTTTACTGCTTTTAAAGCTACTCTTTTAAAAACTTGATCCAATAAAGTTGACTGAGTTAACATTTCACTTATTGCAAACAATCCCACCACTACAGGAATGAAACCTATTCCTTCTGACAATTCATTGATTCCATAAGTAAATCTTTCAATTGAAGTCATAAAATCTTTACCAATTGTAGATATTAATATTCCAAATGCTCCAGCTATTAAGTTCTTAATTGGGCTTCCTTCACCAATAGATGCTAGCATAGTTAAACCAAAAATTGCTAAAGCAAAATATTCAGGCTGTCCAAACTCATAAGCAAGCTTTGCAAGTAAAGGTGCAAAAAAAACTAAAACAACCACACTAAAAATACCTCCAATGGTACTAGATACTGTTGCCATGCCTAAAGCTCTTCCAGCTTCTCCTTTTTGGGCAAGTGGATAACCATCAAGACAAGTTGCCGCCGCCGCTGGTGTTCCTGGAGTATTGATTAGGACTGCCGTAATCGCTCCACCATAAGTAGCTGAACAATAAATTGCTGTTAATAAAACAATCGCTGATAAAGGGTCCAAGGTCATAGTGAAAGGTAAAATTAATGCACCACCTGTAGTTGGCCCAAGACCAGGTAGTACTCCAAGTATCAAACCAAATAATGTTCCAAAAACTAAAACAATCATTAATTTTGAACTCATTAAAGGTGCAAACATTAAAGAAAGATTTTCCATTTTAAACTTGATAATAGATATTAGTAATTATACCGGGGGGAAATCTTAAACCCAAAATTGTTTCAAAAAAAATAAAAACGATTATTGGAAAAATTATACTCACTAATATCAAATAAAATAATCTTCTTTCACCCCAACAATAAGAAACAAAAATTGATAATAATGATATCGCTAAAAAAAAGTCTAGTGTTTTTGAAACAATAACAAATAATATAAAACTAAACAAAGTTAAGAAAAAAGTTTTAGGTAATTTTTTTTCAATTTTCCAAGGTTTTTTAATAGATAAATAAAAAACTATTAAAGTTAAACCGATTATTAAAAGCAATAATCCTTTTGGAAAGGTAGCTGGCTGTATACCTCTATTGAGAATTGGTGGTACAATATCAAAAGTAAAAGTGCTAATTAGTAAAATAGTAGAAACGAGAATTATTGTAAAAGAAACTTTAAATTCATCTTTAAAAAAAAAGGGCAAACTTTTGTTTGCCCTTTTTTGCTTTTGTACATTACTCATTTTAAATGTACTTATTTTTTTTAATTACTTTATGTAACCTAAAGCTTTAAGCTGTGCAGTCATTTCAGTAAGCATTTCTTCCATTTGCTTACCCCATTCATCAGCACCAACTACACTTGAGTCATCAAGTCCAATTTCAGTTAAGAAATTTTTGTAATAATTGTGACTCATAGCTTTCATCATTCCAGCTTCTAATTCTTTTACTCTTGCAGCTGGAGCTCCTTTTTTAGTTACAAATCCTCTAACAGTAGATAAAGAAACAGGTATACCTAGTTCTTTTGCTGTTGGAGAGTCTCCAATTTTAGCCATTCTATTATTTGCTAATACAACAGAAACACATAAAGTTCCGTCATTAATTTCTGTCAATGCTTCACCTAAATTTAAAACACCTACATCAATATCTCCTTTGACTAAGTTTGTTTTAATTGGTGCTACACCTTTGTAGGCAACAATAGTTGGATCTTTTAATCCACCTTTTTTTGTGAAAGCAATTGCGCTAACATCATCAATACCACCAACGTGAGTTGTTCCGTATTTAAGTGATTTTGATTTTTGAACGCTAATAAATTTTTTAGCATCTTTGATGTCAGATTTACAGTTAACAACAAATAATTGTGGGTCATCAGTACCTCTAGCTAGAGGTTGCATGTCGCTAATTTTAACCTTAGTTTTTCCTAAGGCCATAGAAACAGCATGACCAGTAGTCCATGTTAGAGTGTGTTGACCATCAGCTGGTAAGCTCATCATATAATCCATAGAAACAGCTCCACCACCACCTTTTTTGTTAACTAATTGCATGTCTTGTTTAAGAACTCTTCTTGCTCTTAAAAGCATCATTCTAGTAGTAACGTCAGTACCACCACCAAATCCAGCGTGAGTAATTGCTTGTATAGCACCATCTGCTCTTGCAGATACAGTCATTAAAGGTATTGCTATAACAAAAAATTCAGTCACAAAGAATGCAGCGGCTAAGAAAAGTTTAAAACTTTTTTTCATTATTTCCCTCTTTGGTTAATTTATAATTAAATATTTAAGCATAATCTGTTACAAAGTTTAAGAACAAAATGAGTAAAAATAAAATTAAAATTGCTATATTATTAGGTGATCCATCAGGTATTGGACCCGAATTGGTCTCAAAGTTACTATGTCAAGAAATTATTAACAAAGCAAACATAGTTTTAATTGGTGAAAAAAAAATTTTAGAAGAAGGAAATAAGATTTCTGGAAAATCACAAGATTTAAAATTTGTTGAAAAATTTGAACAGATAAATTTTGATGAAGGAAATAAATTTTTTTTAGATATCTCAAAAGGTAAAAATCATAAATATAATTTATCTGAATGCTCAAAAGAGTCAGGAGAAAGTGTTCTAGAGGCTCTTAACTTAGCATTAGATCTTGCGAAACAAAATAAAATAGATGCTATTAACTTTGGCCCATTTAATAAGACAAGTATGAAGTTGGGCGGAAATACTCATTCTGATGAACTTCATTTGATGGCTGAAAAATTAGATGTAAAAAATTTTTTCTGTGAATTTAATGTTGTAGACAACTTTTGGACTGCTAGAGTAACTTCGCACATACCTATTAGAGAGGTACCTGATCATGTTAAGAAAGAAAACATTATTAAACCAATAAAACTTATAAATAATGCAATGAAACTTAATGGAATTAAAAATCCTCGTGTAGCTGTACAAGCTTTAAATCCTCATGCAGAGTTTGGTATTGAAGAAAAAAATGAAATAATTCCAGCAATAGAAGAGGCAAAAAAACAAGGTATTAATGCAGATGGTCCTTTGCCATGTGATACTTCTTTTATTACAGCTTATAAAAATAAAAATCATGATTGTATAGTTGGCATGTATCACGATGCACTACAATCTGGACTCAAAGCGTTTGGTTTTGATAGAGGTGTTACCGTTCAAGGTGGTTTGCCACTACCTATTACTACACCAGCTCATGGTACTGCTTTTGATATTGCAGGAAAAAATAAAGCAAACTTAGAACCTACCTTGCAATCATTTAAGATAGCACTAACGATGGCAGAAAATAAATCTAAACAATGACAAAAATTAAAGACATTAAAACTTCCATTTATAAATGGACAGGTGAAATAGTTCCACCAGCTCAAAATTTTTGTACAAACCCAACTGATGCTCTTAGAGAGTCTGGAGATAGGATGAAATCATTTAGATTTCATCAATGGATGGTATGCGAAGTTATAGCTGATGACGGAACAGTAGGCTTAGGTAATGCCGCGCTCGCACCAGAAGTAACAAAAAAAGCAATTGATTGTTATTTAAAAGATTTAGTAATTGGTGAAGACCCTTTTGATTATGATTATTTATGGGACAAAATGTATAGAAGCACTATGGCCTGGGGAAGAAAAGGAATCGGAATGATTGGAATTTCAGCAATCGATCTTGGAATTTGGGACTTAATGGGTAAATTAAAAAAAAAACCAGTATTTGAATTGCTCGGAGGTAGAACCAAAGACAAGATTCCAGTGTATGCCTCAAAATTATATAGCCAACCAATAAAAGATTTACAAATAGAAGCTGAAAAATATTTAAATGAAGGTTTTAAGATGTTTAAAATGCGCTTTGGTTGGGGACCTAAAGACGGTGCGGAAGGAATAAAAAAAAATATTGAATTAGTAAATGCTGTTAGAGAAGTGATTGGATATGAAACTGATCTTATGCTTGAAGCTTATATGGGATGGGATCTAGAATATTCAAAAAAAATAATACCTGAGCTAATAAAATTCAAACCAAAATGGTTAGAAGAGCCAGTAATACCTGATGATATTCCTGGATATGCAGAATTAAATGCTATGGGAGATGTTCCTATTGCAGGAGGTGAGCATGAGTTCAGTTATTTGGGCTTTAAACATTTATTAGAACTTAAAGCAGTCAGTTTTATTCAATATGATGCAAATAGAGTTGGAGGTATAACACCTGGACATAAAATAAATACTTTAGCAGAAAAGTATGGCGTGCCTGTAATTCCTCATGCAGGTCAGATGCATAACTATCATTTAACAATGGCGCATAACAACTGTCCTTTTTCAGAATTTTTTCCTGTTCACCAAGTTGAGATAGGAAATGAGTTGTTTTATTATTTATTTAAAGGGGAACCTGAACCCAAAAATGGTTTTATTAATTTAGATGATAATACTCCAGGACTAGGGATTTCTATAAATGAAAAATATAAATCTGATTTTAAAATTGTGGAGTAGTTAATTAACCTTTAATACCCATGTGAGTATATTTCACATTCAAATAATCCTTTATAGCCATAGAACCACCTTCTCTACCGTATCCACTTTGTTTAATTCCACCAAAAGGGGCTTCAGCAATAGCTATGAAACCAGTATTTACTCCTACTGTTCCAGTTTCCAATTGTTCTGAAGCTAAATGAGCTGTTTCCATAGAGTTTGTACAAACATAACTACTTAATCCAAGTTCATGATTATTAGCTCTTTCAATAACTTCATCAAAAGATTTGAAAGAGAGCATTGGAACTAATGGTCCAAAAGGTTCTTCTTTCATTATGGTAAAATTATCTTTAACATCATCAAATACTGTTGGTTCATAAAAAAATCCTTTGTTAAAGCCTGCTGGTCTTTTCCCACCAAGTAAAACCTTAGCTCCTTCTTTTTTGGTTTTTTCAACTAGAGCTTCAATCTCATTCAATCTCTTTTGAGTTGTTAAGGGTCCTAATTGGGTATCTGGATCCATACCATTGCCAATTTTTAATTTTTTTGTTTTTTCTACAAATAAATTAACAAATTCATCTTTTTTTTCTTCTTGGATATAAAATCTATTTGGAGATATACATACTTGACCATTATTTCTAAATTTTGCTGCAATTGCCATATCTGTAGCTTTTTTTATATCTGCATCCTTAAATACTATAAAAGGTGAGTGGCCACTTAACTCCATAGTTACTCTCTGAACTTTATCAGCAGCTTGTTTTAATATTAATTTTCCTACTCTTGAGGAACCAGTTATAGATATTTTTTTAATTATATCTGAAGCAATTAATTGTTGAGCAATACTCGGAGGATCTCCTGACAATAAATTTACAACACCTGGGGGAACTCCACATTCATTACAAATATCTACCATTTCCATAACAACCCCTGGAGTAATAACATCTGGTTTTATGATTACAGAACAACCTGCCGCTAAAGCAGTTGCTATTTTTCTAGCAGATAATACTGCAGGAAAATTCCAAGGAGATAACGCTGCTACCACTCCTACTGGTTGATAGTAAACATGAACTCTTGTGTCTTCAAATCTACTTTCAACAGTTTGACCAAAAATTCTTTTTGTTTCTTCTGCATTCCATTCAAAAATATCTGCAGCACCATTAATCTCTCCTTTTGCTTCTGCTAATGGTTTACCAACTTCTAAAGTCATCCACTTAGCAAGTACATCTTGTTTTTCTCTCATCTTGTCAGCAATTCGTCTGATTATATAAGATCTTTGCCAAGGAGCAGTTTTCCTCCAAACCTCTAATCCTTTTTTTGCAGAATTTAACGCTCTATCAACATCTTGGGAAGTAGCCTTAGAAGCCTTACCAATCACTTCTTCAGTAGCAGGATTTATTACCTCATAGGTTCCATTGTCAGATGATTGTTGCCATTTTCCATCAATGAATTGACCAAATTTTTCGTACATAATTCTAACTTAACATTACCTCTGGTTGTGTCCACTATGTAATTTTTACACATTAAAAAAAATTGTTACAATGGTATTTTAAAAATAAAACAAAAGGAGTTGTATGAAAGCATACATAATGGGAAACTACACTGAAAAAGCATTTCAGGGTTTTTTAAAAGACCCAAAAACTGATAGAAAAGCAGTTGTGGAACAATTGACAAAAGCTATGGGTGGTACAATGCATAGTATGGATATTGTTAGAGGATCTTATGACTTTGTAGTTGTGAATGAGTTAAACAGTTTCGAAGACTTTGCGGCTGTGAAACTTGTAGTAGAAGCATCAGGTGCAGTTAAAAACTTAACTATGCTAGAGGCAATAGATTTTACTAAAGCAACAACTAAAGCAAGCGAAGTTGCTTCTGGTCAATACAAAGCACCAGGACAATAATTAATTTATACTTCCAGTACGCGGGCTGGAAGTAAATTATTTTATTTTTTTAGTTTTGAAGAAAATTTTAAATCTTTATTGTCAAAGTTTTCTAAATTACTTTTAATGTAATCATCCATTATTTGGATTTTTTCACTCTCAAATTCAGCAACTTTTCTTGTATTAAGATCAACATACAATGCAAGCACCTCAATGGTTGATGCTAAAAATTTCTTTTCTTTGTGGATTATTTCCATTTTGTACTGAAGTCTTTTTTTATCATGATCGAAGTAAACTAAATTTACATCAACAACATCATCAATTTTTAATTCTTGATTATAAGTAATATTGGTTTCTACAATCATTGTACTTTTTCCAGTAGTTTTTGCTGAGTGTTCACCCATTTTAAAAGTATCATTTAAAACATCTGCCCCAAATTTATCAAATATCAAAAGATAATAAGAAACATTCATATGATTATTGTAATCAATCCAATCCTTAATTATTTTTTGAGAACTTAAAAAAACTGACATGACTATTAGGATTTTGATTTTTATTTAATGATTTGGATTATCGTTGTCTACTATGAGACATATTTCAGATTTTGTTAAAAATCTTCGTCCTGTACCGTTGTCTAAAGAAAACATTCCACCAATGCCCTTGACTGCATCAATTGTGAGATCTGTGTGTTTCCATTTTTCGTATTGGTCAGCATTCATATAAAAAGGAACACCACCAATTTCCCCTAATTTTATATCATTATCTCCTAAAGGAAATTCACCCTCTTGAAAACACATTGGCGCACTTCCATCACAACATCCTCCAGATTGATGAAACATTAATTTTTCTCCATATCTTTCTTGGAGTTCTGATAATAAATTTAGTGCTGAGTGAGTTGCTGATACTTTCATTTTTAATCTCTGGCCCATGATTACGAATCATGGACCAGTATATATTATTTGTTTAAAAGAAGCCTAATTTCTTTTCAGCATAAGACACGTGTAAGTTCTTATTCTGTCTATAATGACTAAGCATCATTTTATGAGTCTCTCTTCCAACTCCTGATTGTTTGTAACCACCAAATGGTGAGTGAGCTGGATATGCGTGATAACAATTAGTCCACACAATTCCTGCTTGTATTGCTCTACCCATTCTATAAGCAATATTACCATTTCTAGTCCAAACACCTGCACCTAAACCATAAAGAGTGTCATTAGCAATTTCTAATGCTTCTGCCTCATCTTTAAATTTAATTACAGATACTACAGGGCCAAATATTTCTTCTTGAGAAATACGAGATTTGTTGTTGGTTTCAAAAATTGTAGGCTGGATATAATTTCCTTTTTCCAATCCACTATTAAGTTTACCAACAGCACCACCTGCAAGAACTTTTGCACCTTCTTTTTTACCAAGATCAAGATAAGATTTGATCTTTTCCATCTGCTCAACTGAAGCTTGGGCTCCAATCATGGTTTCCATTTTCAGTGGATTATCCTGAACAACTGCTTTAGTTCGAGCAATGCATTTCTCCATAAATTTATCATAGATAGACTCTTGAACTAATGCTCTACTTGGACAAGTACATACCTCACCTTGGTTTAGATTAAACATTACAAAACCTTCAACACATTTATCTAAGAAGTCATCATCTTTTTCCATGATATCTTCAAAGAATATATTTGGAGATTTTCCACCTAATTCCAATGTGATAGGAATAATGTTTTGAGCAGCATACTGCATGATTAATCTTCCAGTAGAAGTTTCACCAGTAAAAGCAACTTTAGCAATTCTTTTTGAAGATGCTAAAGGTTTACCTGCTTCTAATCCAAAACCGCTTACTATGTTTACAACTCCTGGAGGTAATAAATCACCAATCAGTTCCATCATAACCATAATTGAAGCTGGTGTTTGTTCTGCTGGTTTTAAAACAGAACAATTACCTGCAGCTAAAGCTGGAGCTAATTTCCATGTTGCCATTAATAATGGAAAATTCCATGGAACAATCTGTGCAACTACACCTAATGGTTCAGGTATATTGTAAGAGTATTGAGAATTACTTATCTCAGCAACAGAACCTTCTTCAGCTCTTATTACTCCAGCAAAATATCTCCAGTGGTCAATTACCAATGGTAAATCTGCTGCCATACACTCTCTTATAGGTTTTCCATTATCTAAACACTCAGCTGTAGCTAATAAATTTAGATTTTTTTCAAGAACATCAGCTATTTTCATCATTATATTTGATCTTGTAGTGATGTCAGTTTTTCCCCATGTTGTAAAAGCTGCGTGAGCTGCATCTAATGCTGCCTCCACATCTTTATCATTTGATCTTGCAACTGAACAGATAGTCTCATTTGAAATCGGGCTAGGATTATCAAAATACTTGCCTGATAAAGGTTCTACAAATTTTCCATTTATGTAGTTTCCATACTTCGATTTGAATGGAAATTTTACCTTTAAATGAGAGGTATCTAAAACAGATGATACTTTCATTGCTTCTGCACTCATTTTTTTTCTCCTCTTTTTATTGTTAGTTGACTTTATGTTATTGTTTTTTCTAGATCTTTTTAAACGTTTCTTAGTCGCAGTTTTTTTTGCAACTTTTTTTTTCGTTTTTATTTTTTTTCTAGATGATTTGACCAATTTTAATTTTTTATTTTTGGTCTTTTGTTTTGCTATTTTTTTTCTGTTAATAGCCATAAGTTATTTAACTAGATATTGTTTAGAGTTACTATTTTTATTAATTATTATTTTCTACCTATAATTGTAAAATACCATATATTGTGTTTACAATTTTAATTATTAATATTTTTTATATGGATAAAAATTTTTTTAAAACAACAAGAATATTAGATGGTGGAATGGGTCAAGAACTTCTTAGCAGAGGGATGAAGCCTAAGGGAACCTTATGGAGCGCTAGTGCACTTTTAGATGAAAATTATCATGATCTTTTACTAAATGCCCATTTAGATTATATCAAAGCAGGAGCAGAGGTTATCGTTACAAATACATTCGCAACTAGAAGAATTAGATTAGTAGAAAATAAAGTTGAGCATAAATTTAAGTATCTGAATACTAAAGCAGGTGAAATTGCAAAAAAAACAAAAGATGATTATCCAAATATCTTGATTGCTGGGGGCCTTCCTCCTCAAAATTCGACTTATAAAGCTGACGATAGATCCGAAGACATAATAAAAGATGATTTTTATAATCAAGCAAAATTAATAGACCCATTCATTGACTTTTTTTATTTTGACGTTTTGAGCAGTATTAAGGAGATAAATGTTGCAACCCAAAGTATTGAAGAATTCAATAAACCTTATTTGATAGGGGTACATATTTCTGAAGGCACGAAATTACCTAGTGGTGAAAAAATTTCAGAACTAATAGATAAATTAAAGAATCAAAAATTACTTGGTATTATTCTGTCTTGTGTTTCCCCTGAAAACTATAAATTAAATTTAAATGAAATTAAAAGCTTAGGAGTACCATTTGGATTTAAATTAAATGGATATTTAAAAACTGCACCATTATCTAATAATAACAAAACCAATAATAAAAATGATTTCTTACAACCAAATGAGTTTTTAGGTAAAAGAAAGGATTTGTCTCCTAATAAAATGCTAGAGTTTGTAAAAGAGTTTAAAGACTCTGGGGCTACAATTTTAGGTGGGTGTTGTGAAACTACTCCAGCACATATTAAATCATTTGCATCACTTAAGTAATTTTTTGTTGTCTGCTTTTCTAACAAAATAAATACCTACTGAAACTGCTATTAGAGAAATTAATACTTTAGTGGTGATCAATTCTTTCAAGAATATGTAACTTAAAATAGTACCAAAAATAGGAATTAAATAGGAAACTTGAGATTGAAAAATTAATCCATTATTAACTAAAACTCTAAATCTAAGTAACCAAGCTAGACCTGTTGAAACAAGTCCTAAATATATTACAGAAATAGTTGAGTCCAGTCTTGGAGATACATTCCAAGGTTGTTCAATAAAACCTACCAATGGAATTAGAATAATTGTAGCCCAAATTAAAATTGAACCAGTTACATTTTCATTCTTTTTCTTGCTGATTTTTAAAGTTAAAACTCCACCAATTACATAACATGTAGAGCCTAAAAGAATTAAAAGCGCTGATACAAAATTATTTTCATCAATTAATAAGTTGTCTGAAAATAAATAAAGTATGCCAGAGAAACCAATCAAAATTCCAAAAGTTTTTATAAAATTAAATTTTTCATTTTTTGTATAAAAATGACCCAGCACAGTTGAACTAAGAGGTGTAGTAGACATAAGAATTGCTGCAAGATTACTCTGGACTGATTTAATTCCATAAGCAATGAGGAAAAAAGGAGCTACTAAATTAATGAATCCTATTAATGCAAACCAATACCAATCTTTTGAAAATGCTTCTATCTTGATATCTTTATAATAACAAAGCAGTAAAACAGGTATGGCTCCAAAAAAAACTCTGAGAAAAGCAATCGTCACTGGTCCAAAAGAGTAAGTAGCAATTTTAATATTAAAAAAAGCTGAAGCCCAGATCAATGCTAACAAAACTAATAATATATAATCTAGTAATTTTGGTTGTCTCATTCTATTAACTCTTTAATTGATCCTTTGGTAATTTTATTTAAGTCTTTGAAGCTAATTTTGAATACACAATTAGGATGGCCTGCTGCAGCGAATAAATAATTAAATCTCTCTAAAGAACTATCAATTAGAATACTAGTTTCATTTAAATGACCAATTGGAGAGACACCGCCTATTGTGAAACCTGTAACATTTTTTACATCATCAGCTGAAGCCATAGATGCATCTTTTACATTCAGAATTTTTTTAATTTTATTCAAAGAAGCTTTTTTGTCTCCAGCTACAAGACACAGAGTATAATTTTTTTCTGTTTTAAAAAGTAAACTTTTAACAATTGAACCAACTTGACAACCTAAAGATGAAGCAGCTTCTAAAGCTGTTCTTGCAGAACTATCAAGTAAAATCACTCTCTGATTTTGATCGAATTCCTTCAATAATTTTTCAACTCTTTTGACTGGCTCTTTGATTAATAAAGTCATTATTCAACTAGTAATTGTTAGTTATTTTTAACATTTAATTATACACTCATGTGAAAAATGCATAGGTGTTATTAAGTAAAAGAACATTCTTTAACAGTCTTTATTTGGTATCACAAGACCCAGAATTATAAAGGAGATCACATGAGTGCAACAGATGTATTAAAAACTATCAAGGATAAAGACATAGAATACGTGGATTTAAGGTTTACCGATCCAAGAGGTAAACTTCAGCACGTAACCATGGATGCTAAAATGGTCGATGATGAAATGTTAAATGAAGGTATATTTTTTGATGGTTCGTCTATAGCAGGTTGGAAAGCTATTAATGAGTCTGACATGATACTAAAGCCTGATTTAACAAGAGCAATTGTAGATCCTTTTACATCTCATAACACTATGAATCTTTTTTGTGATATTTTAGATGCAATTAAAAAAGATCCTTATGAAAGAGATCCAAGAGGAACAGCTAAAAAAGCTGAAGCTTACTTAAAAAGTACAGGTATTGGAGATAAAGCATTTTTTGGACCAGAGGCAGAATTTTTCGTATTTGACGATGTAAGATTTAAAAATGATATGAATGAAACAGGTTTTAAAATTGATAGTAAGGAAGGCCCTTATAATTCTGGAAGAGAATATGAAAATGGAAACATGGGTCATAGACCGGGTATTAAAGGTGGTTACTTCCCAGTTCCTCCGGTCGATAGTGAACAAGATATGAGAAGTGAATATTTGAAAGCAATGAAGGACATGGGTATTAAAGTTGAAAAACATCACCATGAAGTTGCTCCAAGTCAACATGAGCTTGGAATGTATTTTGGAACTTTGGTGGATCAAGCAGATAATTTACAATTGTATAAATATGCTGTTCATATGGTTTCTCACTCATTTGGTAAAACTGCAACTTTTATGCCTAAACCTGTCAAAGGTGATAACGGTTCAGGAATGCACGTTCACCAATCAATTTGGAAAGGTGACACTGCATTATTTTCTGGTGATAAGTATGCTGGTTTATCCGAAACTGCATTGCATTATATCGGTGGAATTTTAAAACATGCTAAGGCTATAAACGCATTTTCAAATGCAACAACTAACAGTTACAAAAGATTAATTCCGGGATTTGAGGCTCCTGTTTTATTAGCTTATTCAGCAAGAAACAGATCAGCATCATGTAGGATTCCTATTACTTTAAGTAAAAAAGCTGCAAGATGTGAAATTAGATTTGGTGATGCGGCAGGTAACCCTTATTTAACTTTTGCTGCTATGCTAATGGCTGGTTTGGATGGAATTAAAAATAAAATTGATCCAGGTAAATCATTCGATAAAGATCTTTATGCATTATCAGAAGATGAGGTTAAAAAAATTCCAACTGTTTGTGGATCTCTAAGGGAAGCTATGGAAAGTTTAGATAAAGATAGAGATTTTTTAAAAGAAGGAAATGTTTTTACTGATGATCAAATTGATGCTTACATCGCATTAAAATTTGAGGAAATACATAATTTTGAACACACTCCGCATCCTATTGAGTTTGAGATGTATTACAGCTGTTAAATATTACTGTCTAGTTTTAGCAATTTTATTTTTGCCAGAACCTTTTTTAACAATGTAATCTTGAGTTCCGTTTGCTCCAGTTTCCACAGATTTAATAAGAGATCTTATAAAATTTTTTCTCTTTTCTTTTCTGTCTTCACTATTTAGCAAATTTCTAAATTCAAAAACGTTCATTCATAAAATATATACTATCTATGCATTTATTGCAATGCTGATATGTTCAAAATGGGACTATACTTTAAATGACTCTCCACAGCCACAACGCTCGGTTTCATTTGGGTTGTTAAAAACAAATGTTGAGGAAAAGTCCTCTTTCTTATAATCCATCTCTGTTCCTAAAAGATACATAACTGCAGCTGAATCTATATAAACTTTAACGCCTTTATCCTCTATTACCTCATCATTAGGATTGATCTCCTTTGAGTACTCCATAACATATGACATCCCAGCACATCCTCCAGACTTTACTGAAACTCTCACTCCTATTGCATTTTCTTCAGCACCAGACATTATTTCTTTTATTCTTGAAGCAGCATTGTCACTTAATTTAATTATTGAATTCATTATAAATTCAACTCCAATTTAGCAGCATCAGACATCATATCTTTTGTCCAAGGTGGATCCCATACTAATTCTAAATCAACATCCTCTATCTCCTCTACTTGCATAGCACCTTCCTTTACCTCTTTAGGTAAGCTTTCAGCTACAGGACAGTTTGGGGTTGTTAATGTCATTTTAATTTTTGCTTTTTTTTGATTTACTTGAACATCGTAAATTAGACCTAGATCATAAATATTCACTGGAAGCTCAGGGTCATAAATCTTTTTTATTTCTTCAATTATTTTATCTTTTATTTCCATAGAATATCATTTTTCTGTACTAATTTCTTTTCCGTCATTCTCCATTGCTGAGACTAATGTATGCCAAGATAATGTAGCACATTTTACTCTCATTGGGTATTGTTTAACACCTGACAAACACATCAACTTTGTTTTATCATCTTCCTTTAATATATTAGATTTAAGTTTGGGGTTTTCTTTTATCATTCCTAAAAAATCTTCAATAATTTCTTTAGCTTCATTATCACTCTTACCTTTCATTAAATCTGTCATAATTGAAGCTGATGCCATTGAAATAGCACAACCACTACCTTCAAAAGAAATGTCTTCCACTTTTCTTTGATCATTTAATTTTAAATAAACATGTACATTATCTCCACATAATGGATTATTTCCTTTAGCATCTTTATTAAAGTTATCAGTCTTACCTAAGTTTCTAGGATTCTTACCATGTTCTAATATTATTTCTTGATATAATTCTTTTAAATTCATTTTAAATCAAAAATCTTTTTACATTTATTAATTGACTCATTTAGTTGGTCAAAATCTTCTTTTGTATTGTACACGCCAACTGAAGCTCTGGCACTTGCTGGTATTTCTAATTTATCATGAAGTATTTGACAACAATGATGGCCAGCTCTTATTGCAACACCATCCTCATCTAAGATTGTAGCAATATCGTGTGGGTGTACACCTTCAATTGTAAATGATAAAACTCCTCCTTTATTTTTTGGGTTACCAATTATTTTTACTGAGTTATTTTTTCTTAAAACTTCTTGACCATACTCAATTAATTCTCTTTCATGTTTTATTATATTTTCAATACCAATATTTTCTAAAAATTTGATTGACTGATCAAATGCTATTACTTGTGCAGTAGCCATTGTTCCTGCTTCATATTTGTTTGGTAAATCTCCATAAGTAATTCTATCTTTCTTTACTTCTTTGATCATTCCTCCTCCACCTTGATAAGGTGGTAATTCCTCAAGCCATTTTTTTTTACCATATAAAATTCCTAATCCTGTTGGTCCATACATTTTATGACATGAGATTGCATAAAAATCACAATCAAGATCTTGTACATCTATTTTTAAATGTGGGGCACCCTGACACCCATCTACTACTACTATAATTCCTTTAGAGTGAGCAAGTTCAGTTATCTCTTTAATTGGTAGTATTGCCCCCGTAACATTTGATAAATGATTAACTGCTATTACCTTTGTTTTTGGTGTTATCATTTTTTCAATATTCTCAATTGGAATTTCACCTTGATCATTAATTTCTGCAAAATTAATCTTTATATTTTTTGATTTTCTTAGATAATGCCACGGCACATAATTAGAATGATGTTCTAGTTCAGTTAATAATATTTCATCCCCCTCATCTAAGTATTTTTGTCCTAAAGTATTTGCTACCAAATTAAGTGCTTCTGTTGCACCTTTTGTAAAAACAATCTCATTTTTATCTTTTGCATTAATATATTTTTGAACTGATGATCTTGTATTTTCATATAAATTAGTGGCAGCTACGGCTAAATAATGGATGCTTCTTCCTACATTAGAAAATTGTTTTGTATAAAACTCGTTTATCCTATCAATAACTACTTTAGGTTTTTGTGAAGAATTAGCACTATCTAAATAGACTAAATCATTATTTTGTATTTTTTCATCAAATATAGGAAATTCTTTTTTAATATCATCTATATTCATTCTTTTAATCCAATCATATTTTTAACTAAATTTTTAATTTCTGTATCTGTTATTTTTTCAACTACATCTAACAGAAAACCATTAATCAAAAGTTCTTTTGACTGTTGATAATTCAATCCTCTAGACATTAAATAAAATATCGAGTTTTCATCAAGACTTCCTGATGCAGATCCATGAGAACATTTTACGTCATCAGCGTATATTTCTAGTTCAGGCTTAGCGTTAAATTCGGAAGTTTCATCAAGTAAAATTGCTTTACTTAATTGATATCCGTCAGTTTTTTGTGCCTTTGAGTCTACAAATATTTTACCTTGATAGGCAGATTTTGAATTTTTCCCTAAAACACTTTTTATCAATTGATAACTTTTTGTATTTTTAACCAAATGGTTAATTATAGTTCTTATTTCGTGATGTTGCCCATCATTTAATGAGAAAATACCATTTACGAATGCTGATGAATATTCTCCTTTTAAGTTACAATTAATTTCATTTTTTGAAAAATTCGATCCTGAAGATAGGACAAAAGTCTCTGAAACACTGTTATTATCTTGTTCAATATTATTATAAGAATATCTGATATTTTTATTTTGTGCTTTATCAATCTTATAATTTTTTAAAATAGCATTTTCTTTTAAATCAAAATTATAAAAAATATTAATGAAATTATTTTCTGATCCATCATTAAACAAGTCTATTAATCTTAAAGAACTATTTTGTTCTAGTTGAAATTCTAATTTTAAATTAAAATTTTTAGATTTAATTTTGTTATTTGTAGAGTGATAAACAACAAGAGGTTTTTTTAAAGTATAATTCTTTTTTACAGTAATTTTGTAACATTTATTTGTGAAAGCATTATTTAAAGATATGAGAGAATTATCATCTTCTAATCTATTCACAAATTTAAAATCATCATTAATTTCTATCTTATCATGATCTTCATGAGTAAAATCAACCTTCTCCACTTTTCCATTTATGAAGACAATTTTATTATGTTCTATACCTTCTACAAAAATTGAGGTGTCAACTTTGTTAGTGAAAGAATAATCGTTATAAAAACTTAATTCACCAATATTTTTTTTAATAATTTGGCTTAAGTCTGAAAATTTCCAGTTTTCAAGTTTTCTAGTTGGAAAACCAGTTTCTAAAAATTTATTTAAATACATTTTTTTTAATTCAACATCTTTTTCAGAAAAAGCTGAGGTTTTAATTATTTTTTCAAAATCTGTTTTAATTTGTTCAGTCATTTAATTAAAATTTTCGTATCCTTTTTTTTCTAATTCTAATGCAAGTTCTGGTCCTCCAGATTTGATTATTTTTCCATTCATTAATACATGAACAAAATCTGGTTTTATGTAGTCTAGCAATCTTTGATAGTGAGTAATTATTAAGAAAGAATTATCTTTACTTCTCAGTGTGTTCACTCCATCAGATACAACCTTTAAAGCATCAATATCTAACCCTGAATCAGTTTCATCTAAAATAGATAGCTTGGGTGATAACATTGACATTTGTAAAATTTCATTTTTCTTTTTTTCACCTCCAGAAAAACCAACATTTAACTGTCTATTTAATTTTTCCTCATCAAATTTTAGTTCTCTCGCTTTTTCTTTTACAAGTTTTAAAAATTCGATTGCATCAAGTTCTTTTTCTCCTTTTGCTTTTCTTATGGCGTTTAAAGAGGTTTTTAAAAAGATATTGGTATTTACACCTGGAATTTCTAACGGATATTGAAATGCTAAAAATATTCCTTTATGTGCTCTTTCCTCAGTTTCAAGCTCAAATAAATTATTATTCTCAAAAAGTACTTCTCCAGATATTTCATATCCTTTTTTGCCAGATAATATGTTTGATAATGTGCTTTTACCTGAACCATTAGGACCCATAATTGCGTGTACTTCACCAGGATTAATATTAAGTGAAAAATCTTTTAAAATTGATTTATCCTCAATGTTTGCACTTAGATTATTTATTTTTAACATTAACCAACGCTCCCTTCCAAGCTTATACCTACTAGTTTTTGAGCCTCTACAGCAAATTCCATTGGTAATTGTTGAAGCACTTCTTTACAAAATCCGTTTACGATTAATCCAACAGCTTCTTCTGGATTTAAACCTCTTTGCTGACAATAATGTAATTGTTCCTCACTTATTTTAGAAGTCGTAGCCTCATGAGCTATATTTGAGTCAAAATTTTTATTTTTAATATATGGTACAGTATGAGCCCCACACTTATTTCCCATTAATAAAGAATCACACTGAGTATAATTACTTGAATTTTTTGCTTTTGAATTAATGTCAACTAATCCTCTGTAAGTCATATCTGAAAATCCTGCGCTAATACCTTTTGATATAATCTTACTTTTTGTATTTTTACCTAAATGGATCATCTTAGTTCCAGTATCAGCTTTTTGATGATTATTAGTTATCGCGATTGAATAAAATTCACCTATTGAATTATCTCCTTTTAATATACAGCTAGGATATTTCCAAGTTATAGCTGAGCCAGTTTCTACTTGTGTCCAAGAAATTTTAGAATTTTTGCCTTTGCACAACCCTCTTTTAGTTACAAAATTATATATTCCTCCTTTACCATTTTCATCTCCTGGATACCAATTTTGAACTGTTGAATATTTTATCTCAGCATCCTCAAGTGCAATTAATTCTACATTAGCAGCGTGTAGTTGGTTTTCATCTCTCATTGGTGCCGTACACCCTTCTAAATAACTTACATAACTTCCTTTATCTGCTATAATCAAAGTTCTTTCAAATTGTCCTGTCTCTGATGCATTGATTCTAAAATAAGTTGATAGTTCCATTGGGCATTTAATTCCTTCTGGAATATAAACAAATGACCCATCGGTAAATACAGCAGAATTTAAAGTTGCGAAGAAATGATCTGTTGTTGGTATAACTGTTCCTAAATATTTTTTTACTAGATCTGGGTGTTTTTGAATAGCTTCAGACATAGAGCAAAAAATTATTCCCTGTTTAGTTAATTCATCTTTAAAAGTTGTTGCAACAGAAACAGAGTCAAAAACAGCATCAACGGCAATACCATTTAACCTTGCTTGTTCTTGTAATGGTATACCAAGCTTTTTATAAGTTTCTAAAAGTTTAGGATCAAGTTCATCAAGGCTTTTTGGTTTGTCGTTCATGCTTTTGGGTGCTGAATAGTAATATAAGTCTTGGTAATCTATTTTTGGATATTTTGGTTTTTGCCAATTAGGTTCTTTTAATTGTTTAAATCTTTCGAATGCTTTTAATCTAAAATCTAACATCCATTTTGGTTCCTTTTTAATATTAGAAATAAATTTAATTACATCTTCATTTAAACCTTTGGGCGCTCTGATATTTTCTATATCGGTTGAAAACCCATATTTATAATCTTTTAATTTTTCTATATCTTTTTCTCTTTTATCCATTTTAAACTCTTCTCTCAGAATTGTCTTTAACTAAATCTTCTAAACTTTTTTTATCAAAAAAATTATTAATATGATTTTCAAGTTCATCCCAAAGATTATGCGTAAGGCATTTTACAGCTTTGCCATTACATCCTTTTTTTGACTCTTTTTTACATTGAACTGTTTTTACTTTTTCATCTACTGCCTCAAAAATATTTATAAGCTTTATTTCTTTAGCTTTTTTATTTAAAATATATCCCCCTTGAGTGCCTCTCACACTTTGAACTATTTCTTTTTTTCTTAACTTTGAGAATATTTGTTCTAAATAATCCAATGAAATTCCTTGTCTTAGTGAAATGTCTCTTAGAGAAACTGGATTGATATTATTAAATCTAGCTAGGTCTACTAGAGCCATTACTGCATATCTACCTTTTGATGTAAGCTTCATAAGTCCTTATTTTACGGGGATATATATAAACCCGACTAAAATAGTCAAGTATCTAAGATAAAAAAAAACTAACATTTTGTCACGCAGTTGTGATAAACCTAATTTTTTTTTGAGAATAATAATCAATAACAATTATGGATAACAAAATTTTAGAAATTTTTATTCCTGGTCCTGCTGGAAGATTAGAGGCTAAATATTTTAAAAGTAAAAAAAGTACTTCACCAGTAGCTTTGGTTCTACAACCACATCCACAATACGGAGGAACAATGAACAATAAAGTTGTTGTTGAAACTTTTCATACATTTATGGATAATGATTTTTCTGTTTGTCGAGTAAATTTTAGAGGAGTTGGTAAAAGTGATGGTGAATTTGATAATGGTCAAGGCGAATTAGCTGACGCTGCTGCAGCTTTAGATTGGTTGGAAAGAGAAAATTTTGATAACTCACAATGTTGGGTTTCAGGATTTTCATTTGGATCTTTAATTGCAATGCAACTACTAATGAGACGACCTGAAATAAATAGATTTATAGCAATTTCTCCACAGCCTAATGTTTATGATTTTTCATTTTTATCTCCATGTCCAACTTCTGGTCTTATGATATACGGTAAAAAGGATGAACTTGTACCTATAGAACATATAAATGAACTCGATAAAAGATTAAGTGCTCAAAAAGGAATTAAAGTTGAATTCCAATCAATAAATGATGCTAATCATTTTTTTTCAAAAAATGAATCTTCTTTGGTAAAAAGTTTGGATAAGTATATTAAAAAAGAAACTGCACTTTATTAAAAATTTTTAATTAAAACTCCACCAATAGTTGGTGCTTTGCATTTAGTTGTACCTGGAAAAGAAATGGGTAAATTTAAAAAAGATCTTATAGCAAGATATGCAAACGCCTCTGATTCTATATAATCTCCATCAACACCATAATCATCAATTGGCTGGATAATGAAATTTTTAGGCGTTGTATTTTTTATTCTTTCTATTAAATTAATATTTTTTCTTCCTCCACCACAAATTAAAATTTTGCAAGGTTTATCTTTTACATCTGACAAGAAATTTAAAAGTTCTACTCCTATTATTCTTGCTGTAAATTCAGTAAGAGTTGCTGCTCCATCATCTAAATCAAGACCTCTTACAAATCCTACGCTGAAATCTTTTATGTCAAATGATGAAATTTTTTGGTTAGGCTTATTTTCAAAATTTTCTAGAGCTTGATTAAGAATTAAATTATTTATTTTTCCTCTTTTTGCAATATCTCCATTAAAATCAAATTTCTTTTTGATATTATTTCTCACCCATTCATCTATTAAACAATTACCTGGACCTAAGTCTCTACTTAAAAAACTATCTTTATCATAATCATTTATTAAAGTTGCATTTGCAATACCACCAATGTTTAAAATACAAACTGGTAGATCAATCTTGTTTTGTTTGATGATTAATTTGTGAAAAACTGGGGCCAAAGGAGCTCCCTCGCCCCCATTTTGAATATCATTTTTTCTAAAATTATAGATTACTTTTTTTTTAGAAAGTTGAGATAATAAGTTGCCGTCTCCAATTTGTTTGGAAATTTTTTCTAATGGATTATGATATAATGTTTGCCCATGAAAACCTATAAAATCAATATTCTTATCAATGGATTCTAAAACTTCGTTAGTAACCTTAGCGTGAAATAGAGTTATATTTTTTTCAAGAGAATAAATTTCTTTTTCATTTTTTTTTAGATCTTCTAATTTAGAAATCTTTGCTTTTAAATAGTGAAGTTTTTCGTATATTTTTTGATCATATTTAAAATACTTATTTAATATATTGCTGTAATTATCTACTCCATTTGAGCTAATTATAGAGGCATCTACACCATCTCCTGATGTGCCACTCATTAATCCTAATGCTGTAAATATCTTTTCCATTCTTATTCTTTTTTAATAAAATTTGTATATTGTATAACTATAAGCTTATGAATAAATTTTTAAAAGAATTTAAAGATAGAGGTTATTTCTATCAATGTACCAACGAAGAAGATTTATCAAAATTACTGGAAAAAGAAAAAATCAAAGGTTACATCGGTTTTGATTGCACTGCAGAAAGTCTCCACGTTGGAAGTTTGCTTCAAATTATGTGTTTAAGACTTCTTCAAAACCATGGGCACAGACCTATTGTATTATTAGGTGGTGGGACAACAAGGATTGGTGATCCATCTGGTAAAGATAAAACGAGAAAAATTTTAACTGAAAAGGAAATAGAAAAAAATATTAAAAGTATTGAAAAAATACTAAAAAATTTTTTAGATAATAAGAATCCAAAAACTAAACCTGTATTTGTAAATAATTATTCTTGGCTTAAAGGCTTAAATTATATTTCATTCCTAAGAGATATTGGAAAACACTTCACGATTAACAAAATGCTTACTTTTGAAAGTGTTAAGACTAGATTAGACAGAGAACAATCATTAAGTTATATGGAATTTAATTATATGATTCTTCAGGCTTATGACTTTTTAGAATTAAATAAAAAAGAGAATTGTTCTTTGCAAATTGGTGGTTCTGATCAGTGGGGAAATATAGTTAATGGTACTGAACTTATTAAAAGATATTCAGGCAAACAAGCCTATGGTTTAACTACACCTCTTATTACATTGGCATCAGGAGCTAAAATGGGAAAAACAGAAACTGGTGCGATTTGGTTAGATAAAAAAATGTTATCATCTTATGATTATTGGCAATTTTGGAGAAATGTTGATGATAAAGATGTGATTAAATTTTTAAAAATATTTACAGATTTAAGTATCGAAGAAATAGATAAAAATAAAAATGAGGACATAAATAGACTTAAGATAAGATTAGCAAATGAGGCAACCACAATGCTTCACGGTAAAAAAGCTGCTCAAAACTCTGAACAGGCTGCTAAAGAAGCTTTCTCTGGAAATTTGCTTGGTTCAAATTTGCCTTCAATAAAAATTAGAGCGAAGAGTATCAATGAAAAAATAACTATTTTGGATTTAATAATTTTATCAAAAATGGAAAAGTCTAAAAGTGAGATAAGGAGATTAATTAAAGGAAATGCCATAAAATTAAATGATAAGATGATATCGGATGAAAAGTTTATTATTAGTGATAAACTATTTCAAAATAATTATTTAAAACTTTCTATTGGAAAAAAAAGACATATTAAAATTGAAAAAGATTAGTTTTTTTTAATTTTTTCTAAAGTTCTTGTAATAAATCTTGGAGTAAGTGTTTTGATAGGATTTACTGAAGTTTCAAGTTTTTTAGGAGGGCCTTTTATTTTAAAACTTACACCAAAAACCCCTTCTCCAGTTTTTGAACCAACTAATATTTTACCTAACACAGGTAAAGATCCTATAAACTTATTTACTGTAGTGGCAGGAACTAAGGTTCCTCTAAGACTTATAAGCTTATCTTTTTCAACATAACCATCCATTAAAATAGAAATTGCTGGGCCAATTGCATAAATTTCATCAATGATCATCTCATCTTTTTTGCTTTTAAATTTCATCTCAAATTCATCAAATCCTATACCCTCGCCTGATAAAATATCAGCAATACCTTGTAGAGAAGCAAGGGTTAAGATTTTTGTTAATGCAGGTAATTCTTTTAAATTAAAATCGTATATCTTAAGTGTTGATGTGGATTCATTAAACTTTTTTGAACTATAGAAATCAAGTGTTCCATTATCAAAACCCTTAATAAATTTATATCTTTTTACAATTGGTTCAGCTTTATCGATATATAAAGTTGTAATCTTATCGTTGTTATTAGTATTAATAGTGAAATTTAACTTTTTATTATTAGGAAAACTTCCTTTTAAGTTAGCTTTTACAATCTCTTTGTTTTTAAAAAATATGTCACCATTAAAATTAAATAAATCAAACTCGTTATCTAATAAAATTTTATCAATACTAACTTCAATTCTAGTATCAATATTAAAAAAATTAGAATCTTTATCATTAAATAATAAGTCATCAATAAGACTATTAGCATTGAACGAAGATCCTTTTAAAATATATCGATTCTTAGTTTGATAAAGTTTAATCTGATTTTTTTGATTTTCTTGATCTGTATAGTTTAAAGAAACTGTTCCGAGCTTTACTATTTCAAATTTCTTATTAAATTTTATATTTTGAGCTCTAATTCTATTTTCTTTACTATCTATAACAAAATTTTTAATATTAATTTCATTTTTTTTATTTTTTGATCCTTCTAATTGTATTAAAGCATTTGCCTCTTTATAATTTAAAGATTTTATGTTTAAAGGATTATCATTTATTTTAAGAGAAGTTTTAAAATCTAAAATATCATTTTTCTTATTAATAGAGTATTTAAAGATATCTTTATTATTTTGTATTAAAATGTCTCCTTTACCATCTATATATAAATTATCTTCAAGATATTTGATTGATAACTTGTGATTTGATAAATAGAAATTTTCTTTAATATTTGGAAAAAAATTTATTAACTCAAATTCATTAATAACAGAAAATTCATCAACCAACATGTCAGTTTCTAAGATTAAATTACGAAATTCAAATTTTCTATTTGTCTTGAATGAGAATCTGTTGTTAGAACTAAATCTCAATTTTTCAAAATCAATCTCTGAAAAAAAAGGCTTAATTAATAAGTTTATGTTTTTTTTATCAAATACTATCTCTCTATGCTTTATTTCTCCATCTATTAAAAAATCATCTTTAACTTTTTTAAGTGATATATTTTCAGATAGAAATTTTAAATCATTAAGAGTAAATGATATATCGCTTAATGATAGATTGTCTTTTTTAAAATTAAATATTAAATCTAATTTTTGAAGGTTGTATTTCTTAAGTATACTTAATCTAGTATCTCTCAAGAAACCATTTACCTCATAATTGTTTTTAATATTACCATCAGAGTCGAATTCCAATTTAATATCACCAATTAAATAACCATTATTAATTGTTTTCTCTAACAAAAATAATTCTGGTGAGTTTCTAAAAGATCTCAAAAATGAAATTAGATTTCTAATTTCTAATGATTTTGTAGAAATTTCTAAAATTTTAATAGAAAATTTATTTTCAATCAATGATTTGATGGAAATTTGAGTTTTTAAACTTTCTAGTTCTACTGTTCCATTTTGATTTTTTAATTTTGATCCAATTGTTTTGATATTAAGTTTTAATTTAAATGGATCTAAAACTAACTTAATCTTTTTTAATTCAATTTCAGTTTTTTTATCAATACTTTTAATCTTATCTTTGATTTGGTTGTTAAACCTATCTGTTTCAATTCCTATAGTGCTTAAATAAGTCGTTATAATTAAAAATATTAGAATTATTGATATAAAAATTTTTGAAATTATTTTCATTTAATTTGATATAATGAGTGTTCTAAAAAGTCATCAATTTCACCGTCTAGAACTTTGTCAGGACTTGTATTTTCAAAATTAGTCCTGTTATCTTTTACCAGTCTATATGGCTGTAACACATAAGATCTTATTTGATGACCCCAGCCAATTTCAGATTTTGACACTTCTGTATTTTGATTTTCTTTTTCCTTTTTTTTAATTTCAAAATCATAGAGTCTTGCTTTTAACATATTCATACAAGTTTCTTTATTTTTATGTTGAGATCTTTCATTTTGACATTGTACAACTATTTTAGAGGGCAAATGTGTAATTCTAACAGCGCTATCAGTGGTGTTAACATGTTGGCCGCCTGCCCCACTAGAACGATATGTATCAATCCTTAGGTCTTTATCTAAAATCTCTATATTTATACTTTCATCAACAACTGGGTAGACCCATATACTTGCAAAACTAGTGTGCCTCCTTGCTCCTGAGTCAAAAGGTGAAATTCTGACCAATCTATGAATTCCTGACTCTTTTTTTAACCAGCCAAAGACATAGTCTCCCTCAATTTTAATAGTAGACGATTTTATTCCAGCTTCATCACCTTTATGTTCGCTAATTAAGTTTGATTTAAATTTTTTATTGTCAGACCACTTTAGATACATCCTTCTTAACATGTCAGCCCAATCCTGACTTTCTGTTCCACCAGCACCTGCATGAATTTCAATATAACAATCAAGAGAGTCAGCCTCATTAGATAGAAAACACTTAACCTCATTTTTTTTAACTGCTTTTCTAAGTTCTTTTATATTATCCAATATTTCATTTTGTATAATTTCATTATTTTCCTCTAAGGCCAATTCACTCAGATCATCTAAATCTTTTAATTTTTCTATTGACGTTTCAAATGAATTTATTAGGTCTTCGTATAATTTTTTTTCTTTTATAACTTTTTTTGAGTTAGCTTTATCTTGCCAAAAATTGGATTCGAGCATCCTAGAATTATGATCTTTTAATTTTGAATAAATACCATTTTTTTCAAAGATACTCCTTAACTCTTCGATTAATTTTTTCTATTTCTTTTTTGAAGTCTGTATATTTATGATCCATTAATAAAACTTTAATATATTATTTGTATCTAATCTATTATTATTTGAATATAAAATTACCCCGTCAATTACATTCGAACTTTTATATGCTTCTAAAATTGTGTCTTTTGATGAAAACTTTGCTTTTTGTCCAGTTAAAGGATCTACTACCATCATAGTAATTCCTTCAGCAACCTTAAACGGTCTCGCTTCAGACTTTTTGATTGCTTTTTTAATAAAATTTTTAAATACTGGCAAAGCAGTTTTTGACCCTGTCTCAAATTTACCTAAAGGTTGAGGATTATCCATACCAACATAAACTCCTACTACCAAATTAGAAGTAAATCCTATAAACCACGCATCTGTATTTTTGTTAGTAGTTCCAGTTTTGCCTGCTAAATTCAAATTTAAATCCTTTAATTTTTTTCCAGTTCCTCTTTTTACTGCCCCTTCTAATAAAGAAGTAATTTGATAAGCTGTTTGAGGTGAAAATATTTGTTTATAATTGTTTTTAATAAATGGATAATCCTCACCCGTAAATGAAATTTGATCACAATTTGCACAAGTTCTATTTTCATTGTTAAGTATAGTATTTCCTTCACTATCTTGAACGCGATCAATTAAAATTGGTAAAACCAACTTACCTCCGTTTATAAAAGCAGAATATGCTGATGTTAATTTTATTAAAGTTGTTTCTGCTGAACCAAGAGAAATTGATAAAAGTTCCTCAGCATTTTCATAAATACCAAGATCTTCTGAAAAACTGGCAATTTTATCAACACCTAAACTCTGAGCAATTCTTACTGTCATAAGATTTCTAGATTTTTCTAAACCAATTCTTAAAGTAGAAGGCCCATAAAACTTTTTTCCATAGTTTTCGGGTTTCCACATTTTAAGATCAGAACCTTGAGCTAAAACCAATGGAGCATCTAAAACTAATGAAGAAGGTGTATAATTATTTTCTAGTGCAAGAGCATAAACAAATGGTTTGAAGGCTGAACCAGGTTGGCGTAATGCTTGGGATACTCTGTTAAATTCACTGTTCTTAAAACTAAAACCCCCGCTTAAAGCTAAAACTCTTCCAGTATAAGGGTCCATGACTACGATACCACCATTAATTTTTGGAATTTGTTTTAGACTATATTTATTTTCTTTAATATGTTTTACATAAATAACATCACCTTTTTTTAATAATTCATTAAAATCCTTTTTTGTCCAAGTAATATCTTGAAACTCTATTAAGCCTTTAGTTCTATCTTTTGTTTCTATTTCAGCAGAAAATTTAGTTATTTTTTTTACAATAGCTATGTTCCAGTCTATTGAGCTTTCCAAGTCATACTTTTCTAGATTATTAGACCAAGTTTTTGTGTTAGTTTTATTGGTCAATGGTCCTCGCCATCCTTTTCTTTTATCATATGCTACTAATCCATCTCTCAAACTATCTGTAGCAATTTTCTGAAGCTCTAAATTTATTGGAGTATTTATATTAAATCCTTGATTATAAACTTTTTCATAGGAAAGTATCTCAATAATATCTTTTCTTACATCTTCAATGTAATATTGGGAATCTTCTAAAAAAATTTTTTTTTTCTTTTTTAATATAATTTTTTTTTTCTTAAATTCGTCATATTCTTGAGAGCTTATAAAACTATTCTCAAATAAATTTTTTAAAACTAAATCTCTTCTGAATTTAGCTAATTCAATGTTTCTGTAAGGATTATACTTACTTGGAGCTTTGGGCAAAGCTGCAAGTAACGCCGCTTCCTCATAATTTAATTCTTTAATAGATTTATCAAAATACTGTAAACTAGCTGCTGCTACTCCATATGCTCCACTACCAAGATAGATTTGATTTAAATATAATTCTAGTATTCTTTCCTTTGATAAAGCTCTCTCAATTCTAAAAGCTAAAATAGCTTCTTTAATTTTTCTGTTAATACTTACTTCATTTGTTAAAAGAAAATTTTTTGCTACTTGTTGAGTAATTGTAGACGCTCCCTCTAACCGTTTAGAAGTCATAATATTTTGAATGTTATTTATGGTCGCTCTTAAAACTCCTTTGGCATCTACCCCTGGATGAGAAAAAAAATTTTTGTCCTCTGCAGATAAAAATGAATTAATTACATTTCTTGGAATAGCTCTGTAGGGAACAAAAATTCTTTTTTCTTTTGAAAAATCAGCTACAAGGCTTCCATTACCTGAATAAACCTTACTTGATACTGGAGGCTTATAATTCTTCAAAAATTTATAATCTGGGATATTATTAGAAAAATTCCATAGAATCCCTAAAACAGCAATTAGAGATAATAGTAAAAAACTAATAAAACCAATGAATATATTTTTTATTGTTATGTTCATTTTGTTTCCATTATATATGGGAATTTGTTAAAGATAAGGCATAACAATATAACAAAATTTTTAATTTAAATGAAACAATCAAAAAACATATTATGGAAAAGAATTTATATATTGATGCTTCGCATCCCAATGAAATTAGAGTTGTGCTTAAGTCGGGTGAAAACATTGAAGACTATGAGTATGAGGGCCTAAAAAACAATCTAATTAAAAACAATATCTACTTAGGTAAAGTAAGTCGTATAGAACCTTCTCTGCAAGCTGCGTTTGTAGATTTTGGCAGAGATAGACATGGATTTTTATCATTTAATGATATCCAATCAGACTATTACCAAATACCAAAAACTGATTTAGAAATTATTAAACAAGAAGAAGAAAGAGCAAGAGAAGAGTTGTCTAAAAAAGTTGAGGCAAAAGAGGAAGAAAATCTTGCTGAAGGAAAACTAGAAGTTGAAGATCCTATAGAAAAAGAAGAATTAAATGAAAAAAAAGAAGAAGAGAAAGAAAATTCGGATATAGAAAAACAAAAAAAAAATGAAAATAAATTCAGATTTAAGAGATATAAAATTCAAGAAGTAATTAAGCCTAATCAGGTAATCCTTGTTCAAGTCATTAAAGATGAACGTGGACAGAAAGGTGCCGCATTAAGTACTTTTATATCAATAGCGGGTAAATATATTGTATTAATGCCAAATACTCCTAAAGGTGGTGGTATATCTCGAAAAATATTCAATCCTGCAGATAGAAAAAAAATTAGATCAATTTTAAATGAAATTCAAATTCCTCAAGAAATGGGATTAATAGTCAGAACAGCTGGAAGTAACAAAACTAAAAATGAAATTGACCATGATTTGTCTACTCTTGTAAACAGTTGGAATCAAATTAAAGAAAATGCCTTAGGCTCTATAGCGCCTTCATTGATTCATCAAGAAAGTGAAATTATTAAAAGAACTTTAAGAGATATGTATGATGAAAATACTAAAAATATATTTATTGAAGGTAATGAGGGATATAAAAAGGCTCAAAATTTTATGAAAATGATGATGCCTTCACATGTTAAAAAGATAAAAAAATATAGGGGTAAGACACCATTGTTTATAGAAGAAGGTATCGAACAAAAGCTAAATCAAATTTTTGAGTCTGAAATAAAATTAACCTCTGGAGGATATTTAGTAATTAATCCTACAGAGGCTTTAGTTTCAATCGATATAAATTCTGGAAGTTCAATAAAACAAAAAAATGTTGAGAGCACTGCTTTAGATACTAACCTTGAAGCAGCTGATGAGATTGCAAGACAAATAAAGATTAGAGATTTGTCTGGTTTAATTATTATAGATTTTATAGATATGTTAAGTTATGGAAATCGTAAACTTGTAGAGAGAAGATTGAAAGAGAAATGTCGATCTGATAGAGCAAGAATTCAAATTGGTAGAATATCTAATTTTGGTCTTTTAGAAATGTCTAGACAGAGACTTAGAGAAAGTGCTGTTAAATGGAAAATAAATCTTACAGATGAGTCTTTTGGACTTAAAATTTTAAAGTTGGTAGAACTTAAAGCTGTTTTGAATAAAGCGAAATTTGTTGATTTGAAGGTTTGTAAAAAAATCTCTGACTTTTTAAAAGAGAACTTTATTGATGACCTTACTTATTTTGAAAAAAAAAATAAGATGAAAATTGATATTATATCGGATAATAATTTGATCATCCCAGAATATATTATAGACATAAAAAACAAATCCAAAAAAACAATTGAATTGATTGAGCATTTTGAAAAACTTAAAAACCTTGATCAGTTGATCATAAAAAATAATATAATTGATTTAAAGGATAAAAAGAAATTTAAAAAGAAAACCTTTAAAAAGAAAAAATTTTATAAAAAGGTTAGATAATTCCTTTTTTTGGTGAAGAAGGTTCTCCCATTAATAATTTATTGATTCTTCCTGCAAGATAAGACTGACGTCCCGCCACTACAGCATTTTTAAATGCTAATGCCATACCAAAAGGTTTTTTTGCTTTAGCAATAGCAGTATTAACTAAAACTCCATCACATCCTAGCTCCATTGCTATTGTGGCATCAGATGCTTGACCTAATCCAGCATCTATAATTAAAGGTATTTTTGTTTGATTTCTAATAATCTTAATATTTGTTTGATTTAAAATACCTAATCCAGAGCCTATTGGAGCTGCTAAAGGCATTATTGCACAAGCTCCTGAATTTTCTAATCGTTTAGCCATTAAAGGATCATCATTACAATAAACCATAACTTGAAATCCTTCTTTAGTTAGTACCTCAGTTGATTTAAGTGTTTCAATCATTTCAGGAAATAGATTTTTTTTATCTCCCAATACCTCTAATTTGACTAATTTCCATCCTCCAATTTCTCTTGCCAATCTAAGAGTTCTCAGAGCATCTTTTGAATTAAAACAACCTGCTGTATTTGGAAGGTATAAAATTTTTTTTGGATCAATATAATCCATTAACAAAGGTTTTTTTTTATTTACAATATTTACCCTTCTAACAGCAACAGTAACTATTTCGGCTCCAGATAAATTAATTGCCCTCGCACATTCTTTCATATTTTTATATTTACCTGTACCAACAATTAATCTTGATTTAAATTTCTTTTTAGCAATAATTAATTCATCTTTAATCAATTTTAACCACCTCCAATAAAATGAACTATTTCTATTTTATCATTTGTTTTAAGACTGATATTATTTAATTTTTTTTTATCTACTATTTCCTCATTTAATTCAATAGCTACTTTTTTTAGAGGTATTTTAAAGTTTTTAATAATATTCAATAATTTTGAATTCTTGTCTATATTTTTTATTTTTCCATTTATTTTTATTTTTATTTTTATTTTTTTTTTCATCGTATATAAAAGATTAATGAACAATAAAATTATTATTATCAATGGTCCTAATATTAATCTATTAGGTGAGAGAGAACAATCACAATATGGATCAATAACTTTAGATAAGCTTAAAGAGAATTGTCTAGATAAATCAAAAAACTTGGGTTTAGTTCTTGAATTTGCTCAATCAAATATAGAGGGCGAACTAGTAAATATAATACAAGATGCTAGAAAAAAATTTGACGGTATTATAATTAATGCTGCTGCATTTACACATACTTCAGTTGCAATAAGAGATGCTCTAGATATTTTTAAGAAACCAATAATTGAAATTCATATGTCAAATATCTACAAAAGAGAAGAGTTTAGAAAAAAATCATTAATTAGTGATATCGTAACTGGTGGAATATTTGGATTAGGAGATAATGGATATATTTTAGCCATAATTTCAATGCAAAAGCTATTAAAAAAATGAAAATAGATAAAAAAATTATTAAAGAATTAAGTGATTACTTAGAAGAGTTTAATCTTACAGAATTAGAGTACACAGAAAAAGATAAAAAAATAAAAGTATCAAAAAATAATGTTAATTTAAGTAATTCAGCTCCTTCTAAAAATGAAAAAATTACAGAAACTTCAAATATTAGTGCTAAGAATATTTCAGGAATTCAAGTAACCTCACCAATAATTGGAACAGCATACCATGCACCAGAACCAGGGGCAAAAAAATTTGTAGAAATTGGTAAAAAAATAAAAAAAGGTGAAACTGTTATGATTATTGAGGCAATGAAAACAATGAATCACGTTCCCTCAACATCTGATGGGATAGTAAAAGAAATATGTGTTGAAGACGGACAGCCAGTAGAATTTGGACAAACAATAATCATTTTAGAATAATGTTTAAAAAAATATTAATAGCAAACCGTGGGGAAATTGCGGTTAGAATAATAAGAGCATGTAAAGAATGGGGCATCTCCACTGTAGCTGTTCATTCAGATGTAGATAGAGATAGTATGCATGTAAGATTGGCAGATGAAAGTGTTTGTATTGGATCACATCAGCCAGTTAATAGTTATCTAAATATTCCTGCCTTAATGTCAGCTATTGAACTAACAAATTCTGAAGCTGTTCATCCAGGATATGGTTTTTTATCCGAGAATGCTAATTTTGCAAAAGTATTAGAAGAAAATAATATTAAATTTATTGGTGCATCCTCTAAACTCATTGAGATGATGGGAGATAAGATTCAGGCTAAAAAAATTGCTGAAGAGAATGGATTACCAATAATTGAAGGTTCTGATGGAGGTATAAAAGATATATCCAAAGCTAAAGAGCTTTGTAAAAAAATAGGATATCCTGTCTTAATTAAAGCCTCAGGTGGCGGTGGAGGTAAAGGAATGAAAATTGTTCATAAAGAAGAGGAATTTGAAAATCTATTTTCAACTGCAAAATCTGAAGCTCAAAAATATTTTGGAAATGATGAGGTATATATAGAAAAATTTTTTCAAAATCCTAGACATATAGAAGTTCAAATTCTAGCTGGTAAAAATAGAACTGTTCATTTGCACGAGAGAGATTGTTCAGTACAGAGAAGACATCAAAAACTCATTGAAGAAACACCGAGTCCCATTTTAAATGATAATATTAGAAAAGATCTATTTGATAAGACTGTCAATATGGTTCAAAAAATTGGTTATGAAGGAGCTGGTACAGTCGAATTTATTTATGAAGATGGAAAATTTTATTTTTTGGAAATGAATACTAGAGTCCAAGTAGAACATCCAGTTACTGAAATGGTAACTGGAATAGATATTATTAAAGAGCAAATTTGGATTGCATTTAAAGGTGAAACAGCACTAAAACAGTCAGATATTAACCCTAGGGGTCATGCAATCGAATGTAGAATAAATGCAGAAGATGCAAGTAAAAATTTTCAACCCTCACCTGGAACAATTGGAATGTGTCACCAACCATCAGGATTTAGAACAAGAGTTGATGGTGCAATATTTCAAGGATACAAAGTAACACCTTATTATGACAGTATGATTTGTAAACTTATCTGCCATGGTAGAAATAGGTCAGAAGCTATTCAAAGAATGAATAGGTCATTAGATGAGTTTGTGATCGATGGTATTACCACCACCATTCCTTTACATAAAAAACTTTTAAATCATAAAAAATTTATTGAGTCAGATTTTAATGTAAGCTGGCTAGATACTGAAAAAATTATTTAATAACAACTTACTAGCCATATATCATAAACAGGGTGATCAAAAGGTGCTATAGAAGGACTTGAGGAAAACATCCATCCATTAAAAACAAATACATCATTCTTATTTTTGTTTGTTAAATCTCTGACTTGAATATAAGCAGTAATTTCTGGATTATCATCAAATTCTGAATTTCTACATTTCATACTTTTTATTAATAAATCCTTATATTTTGTATCTTCACCATTTTTAAGCTTTAATAAGATATTTTTAGAGGAGATTTTATCTAATACTTTGATGTCTGTGAAACTACCATCTAAATTTTCACTAGAATTTAAATTAAAAGGTATGATTAGAAATGAAATTAAAATAAATAAGTTTAATTTAATTTTTCCAAGTTCTATATTTTTTTTGAGTAGCATCTTTATTTTTGTTTGGATAGTAAGCTGACTCTGTTCCTGTTAGATTTGGCTGATGAGGTTTTTGCCATTCATATTTTTCAAGATCATGTTTTTTTTCTATTTTATTTGGCGTAAAATGTATCCAAGAATACCATTCTACAGGTATTTTTGATGCGTCAATTTCCTCAGCATAAATTACCCATCTCTTGCCTTTTTTGCTTTCATAATATTTATTGCCTAAATGATCTTTTCCAACAAATTTTCCAAAAAAAATCGTTTTTATTTTTGTTCCAAGTGTATCTCGATTCCACCAAGTGAAAATTTTTTTTAAAAGTGTCAACATAAATAATTAATATTTTTCAATTTAAAATTGTATAATTTAAATTAGACTAAAATTTGTTTTTGTATATAAATAAAATGAATCATATTTCAAATTAATTTTAAAAATTGGGGTTAAATGGCAAAATATTTAGTTGAAACATATTATACATGTACGTTTAAAGTAAATCATTTCTTAGATGATATTAATGAGACAGAGCTTAAAAATTTAGAAAAAAGAGATGATGGTAAATTTGAAGTTTTAGATGTAAAGCTTGATAATAGAAAAACAAAAAGTCTTGACCCAAATAATAAAAAAATTGCTGAAAATAAGAAAATAGAAGTATTAACAGATTCTCAAAAGCAGCCACCGAAGAACTTTGAGAAATTTATAAAATCAAACAACAACAGTTCTGAAAAATCTGGAAAAAGATTTAGTATGCCCGATCGAAGAAAAGGTTATATTCAGAAAGCAACTATTGGTGATCACAAAGTTTATTTACATACTGGTGAATATGAAGATGGCAAAATTGGTGAAATTTTCATAGACACAAGTAAAGAAGGTGAATTAGTTAAAGCTCTAATGAATAATTTCGCTATTGCTGTATCACTTGGGCTTCAATATGGAGTTCCACTTGATGAGTTCATAAATGCATTTGTTGGTACAAAATTTGAACCATCAGGAAACGTACACGGCAATGATAGAATTTTAAGTGCATCATCTATTTTGGACTATATTTTTAGAGAATTGGCCATTTCTTATCAAAATAGAGAAGATCTTGCTCACACACCATCTATTGGTACTATTGATAGTCCTGATTTTGAAGAACAAAATTCTGAAGGTCAAAACCAATTACTTAAAATTGTTAGAGATATTACTAGTAAGGGATTTGTTAGAAATAATTATAAAAAAAACTTGGTAGATTTATCAGATGTCAAACTAAGTCTTAAAGGAAAAAAATAGATTATTTTTTCAATTTAAAAGATAAATTCAACTCTTTTAACTGACTTTCATTCACGTCAGAGGGTGCATTCATCATTAAATCTTGAGCATTTTGATTCATTGGAAACATAGTTACTTCTCTAATATTTTTTTCATTAGCTAAAAGCATAACTATTCTATCAATACCTGGTGCTATTCCTCCATGAGGTGGCGCTCCATAACTTAAGGCATTAATCATGCCACTAAATTTTTCATCCACCTGCTTTTTATCATAACCCGCGATTGAAAATAATTTATACATTAGTTCAGGAATATGATTTCTAATTGCACCAGAAGAAAGCTCAATGCCGTTACATACAATATCGTATTGAAAAGCAAGTATATCTAAAGGATTATCAAAATTAATTTTGTCTAAATCTCCTTGAGGCATAGAGAAAGGATTATGACTAAATTTAATCTTATTAGTCTGGTCATCTTTTTCAAACATAGGGTAATCAACTATCCAGCAAAAAGCAAATGTATCATCATCAATTAAATCTAGATCATCTGCTATCTTGCCTCTTGCCAGAGAAGTAATTCTCTCTAATTCTTTTTGATTGTTACAAGCTAAAAAAATACTATCTCCAATTTTTGCTCCTGTTTTTTGCATTATTTCCTCTAAAGATTCCTTAGAAAAAAATTTACCTATAGGTCCTTTGGCAGATATTTCATTATTCTTTTCAAATGTAAAATAAGCTAAACCTGAAGAACCTTGTTCTTTAGCCCATTTATCAATATTATCAAAAAAGCTTCTTGGTTTATCTTTAGTTTTTTTAGTAACAATACATCTTACTTGAGATCCTGATTTGACAAGTTTTTTAAAGATTTCAAAAGATACGTCATCCCTTAAAAAAACTTCAGTAATATCATTTATGATTAATGGGTTTCTCAGATCAGGTTTGTCACTTCCATATTTTGCTAATGCATCAGCATAAGAAATTCTTGGAAATTTTTCAGAAATTAATTTTTTGTTTGAAAATTTTTTAAAAGTATTAATTAATAGTTCTTCAACCACTTTAAAAACATCTTCTTGTTCAACAAATGACATTTCTAAATCTAATTGATAAAATTCTCCTGGACTTCGATCAGCTCTAGCATCTTCATCTCTAAAACATGGAGCAATTTGAAAATATTTATCAAATCCTGAGACCATTATAAGTTGTTTAAATTGTTGTGGAGCTTGAGGTAAAGCATAAAATTTTCCAGGGTTCAATCTGCTTGGAACAAGAAAGTCTCTTGCACCCTCCGGGCTCGAAGAAGTAAGTATTGGTGTTTGAAATTCCAAAAACCCAATTGTATTCATTTCACTTCTTATAAATGAAATAACTTTTGACCTTAGAATTATATTTTCATGAATTTTTTTTCTTCGTAAATCTAAATACCTATATTTTAATCTAATCTCTTCTGCGTATTCTTGATCAGTAAAAACAGGCATTGGTAATTCTTTGCAAGTACCTAAAACTGTAAAATTTTCAATTGAAATCTCAATTTCTCCTGTTTCAATATCTTTATTGATAGTTTCTTTAGATCTATTAACAACCCTACCTTCAACTTTTATTACTGTTTCAAGTTGTATTTTTTCTAACTCTTTAAAGTTTTTATTTTCTTGATCTATTATACATTGAGTAATTCCATAATTATCTCTAAGATCTATAAATAATAAATTTCCATGATCACGTTTTTTGTTAATCCAGCCTGAAATAACTATACTTTTACCAACATTATTTTTTCTAAGCTCATTACAGGTATGACTTCTATATTTATTCAATTATTCCCCCAGAACTTCTTTAATAATTTTAAAATCAATTGATCTTTTTTTTTTTAAACTTACTTCGTCGATCTTATATATGAAATCAATTATTTTTCCATATGATCTATCAATTCTTTTAATAATGTAGTGAATTAACTTTTTATCTAACGATATTTGGCGATCAGATAAATTTTTTAAAATTAAGGCAAATATCAGTTCATCGTCAGGTTTTTCTATATTTTGTAAAAGAAAATTTTTTGATCTTGATTTTAAATCAATTAAATTAAAATCAATATCTACTATCGGTTGATTAGAGGTTACAATTAAATATTTGTTGTCTTGTTCAACAATATTACAAAGCGTAAAAAATAGATCTTCTTTGATTTCTTTACTTAAATTTTCTAAAACTATGTTTTGATGAACTTTAATTTCACCCAAATGATCATTATTAAGTAGGCTTGCCTCTAATTTTATTCCATTAAATTTTTTTAAGAAAATATTAATTAAATGTGATTTGCCAGAAAATTTTTCTCCACTGATATTTAGAAAGTTTTTTTCCCATTTTGGCCATTTAATTAATAAATCAAATATATGTCTATTACTTTTTGAAACATAAAAATCATCATCTGTAAAATTTTGACCATAATCAAATTTGATTATTTCTTGATTAAGATCTTTCATTTTAAGACCCATGTTTTATTTTGAGTATTAAAATTAAAATTTTGTTTTCCCATTGATTTTAAAAAAATATCTGGTGTACCATTATATATAATTTGATAATATATAAAATCTTTATCAAATTTTGATATAAAGTAATCATAAATTAAACTAATTTCATCTAAAGTATTTTCTAAACGAGACACTTTTAAATTATCTCCACTATTAACTTTAATGTAGATTGGTAATTTAATAGATGTATTAATTTGATTAAAATTTTTCCAATAATCTTCATACATTATCTTTAAACTTTTAATAATAGTGCTCAACTGATCTGTATTATTTGTATCAATATTTGAAAATGATTCGTTAATTAAAAAAACCTTATCGTTAACAGTAATCCTTGATAATATTCTTATAGTTTTTTGATTAATAAAGATTAATGCAACGATAGAGTCATCTAAATAATATTTACTTGTTATTTCTTTAAAGTCATATTGTTCGATGAGATCATATTGTTTTTTTATCAAGTTTAGATCTTCAAGATCTTCTGTGGGTAAAATATATTCTATCAGATAAAAACTTTCACTATCATTGTTCCATTGATCATAA
>QBYE01000003.1 GCA_003282985.1 Pelagibacteraceae bacterium AG-325-E08
TTCATTGCTTTAAGAAGTTTACCTTTAGCAACAGTTGTCAGCATCTCTTTTGCAGCTCCAATATTCACAACTATTTTTTCAATTTTTTTATTAAATGAAAAAGTTGGATTATTTAGATGGTTAGCTGTCTTAGTTGGATTTATAGGAATTTTAGTTATCACTGAACCAGGAATAAGTTCACTTAACATTTATTATGTTTTTCCAATAATTTTCTGTTTGGGACTTTCTTACGTCGCAATAGCAATTAGGCAGCTATCAACTTCAGAGCCTGTTTGGTTAATTTCTTTTTATTTTTCTTTAGCAATAACTTTACTAAGTTTTTTAACAATTCCTCAGGGGTGGATAATGCCAGATTTAAGAGATTTTTTATTATTATCTATGGTAGGTATTTTTGGTGGAGTTGCAAACTTGTGGCTAAGTCAATCTTATAAATATTCTGAAGTATCATTAGTTACACCACTGAAATACTTGGCTTTAGTTTTTGCAATATTTTTTGGCTACTTTATTTGGAATGAAATACCAACTATTAAAACATTATTTGGTGCAGCTTTAGTAATAATCTCTACAATGATCATTTTTAGAAGAGAAATTTACCAAAAAAAAAATATCACGTCTAAAACAATTAATGACTAAAGTTCCAAAGTACTGGAAAAAAGCAAAAAAAAATTTGTCTAAGAAAGACAAAATAATGGCTAGATTAATTAAAAGTTACGAAAGTCCATCGGAAACTATTTTAACATCAAGAAAAGATATCTTTTATTCATTATGTAAAAGTATCATTGGACAACAAATAAGTGTTGCTGCTGCTAATTCTGTTTTTTTCAAATTTAAAAAAAAATGTAATAATAAGATAAATGCTAGAATAGTTTCAAGATTGACTTTTTCACAAATTAAATCATGTGGTCTAAGTCGCCAAAAGGTTATAGGAATAAAAAGCTTAGCTAAACAAACTTTAGATAAAACCTTTAATCCTAAACTTATAGATAAGATGGATGATGAAGAGGCCATTAAGTATTTATCAAATTTAAGACAAATTGGAAGGTGGTCTGCTGAAATGATATTACTTTTCACTTATAACAGATCTAATATTTGGCCCATACAAGACATTGGTCTTTTAAGAGCAATTTCAAACAATTATAAAAAAAAATATTTACCACCTGATAAGTTTGTTAATTTACTTAAAAAAAGGTTTTCACCTTATTGTTCAGTAGCAACATGGTACTTGTGGAGAAGCATAGATCCTGAACCTATTCAGTACTAAACCCCTCAATAATTTGCATATGTCTCGTCGTTGTTTCTTTAGCTAAATTCCAACCAGCTAAATATTCTTTTGACTCATGACATTTTAACGCTTGTTCATAACTTGGAAATTCCCAAACCACTGTTCTAACGAAGTCATCTCCATCGAATGTTTTATGATTTCCCCCTCTTACTAGAGGAACTCCACCAAATCCTTTAATTATAGGTGTTACTGTTTCAGCGTATTTTTTTAAATTTTCTTGATTATCTATTTTTAGATATAAACTTATCCAATATGCTTTCATGATTTCTCCTTTTTAAATAATTTTAATTATGATAATAGATTTCATGGCAGAGAAATTAATCATCGAATTTGATGAATATACTAAAATTGTTGAGAAATTAGCAATAGAAATTCACAAAAGTTATAAACCCACAGTTCTTGTAGGAATTATGAGAGGTGCTGCACCAATAATTGATATTTTATCTAGAATTTTAAAACTTCCAATTGCTTATATAGTCATCCAAAGTTATTCAGGTGAGGGCATGGAGGACAAGCAAGGTCAATTAATGTTTGCAAGAGAAATAAGTTCTTTAGCAAAAAATGAGGATTTTAATAAGGTACTTTTAATTGATGACTTATCAGACACTGGGCTTACTTTAAACAAAAGTATTGAATGGTTAAAAAATTATGCTCCAATCAAAAGCTACATTAAAGAAGTTAAAACCGCATGTTTATGGAAAAAGAAATCTTCATCTTTTGAGCCTGATTTCTGCTCTGTAAAATTAGACTCAGATCCTTGGATTGTTCAGCCAACCGAGCACTATGAGGAACTATCTATTCATAAATTAATTGAAAAAAATAAATAGGGCCAGATTTAACTGGCCCTATTAAATTTGTTTAAGCAACTGCAAAACTCACAACACTTAATACTGCAACAACCCATATCGCAGGTGATGTACTTGAAAATTTTCCAGTAAATATTTTAATTAATGCATAAGACACAAATGCTAACGCAATACCATTACTTATACTATACGTTAAAGGCATTGCTATCATTGCAAGAATTGCTGGAGCAGACTCTGAAATATCATTCCACTCTATATCTGTAATATTTCTTATGAAAAGAACAGACACAAATAGCAATGCGGCACCATCAATTTGCTTAGGCAAACTGGTTGCTAAAGGAGCAAAAAATATACAAGCTAGGAATAATATACCTATTACTAATGAGGTCATTCCAGTTTTTCCTCCAGCTTTTACACCTGCTCCAGACTCTACATAACTCGTAACAGTAGTAGTTCCCATCATTGCACCGGCAACAGTACCAACACTGTCAGATAACATTGCCTTATTAATGTCTTGAACTTTACCATCTTTCCCAACCTTACCAGCTACATTAGCAACTGAGGTTAGAGTTCCAGCAGTGTCAAAGAAGTCAATAAATAATAGTGTAAATATTACAGTAGACATCCCTGCAGTCATTGCTGCAGATAGATCAAATTCAAACAAGTATGTCATTGGAGGTGGTGCGCTTGCAATACCATTAAATTTAGCTAGTCCCGCAGCCCAAGCAATAATACTAAAAACTAGAATACCAATAATTATGTTTCCTTTAACATTCATTTTTTCTAGAACTATGATCGCTATAAACGTTGCACATCCTAGTAAAACTAAAGGATCACTAAGATCACCCAATTGTACTAAGGTTACTGGATTATCAACTACCACTTCCATAATTTGTAGGCCAATTATTGCTAGGAAAAGACCGATACCCGCGCCGATCCCAAGTTTTAAACTTTTAGGGATAGAATTTATTAACCAAGCTCTAATCGGCGTTAAAGAAATGATTAAAAATAATACTCCAGCAACCAATACTGCACCTAAAGCTTCTTGAGGTGTGTATCCCATACCAGCACAAACTCCAAAAGCTACAAATGCATTAATTCCCATTCCTGGAGCAAGTCCTATTGGCCAAGTTTTTCCATAAAAAGCCATTATAAAACATGCTAAAGCTGTAGCTAAAATAGTAGCTGTATAAACTGCGCCGAAATCAAAGAAACCTTTATCAGGTCCGGCAAATTCCCCCGATAATATAAATGGATTTAAAAACATTATATAAGCCATGGTTAAAAACGTAGTTGTTCCGGCTATTACTTCAGTTTTAAAATCTGTTTTGTGTTTTTTATAATTGAAATAATTTTCAAGCATTTATCCTCCTATTAGAGAAATAATTATTTGATTCTTTTTGAAATTACCTTTTAAAACTAGCCTTTATTCACATATTTCAACTCAGAAGTTTATATTTATGCCATAATTAGGTTGTTATGATTGAATTATGAAGAAATTAAAAATTATTTTTACAAGCTTTATTGTAATAATGATTCTATCAGGTTGTCAGACTATTAAACAAAAAACAGATGCTATCGTCGAAAAAGAAAATCAAAAATTAAGTAAATATATTGGCAAATCCTCAAGTGTTTTGCAGATAGATTTAGGAAAACCAGATGAGGACTTTAAAAACGATAAGGGTAACTTAGTATTTATTTATAATACAAAAAAATATGGAATTCCTTGTGAAAGAAGATTTGAAGTAGATTCAAACTCTGTTGTTGTTGGTTTTGTATCTAACGGTTGTTTTTAAGGATACCTGTGGGGAATTGCACCCCACAAGCAAGGTTTGACTTATTTTATTTCTATAAGCTTTTTCTTCTTATGCTCTGGAACAATTCTTTCGCAAGATATTGTTAAAAGACCATCTTTAAGCTCGGCATCATTAACTTTTACGTCATCAGCAATAGTAAATGATCTTGCGAATTGTCTTTGAGAAATACCTTTATGAATTATTTCTCCATCAGCATTATTATTATCTGATTTATTAACTTGTTTTGTTCTTACTGTTAATAAATTATCCTCAAACTCAACTTCGACATCTTTTTTATTAAAACCAGCTAAAGCAACTTCTATTGCGTAGTTATCCTTTCCAGTTTTTCTGATGTTATAGGGTGGGTAGTTTGACTGCATCGTCAAAGCACCATTCCCTAACATATTTTCGAATTGATCAAACATATCGTCGAATCCAATTGAAAATGGTCTAAGTGAGTTAAATATAGATAAATCCTTACTTGTCATATTATCCTCCTTTGTTAAGCAAGTTTATATTTTATAAGTCCCATTAGGCGACTTACTAGTTTTATTTAGGAACTAATTATTAATTTTCAAGATATGGAAATTAAATTTTTTTGGATATTTTTAGAGCGAATGCATAATCAAGAGCAATTTCCTCAATTGCCCCATCTCTACCTGACTTACCTCCATGTCCAGCATTCATTTCAGTTTTTAGAAGCAATAAATTGTTGTCTGTTTTTAAGTCTCGAAGTTTAGCTGTGAATTTAGCTGGCTCATCAAATAATACTCGGTTATCACTTAAGCTTGTTGTAATTAACATATGAGGATAATCCATTTTTTTTATATTGTTATAAGGTGCATATGAAAAAATATAATTAAAATGATCTTTATTATCTTTGGCGTTTCCAAATTCATCAAATTCTCCAACAGTTAATGGTAAAGAATGATCGAGATTAGTAGTTAAAGAGTCAACAAATGGAACTGCCATTATAATTCCTAGAAACAATTCAGGAGCTTCATTAACTACTACGCCCATTAATAGCCCTCCTGCAGAGCCACCCATTCCTATTATCTTGCCTTCAGAAGAATACTTGTTTTCAATTAGATATTTTGCAGCATAAATATAATCTTTAAAAGTATTTTTTTTATTTGTAAGCTTACCTTCCTTCCACCATTTCATACCTTTTTCCATTCCACCTCTTATATGTGCAGTTACCCAAATTATATCTCTATTAATTAGGCTTAATCTTGTTGATGAAAAACCGGGACTCATTGAATTTCCATAAGATCCATAGCCGTACAACAATATATTTGCGGTTCCATCTATTTTAGTTTTTTTATGTCTTGTTATAGTCAGAGGAACTAATCTTCCATCGTGAGATTTATATTCTACTCTTTCTACGATATAATCTTCTGAATTATGTCCAGAGGGTATTTCTTGTTCCTTAACTAATTTTTTATTTTTCGTTGAAAGATTATATAAATAAACTCTTGAGGGAGTTTTTGGTGAAGAATATCCAAGATAAATTTCATCTGTGTTTTTATCCTTTTGTCTCAAAGAAATATTGGGTACATAAACTTTTTCATCAGAAAAAACTATTTCCTCCTCTAGTCCTGTTGAAACATTTTTTACAAATAGTTTATCTAATGCGTCAGACACTTCAGAACGAAGTATCCAGTTTTTTAAAAATACTAAACCTCCTATCAAAACTTCATTTTTGGCTTCGATAAAAGGCTTCCAATTTTGTGTTTCTAAATTATCTGAAATATCTACCTTGAAGTCTTCAGCATCTTTATTTGTGTGATTATAAAATTTATTATCCCAAGAGTTTACAGAATATAAAATTCCTTTCTCCCTTTTTTTTATTAATTTAGGTTTTGGTTTTTTTTCATCAACTTTGAAATAATATTGTTCTGAGGTATTATGATCTGAGGTTGTAATAAAATAATATTTTTCGTCTGAACTTATATTAATCCCTACAGTAAACGCTTCACTTTTTTCCTCAAAAACCAGCTCATCAGAATTATTATGATTCCCAATTTTATGTCTAAAAATCTTTCTAGCTCGATGGTTTTTATCTAGTTTTGAGTAAAAGATATATTTATCATCTAAACTAAAAGTAATACCTCCTGATGTATTTGAGATTTCTTTTGTAATAATCTTATTAGAAATAATTTCTCTTACAAAAATTGTGTAATATTCTGACCCTTTTGTATCTAAAGAATAAGCGAGATATTTATCATCGTGACTGACCTCTAAATCACCAACCCCAAAATACTCTACTCCTAATTTTTCTTTTTCTTTATCTCCATTCCAAATTTCCTCAATTTTATTTGTTTCAATTTTTCTTCTCAATTTTATTGAATAATTTCCTTCAATTGTGGTCTTAGTCCAATATTCATATGTGTGATCTTTGTAGGGAAGGGACTCATCATCGAGTTTAATTCTTGCTTTTACTTCATCAAATAATTTTTTTTGTAAATTTTTTGTGTCTTTTAAATGATATTCTGTGTAGTTATTTTCCTGTATCAAATATTCTTTTACTTCGGGTTCTAATTTATTTTTATCTGTTAAAACTTCCAAAATATTTTTTTGATGTATCCAGCTATAATTGTCTTCCCAAGTGATATTGTGACAAGATTTTATTTCAGGTTTTTTCCTAAGTTGTGGTACTTTCATAGCATAGAAAAATATATGAATATTATAATTTATACATTAGTTATATTGACAGCTTTTTACTTTTTGATGAAGTTTATTAGTAATATTTCATCAAAAAAGATATCTAAAAGTTTAAGATTCTTAATTATCTTAGGATTAATTGTTTTAGCAATTTTATTTGCTATAGGAGGAAAATATTTATTAACTTTGCCTCTAACCTTGGCTAGCCTTGCATTATTAAAGTTAAAAGGATTATCTCTTTTTCAATTAATATCGCTCTATAGATTGATTCAAACTTTGAGACAATCAGGACGATTTTCATTTAACCAACCTAGTACCAGAAACTCTTCTTCGATATCTATCCCAGAAGCATATAAGATTTTAAATTTAGATATAAGTAAAAAAATCACCAAAGAAGAAGTAAATAAAGCTTATGTAAAAATACAAAAAAAAATACATCCAGATATTTCTCCTGAAACCTCAAGACTATCATCCATAGTTAACGAGGCAAAAGATATAGTTTTAAATGATATTTCTTAATTAAGAATTTCTATAACTTTCTTGTATACTTTCTCAGGATTAATTTTTTCTTTTCCATCAGTATGGTGATTTACTGTTTCTACTCCCTCAGGAATTATTGGAAACATTCTTGAATTATAGTTTCCATAGATTATAGGAGTATCTACCATCAAAGTAATTGTTTTTATACCTAGGGCTGCTGATAAATGACTAAAGCTACTATCGTTACAAATAGATAAATTACAATTTTTTATAATTGGCAAGGTTTCTTTAATAGAAAAATTATCCAAAGAGAAACAAATATTTTTAAATTTAGAGTTTAATATTTCATTCAATATGATTTGCTCTTCATTATTTTTACCAGTAGCAAGAAAAAATTTACAATTTTTAGTTTTGGATATTTTTTCGATAACAGATAAAAATATTTTTGATGGGACTCTTTTAGTTGGGCCAGAACCTCCAATACCTAAAAGTATATTTGTTTCATTTTTATTAATGTTAAATTTTTTAATTGAGTCTAATATTATCGAATTATCTATTTGAATTTCAGGATCTCCTGTAACCTTTAAATTTATTTTATCTATAAAAAATTTTTTTGGGGTATCAATGATATGTTGATCAGTTTTTTGAAATAGTGGATATTGATAAATTTTAGAGATACCAGACAATCTAGCAATTAAATTAAATCTTAAAGATGAATTAAAAATGAAAATTTTTTCAAAATTTTCCTTTTTCAAATCTTTAATTAAATTGAGGCTACCTATAAAGCCTTTATGCTTATTATTATTTTTATCTCTTTCTAAAGTTATAATCTTATCAATATAATTTGTTTGATGTAAATATTGGTCAGCCTTTGAACTTTCTTTCACAAGTAAACTTATAGGTGAATTATATTTTTTGAATAAAGCCTTAATAAAGGGAAGAAAGATTATAGTATCCCCAATTCCCATTCTATTTTGAACTGCTAATATTTTCATATGGTATTTATAAACTTTACTAGATATATTTTTTATATAAATTTTTATTATGACAAAAATAAGTGGAATATTTGCAGCTACAATGTCAGTTTTTAATTCTGACTTAAGCCTTAATATAGAGAAAACAATAGAACATGCTGAAAACCTTATAGATCAGGGTTGTCATGGAACAGCAATATTTGGAAGTACGGGTCAGGCTCAACTAATATCTGTTTCAGAAAAAATCAAACTTCTAAATAATCTTTCAGCCAGTAAATATAAGGACAGGCATTTAATAGGCACAGGCTTAAACTCGTTGACTGAAACAATAAATTTTATGAGAGTAGCTACTTCATTAAGTTTTAAAAAGTTTTTAATTATGCCTCCGGCGTATTACAAGTATGGTGATAAAGAAGTAATACAATTTTACTCAAAAATAATAGAAGCAGTCCCTTCGTGCAAGATTGTTCTTTATAATTTTGAGAAGCTTTGTGGGTATAAATTTAGCGTAGAATGTGTTGAGGAGCTTGTAAAAAAATTTCCAGATCAGATAGTAGGTGTTAAAGACAGTTCTTATAATTTATTTGAAAGTTTAAAATTAGAAAATTTTTCTATTTTTCCTGGTTCAGAACTTAAACTATTAAAAGGCCTACAGCTAGGCTGCTCAGGTATAATAACTGCAACTTGTAATGCAACAGCTGAACTTTCTAGAAAAGTTTATGATGATTTTTTTTCTGGAAAGAAACAATCTTATAATCAAAAATTGTGTGAAGTAAGAAAAAATTTTGATAAGTATAACCTGATTTCAGGATTACATACCTTTTATTCTAAAGAGAATAAAATTTATGAAAATATTTTACCTCCATTAAGACTTCTAAATGCGAATGAACAAAAAGATTTAATAGATAATTTGAATAATTTAGACTTTAAACTTAATTCTAAAATGGCAGCTTGATATGCAATTAGCTAGATTTTTAAACAAGGTTTTTAAAAAAGGTGGGTTCATTTTGACTGATGCTGATTCAAAAGATTATATAATTGGAGAACCTGGAAATAATCCCATGAAATTAAAAATCTTAAAAAAGGATCTTAATTATAAATTATTATTTCACCCAGACTTATATTTTGGTGAGGCCTATACAAATGGAGAAATAGTTATTGAAAACGGTTCTCTTACTGATTTTTTAGATTTAGCTTTAATGAATTTTGGAAGAGGAGAATTGAATTTTTTTAGTTATTTAATTAACCGTCTAAGAGGCTCATATAGGTACCTAACAAATTTTAATTTTATAAAAAAATCAAAGATGAATGTATCCCATCACTATGATATCTCTGATGATTTGTATGATTTATTTTTAGATTCTAAAAGACAGTATTCTTGTGCATATTTTAAAAATGATAATGATACTTTAGAAGTAGCACAAAATAATAAGATCCAACATATAATTAAAAAATTAAACATAAAAGATAATCAAAAAGTTTTAGATATAGGTTGTGGCTGGGGTTCATTAGCATTTGATATTGCCAAAGCTGCAAGTTGTGAAGTCACTGGGATTACTTTATCTGAGAATCAATTTAATTACTGTAATCAAAAAGCTAAAGATTTAAATTTAGAAAATCAGGTAAAGTTTAAGCTAATAGATTATAGAGAACTTAATGAAAAATTTGATAGAATAGTGAGTGTAGGGATGTTTGAACATGTAGGAAGAAAATTTTACAAAAAATTTTTTAAACAAATAGAAAAACTTTTGAATGAAGATGGAGTATCTTTAATACACACAATAGGTTCAGTAAATCCACCAAGAGATCCTCATCCATGGATAACTAAATATATTTTTCCAGGAGGGTATACTCCCAGCTTAAGTGAAGTAACAACTCCGATAGAAAAAGCAGGCTTGATTGTGACTGATATAGAGGTCTTAAGACTTCATTATTCTCACACTTTGAGACATTGGAAAGAAAATTGCATAAAAAATAAGGAAAAAATTATTAAGATGTTTGATGATAGATTTTTTAGAATGTGGGAATTTTATCTTGCTGGATGTGAGATGGCTTTCAAGTGGGGTGATCAAGTTGTATATCAATTTCAACTTTCGAAAAATTATAGCTCAACTCCAATGACAAGAGACTATATTTATCAATAAATTATTGATAGAATCTGATTTCCTCTAAAATGAAAAAAAAGCGAAAAAAATTAAAACAAAAGAAAAAAATCATTAAGAGAGTTTATAAAAACAAGTCATCTAAAAAGTTCAAAAAAAAGACTAAAAAGGTACCAAAAATAAAGAGAAAAAAAAATAAAAAATTAAGACCTAAAATTTTAAAAAAAAAAACTAATTTCATAACAAAAAAAGTTAAAAAAGAAAGCTTAGCTTTAAAACTAGTTAAATTTCAATTATCTATAAAACCTCAATTTAATTTTAAGATTAATTTTAATTTAGAGAAATATATCCAGAGTTTCTTCGATAAAATTTCAGAGACAATTTCAGATTATAAAATTTTAAAGATTGATGAAAAAAGACGAATTAAAATAGAGAAAATTGAGAATGAAAGAAAAGAAAAAATTAGGTTAGAAAATGAAAAAAAACACGAAGAAGTCCTAAAAGTAAAATTGAAAGAACAGGCTTTAAGAGAAGAAGCAAGATTAGAAAAACAAAGAACAAAAGATATAAAGGTTTTTTTAAGAAAAGAGCAAGCCCTCCTAAGAATTGAACAAGCTGAAAAACAAAAACAGTTTTTACAGCAATTGAGATTAGATAAACAAATAGAAAAATTTAGAATTAGAGAAGTTAAAGAGTTGGAAAAACTCGAAAAAATTTCATTAAGAGAAAAAAGAGAAGATTATTCTGCATTACAAGAAAGAATAGATAAATTAAAAGAAAAATACAGAATTATTAGAGATCAAAAAATTAAAGAAAGAGTAGAAGCTTTAGGCGTTAATCTTCAAGGGAATGAAGATAGAGAAACTTTATTAAAGAAAGAAAAAGAGTATACAATTGCAAGACAAAAAATAGAATTTGCTCTAGAGAGTTTTTATAGAAGTGCTAGTAGTTTAGTTTTTCAACTCAATAAAAGACACATTACCAGACATATGTCTATTTTTAGATGCATTGATAGAAGATTTGAGACAGGAGAAATATTTATTAAATGGGATGAATCAGAAGATGAAGATTGGCTGTTATTAATTTATATTAAAAATAATTCACCAGATGAAGGGATCGTAATTGAGGATAAAACAAATCCAGAAAAAAATTTATCACATGAATTTAAAAATATAGATATTTTTAAAGCATCAGACACAATGGTTGACTCTTTAACGCAGCTTATAGCTAGAAAAAGAGCACAAAATAATAATTAAATTTTTATTATAATTGGGTACAATCTAAAATGCTTTTTGGTTCAATCTTTCTGATAATTCTTTATTTAGTTTTGCAATATATTCTTGCTTGGATTACTTTTTTTAACAATTTGGACTCACGCCTTGGAGATAGCACCTGGAGATTTAGTTACGATTATCCTGTAGTAGGGGATAGAGATATTTCTGATTTAGATGATAAAGACTTTGTGAGATTAAGAAGAAAAAAAAACAAAATTGTTTTATTGATGTATTCGATTGTTCTTATAATGTTTATAGCCTCATTATCATTATTGAGTCAGTTCTTATTATTTTTTTTTGATTAATTTTTTAACTGTTTCTTATTTTTTAGGTATAAAAAAAAGGCAACAACTTCATAACCAAAAGAAAATAAATTAAAGATGATTGGTAATTTAAAAAAACTATATAAAAACTTATATTTTGGCATTTTTTTCCATAATGCTAAAAATGCCTCTGCACCCTCAATAACTTTTTCATTTTCTTTAACATGAAGTCTACGTAAAAGTTCTTTACTATTTCTTGATGTTTCTTTTTTAGCTAATTCGTTATTAGTAATATCAATCCATTCAATTTCTTGAATCTTTTCTTTTTTATATAAATCAATTTCAGCCTTACAAATTTTACAAGAATTATTAAAATAAACCTTCATTATTAACAATTATTTACTAACTATCTTAGGTTATGTACATGCGTAAAATACTCTAGTTGAAAATTATTTTAAACAACCTATGTTTTACTAACTATGAGCAATTTCTTTGATAAATCTGATTTAAATAGAAACGAGGCCGAAACTATTGTTTCAGATACATTAAAAAAATGTGATGATGGAGAATTATATTTAGAAAATTCTAAGTCTGAAAGTATTTTATTGGATGACAATAAGATAAAAAAATCTAGTTATAATTCTGATTTAGGTTTTGGCTTTAGAGCAGTTTCAGGTGAAATTGTTGCTTATTCACATTCTAACGAAATATCAAAAAATTCGTTAAAACAATCCTCTGAAAATTTAAAATCAACATTAAAATCTGCAAAAGGCAATTATGATTATTCTATTCCTAAATCAAACAAAAAATATTATACAAACATTAATCCTATAGAAGAAAAAACACTTAACTCAAAAATAGAAATATTAAATAAAGTAAACGAGTACCTAAGAAAAAAAGATAATAATGTTAAACAAGTGACAGCAAATTTTAGTGGTGAACAAAAGTCTGTAGAAATAATTAGGTCTGGTGGTGAAACTCTAACTGATGTGAGACCCTTAGTAAGATTTAATGTTTCAGTAATGCTTGAAAAGAATGGTAGAAAAGAGTCAGGTGTTTATGGAATTGGTGGAAGACAATCGTACGATGATTATTTGACAAACGATAATTGGAAAAATGTTTGTGATGAAGCTTTTAGAATAGCTTCTGTGAATTTAGACAGCAAACCTGCTCCTGCAGGAGAAATGAAAGTTGTACTTGGTCCAGGTTGGCCTGCGATACTAATTCATGAAGCAATAGGTCATGGTTTAGAAGGTGATTTTAACAGAAAAAAAACTTCTGCATTTCATAATTTGATGGGACAAAAAGTTGCGAGTGAGGGTGTAACCATAATTGACGATGGAACTTTAGATAATAGAAGAGGGAGTCTTACAATTGATGATGAAGGCACACCAACAGAAAAAACTGTACTGATTGAAAATGGAATTTTAAAAAACTTTATGCAAGACAGATTAAATGCAAGATTAATGAAGACTAGGTCAACAGGTAGTGGTAGAAGAGAAAACTATAGACATATCGTATTACCAAGAATGAGAAATACCATGATGCTAAGTGGAAAACAAACTCAAGATGAGATGATAAAATCTGTAGATAGAGGTATTTTTGCAGTTAGCTTTGGAGGAGGACAAGTTGATATTACTTCAGGAAAATTTGTGTTTAATTGCACAGAAGCTTATGAGATTATTAATGGTAAAATTGGTTCACCAATAAAAGGAGCAACTTTAATAGGTGATGGCCCTTCAATTTTGAAAGAAGTTTCAATGGTTGGTAATGATATGATGTTAGATCCAGGAATTGGTACTTGTGGTAAAGCAGGACAAGGAGTTCCTGTGGGAGTAGCCCAGCCTTCAATTTTAATAAATAAAATGACTGTTGGTGGCACAAATTTATAAATGGTTAAAGATCAGGAATATCTTGAAAAAAAAGCATCATATTGTTTAGATTTAGCAAAAAAATTAGGAGCTACGGATATAAGTGTTAATGTAGGTAATTCTATTTCTGAAACAGTAAATTTTAGAAATAAAAATTTAGATGAGTCAAACAGATCTGATAATCTTGGCATAGATATCACAACATTCATTGGCAAGAAAAAGTCATCAATATCGTCATCAAATTTGCTAGAAGATAATCTAAATATTTTAATTAAAAAATGTATCGAAACTACAAAAAATACTCCAGAAGATGAATTTAACTCACTACCTGATAAGGATCTATTGGCTCAAGAAGTTAAAGATTTTAATTTATATGATGACACGCATTTAGAGAATGATAGTAAGGCTGAATATTTAACAAGACTAGAGGCTGCTGCCTCAAATGATAAAAAAATAGTAAATACAGAATCCAGCTTTGTAGAAAATAAATCAAATTTTATTTTAGCGAATAGCGATGGTTTTTGTAAAGGTTTTAAATCTTCATCATTTGTTGCCTATAGTGTAGCTGTTGCAAAAGATGATAAAAGTATGGAGAGGGACTATGAATATACTCACAAATGTCATTTAAATGATATAAAGAATGCAGAAGAATTAGGAAAAAAAGCTGCAGAATACACTCTTAGAAAACTCAGTCCAAAAAAAATAGGCAGTGAAAAGATTTCTATAATCTTTGATAAAAGAATTGCCAAAGGAATATTAAGTACTTTTGCAAGCGCCATATCTGCTTCGGCTATTTCGAGAGGAACTTCATTTTTAAAAGATAAAATTAATCAAAAAATTTTTTCAGATACAGTAAATATTTTTGATAAGCCTGATATATTTAAAGGCCAAGGCTCCAGAAGTTTTGATTCAGAAGGTGTTAGAACAGATACACTAAAATTAGTTGAGCAAGGGGTATTAAAGAATTATTTAATAGATACCTATAATGGCAGAAAGTTAAATCTTAAATCTAATGGAAGATGCGGAGGGACTAGCAATCTTTACTTTGAAAATGGAAAAATTAGCTATAAAGATTTAATAAATTCTAATCCTAAATGTTTATACATAACAGAAACAATAGGACACGGAAGCAATATTGTTACTGGTGACTACTCTGTGGGTGCAACTGGATTTTTAATTGAAAATGGGGAATTCAAACATCCAATAAACGAGATAACGATTGCAGGTAATTTTAAGGATATGTTTCAAAATCTAACTTTAGCAAATGACTTAGAATTTGAATACTCAACTAATTCTCCAACAATGATGATTGAGGGAATGGTTGTTGCTGGTAAATGAGTGATTACTGCGTAATCGGATCTGGCATTTCAGGTGCTACTATTGCAAATTTACTTAACAAAAAATTTCAAGTCAATTTATATGATAAAGGTAGAGGACCAGGAGGTCGAGCTTCATTTAAAAGAGTAAAAGGTCAGATTGGCTTTGATCATGGAACACAATATTTTTCTCCTAAGACAATAGAATTTAAAAAATTTGCAAATAGATTAATTAAAATAAAAATTTTGAAAAAATGGAGTGGTAATCATATTTTCTTAAATTCTAAAAAAAAAGAAAATAAAAAACACATTAAAATAATTGGAAAAAAAGGCAATAATGACATTTGCAAATTTCTTTTAAAAAAAGTTAAATGTTTTTATCAAAGCGAAGTCAAAAAAATTTACTACAAAAATAAATTATGGTTTCTACTATTCACAGATGGTAAAATAAGAACTTATAAAGGTGTCATTTTAACATGCCCTTTTCCACAACTTAAAAAACTTTCAGAAAAATTTATAAATAACACATTTATAAAAAGAAAATTAAAAATGGATGCAAATATTACAGTTATGATTGCAATTAAAAAAAATAAAAAATCACCTAGCAGCTTTCTTTTTGATGACCCAGTCTTAGGTTGGGCAGGTAATGAAAATACAAAAAAAAGGTTCAAATCAAAATATGATTTATGGACACTTCAAAGTACCTTTAAATGGGCAAACAAAAATATTGATAAAAATAAAAAAAATTTAAAAAAAAACTCAAAAATTTTAATCGATAAATTTTTTAAACTTACAAAAATTAAAAAAACTAAAGTAATTTATAGTATTAATCATGGTTGGAAATATTCATCAAATTCTAAACCCTTAAAAATAAGAAGTTATTGGGATCCTCAAAAAAAAATAGGAGTATGTGCTGATTGGTTTATTGGACCTAGATTAGAATCAGGATGGTTAAGTGCAAATGACTTATTTAAAAAAATTAATTAAATAATTACTCAATTTTTTTTAAACGATATTCCCAATCTCCCATTCTTGAGTATGAAACTTTTAAAATTGTAGAGTTTTTTTGATCGTACCAAATATTAAAATCTAGTCTTTTATCTTTAGGTATAGTCATGTCCTTAGACTTTAATGTAAAATGGTCCGCTTGATAAATCTTGCCGTAGAGATCAATTTTTTTTTTACCAATAAAAGTGACTACCTGTTTTTTTATACTTCCTGAAATTGGACTAATTTGACTATCTGCCTGTAGAATTTTATGGTTCCACCAATTCCCAACTATACTATCAATAGATGTTTCACCATTGAATGAAGAGCCTTCTATTTCAAATTTTTTAGTATTGTTGTTAAATAATAGATTCACAAATTTTTCTTTATTATTTTGTATAGTTTTAGAATTGTATGAAATTAATTGATCTTTATGATATTTTTCTTCTCCATAACTTTCCACTTGAAAAATGACTGCACCTAAAAGTTTTACACTGAATTTTATTTGATTAGTAACTAAAGTTTGATCACCTTTTCTGTTAAAAAAATAATAGTTATATCCAATTAACTCACCATTTCTGAATATTTCCATTTCAAGTTTGTTATATTTATTGTAATGAGCCATATGGGCTATGGATATAGAAGGGTAAAGTATAAGAAACAAAGCAACTATAAATTTTCTCATTTAAGAATTACATTAATAGACTTTTTCAATAATAGAAATAATTTAATAAAAAAATGTTTTTAAAAATAAAGAAAATACCAAAAGTACATTGGAGTTCAGAGAGGCCATTGAATTTTAAGCCAAAATTTTCAACATTCTTTTTTTTATGCTTTGGTCTTACTCTATTTGGGTTAGGTGAGGGACTATTAATAGTTTCCTTCACAGGAGCTTCTCCCTGGAGTGTTTTAGCACAAGGTATCTCATTAAATGTAAATTTAAGTATTGGAACAATAACTCTTTTAGTAAGTATTGCGGTTTTAATTTTATGGATTCCTTTGGGTCAAAGGCCTGGAATGGGAACTATATTTAATGCCTTGATAATTGCTTTAATGATTGATCTTTGTATTAAGTTTGTCCCAACTCCATCCAATTACATTTATCAACTAATACTAGCTGTAGTTTCAGTAATTTTAGTTGGTGTTGGTGGTGGTATATATTTAGTATCAAATCTTGGACCAGGTCCAAGAGATGGTTTAATGATAGGATTACAAAAAGTTTCAAATTTACCAATAGCAGCTGTAAGAGCAACTTTAGAAATTTCTGTTGTTGGTATTGGGTGGTATTTAGGTGGTACGGTCGGAGTTGGAACTTTATTATTTGCTTTTGGAATTGGCCCTTGTGTTGCCTTTGGACTTTATTTAGTAGATAAAATATTTAATTAAGCTGCAGAGTTTGATTTTTCACTTCTTTTTCTTTCATGTGGGTCAAGAATAGCTTTTCTTAATCTGCATGATTCTGGTGTGATCTCTAAAGCTTCATCAGTGTTTAACATGCTTAACTGTTCAGCTATTGACATTTTTCTAACTGGAGTAAGTACAACATTTTCATCTGTACCTTGAGTTCTCATGTTAGTAAGTTTTTTACCCTTCATAACATTAATTATCATATCTCCTGGTTTTGGTGATAATCCCACTATCATGCCTGGATAAACTGGATCATTATGTGTTACAAACATTTCACCTCTTGCCTGTAAATTAAATATTGCAAAAGCAACTGCTTTTCCTTGTTCCATTGAAATTAAAGCACCGTTTCTTCTTCCTTCCATTTCTCCCTCAAATTTACCGTAATCATGGAAAATTCTATTAATAACGCCATTTCCTTTTGTAAGTGTAAGAAATCGACTTGTATAACCCATTAAACCTCTAGTAGGAGCATGGAAAATTAATCGCTTTTTATCTTTACCAGTATCTTTTAATTCTACTAACTTTCCTTTTCTTCTATTCATAGAGTCAATAATTTTTGATGAGTATTCTTCATCAAGGTCCATAGTAATTTCTTCAATCGGCTCAAGTTTATTTCCATCTTTATCTTTTCTGTATAAAACTTTTGGTGGACTAACTGTCATTTCAAAGCCTTCTCTTCTCATTTGAGTTAGTAATATTTCTAACATTAATTCTCCTCTACCACTTACTACAAAAGAGTCATTTCCATTATTTTCTGAAAAAGTAATTCCAACATTATTCTGTGCTTCAATGATCAATCTATCTCTAATTTGAGTACTGGTAAGTTTTTTGCCTTCAGTGCCAGCTAAAGGAGATGTATTAACTGTAATAGTAATGGACATAGTTGGAGGATCAATAGGAGTAGCTGAAATTGGTTCATTAACCTCTAAATCACAAATCGTATCAGCAACACTAGCTTTCTCTAAACCCGCAACAACTACAATATCTCCTGCTTCTCCAACTTCTATAGGAACTTTTTTTGTTCCTTCATATCTAAAAATTTTTGTTAGTCTACCTTCATCAACTTTTTCACCTTTTAGATTAATTGCTTTGATTGATTGGTTAGCCTTAGCAGTTCCTTGAGTAATTCTTCCTACTAAACTTCTTCCTAAAAAGCTATCTGCATAAAGTAATGTTGATAGCATTGCAAATGGCTTAGAATTATCTAATTCTGCTGGTTTAACATGTTCAATTATTTGATCTAAAAGAGGATTTAAATTTTCTCTTGGACCCTCTACTTCTTTATCAGCCCATCCAGATCTTCCACTTGCATACAGAACTGGAAAATCTAATTGTTCTTCATTTGCATCTAAACTTACAAATAAATCAAATGTTTCATCTAATACTTCATTAGCTCTTTGATCTGCTTTATCAAGTTTGTTGATTACAACAATAGGTTTTAATCCTTGTTTTAAAGCTTTTGACAATACAAATTTTGTTTGGGGCATAACACCTTCAGCTGAGTCAATTAATAATAAGGCACCATCAGCCATACTTAAAACCCTCTCAACTTCTGCAGCAAAATCGCGGTGACCAGGAGTATCAATAATATTTATTCTTGAATTTTTCCAATTTATTGAAGCAGGTTTTGCTAGAATAGTAATTCCTCTTTCTTTTTCAAGTTCTCCAGAGTCCATTAATCTTTCATCAACAACTTCATTTTCTCTAAATGAACCACTTTGTTTCATTAGATTATCAATTAAAGTTGTTTTGCCGTGGTCAACGTGTGCAATGATAGTGATGTTTCTTATATTGTTACTCATAATTTGTGGCTCTTATACATTAATTTTTTTTTTTGGAAACTTTAAAAAAGCTTAATAAATATTAAAATTTGAAGAAAAATGTGGTTATTTAATTTGTTTTTTTTGTTTTTTCTCTCTTGAGCTTTCTTTTTTCTTTTAAACTTAATTTTGGTTTTTTGTTGACGCTAGAGTCTTTGAAGGATTTACCACTATATCTTTTTGACATTTTCTTATTTTACTAGACCTAAAAAAAAAGGCCATCAAAAGATGGCCTTTAAATTTCATTTTAGAATAGGGCTTTACATTCCCATACCACCCATTCCTCCCATGCCGCCCATGCCGCCCATTCCACCAGGCATCGCAGGAGCACCACCAGCATCTTTTTCATCTGGTTTGTCAGCTATCATTGCTTCTGTAGTTACCAATAATCCAGAAATAGAAGCTGCATCTTGTAGAGCAGTTCTAACAACCTTTACAGGATCGATAATACCTTTAGCAAACATGTCACAATATTCCTCATTTTGTGCATCATAACCGTGTGATTTTTTATTTTGTTCTAACAATTTACCAACTACTACTGAACCATCTACCCCAGCATTTTTGGTAATTTGTCTAATAGGAGCTTCTAAAGCTCTTCTTACAAGATCTACACCAGCTTTTTGATCTTCACCTTTAGCTTTTACTTTTTCAAGATCTTGTGCAGCATATAGTAATGCACATCCACCACCTGTTACAATACCTTCTTCAACAGCTGCTCTTGTTGCATTTAAAGCATCCTCAACTCTATCTTTTCTTTCTTTAACTTCGACTTCAGTCGCACCACCAACTTTAATTACAGCAACACCACCAGCTAGTTTAGCTAATCTTTCTTGAAGTTTTTCTTTATCGTAATCAGATGTTGTTTCATCAATTTGTTGTTTTATAGATGAACATCTAGCTTCAATATCAGATTTTTTACCACTTCCATTTACTATAGTACTGTTATCTTTATCAACTTTAACTTTCTTACAAGAACCAAGATCTTCAAGTTTAACATTTTCAAGTTTAATTCCTAAGTCTTCTGAAATAACTTGGCCACCTGTTAAAATTGCAATATCCTCAAGCATTGCTTTTCTTCTGTCTCCAAAACCTGGAGCTTTAACAGCAACAACTTTTAATCCACCTCTAAGTTTATTTACAACTAATGTAGCTAATGCTTCTCCTTCAACATCCTCAGAAATTATCATTAATGGTCTACCTGCTTGAACAACAGCTTCTAAAAGTGGAACCATTGGTTGTAGGTTTGTTAATTTTTTTTCATGTAATAGAATAAAAGGATTTTCTAGTTCTGTAGTCATCTTATCACTATTAGTAATAAAATATGGAGATAGATATCCTCTGTCGAATTGCATACCTTCAACTACATCTAGCTCAGTTTCAATTCCTTTATTTTCTTCAACAGTAATAACACCCTCGTTACCAACTTTTTGCATAGCTTTAGCAATCATTGTTCCGATCTCTTTATCACCATTAGCCGAAATTGTTCCAACTTGAGCAATCTCATCACTATCTTTTACTTTTTTTGCAGATGAAACAAGGTTTTGTTTTACAACATCTACTGCTGCATCGATCCCTCTTTTAACATCCATTGGGTTCATACCTGCAGTTACATATTTTACACCCTCTCTTACAATTGCTTGAGCTAAAATAGTTGCTGTAGTTGTTCCATCACCAGCTTCATCATTAGTTTTGCTTGCAACTTCTTTTACCATTTGAGCACCCATATTTTCAAATTTATCTTCAAGATCAATTTCTTTAGCTACAGACACGCCATCTTTAGTTATTCTCGGAGCTCCATAAGATTTATCCATAACTACATTCCTACCTTTAGGACCCAAGGTAACCTTAACTGTGTCAGCTAAAATATTTACCCCTCTTATCATTGCTGCTCTTGCTTCAGCGTCAAACTTTACAATTTTTGCCATTTTATTTTCTCCTTTAAATTAAATTATTTGCTTGAAATACCCATAATGTCTGACTCTTTCATTATGCTGTATTCTTTACCATCAATTTTGACTTCAGTTCCTGACCATTTGCCAAATAAAACTTTATCACCAACCTTAACATCCATTGGAATTTTTTTTCCATCTTCAGTTTTTGCACCACCGCCAATAGCAACAACTTTTCCTTCCTGGGGTTTTTCTTGCGCAGTATCTGGTATGATTATTCCTCCTGCAGTTTTTTCACTGCTGTCTAAAACTTCTATTAAAACTCTATCGTGTAACGGTCTAAATTTCATAAATTCTCCTTTATAATATGGACTTCATATAGAGATTGGCATTACTATTTCAAGATATAGTTCAAAATAAGTTAGTTAAAAAATATAGGAAATTAGGGATTTTATGGTTTATAGATTATTTTAATGGCTAAAAATTTAGACAAAGAAGGGCTAAGCTCAATTGCTGACAATTATCAGTTGTTTTATATAGATTTATGGGGCGTGGTTCATAATGGGATTAAACTTCATGATGAAGCTATAAAAGTTTTACAAGAGATTAATAAAAAAAGTAAAGATTATGTCTTGCTAACAAATGCACCAAGACCAAATAGTACTGTAAAATCCTATTTAGAAAAGTTAGGTATGGAAAAAGAATTTAGGGAACATGTTTTTTCATCAGGACAAGCAGCCTTAAATTATTTAAAAAAAAATTTAATAGACAAGTTTTTTTTTCATATTGGTCCACCTAGAGATTTTGATTTATTCAATGATTTTAAAAAAATGAAATCAGATAATATTAAAAATAGTGAATATTTCTTATGCACAGGTTTATTTGACGAATATAATAAAGATCTTAAATACTACAAAAAATTATTTGAAGATAATTTGAAAAAAAAAATGATCTGTACGAACCCTGATTTAATTGTAGACAGAGGCAATGTAAGAGAGTTATGTGCCGGATCTGTGGCAATGGTTTTTGAAAAAATGGGTGGTGAGGTTGTATACTTTGGTAAACCTTACTCAGAAGTTTATCATCAAGCCATTAATAATAAAAATAAAAAGGTGTTATCAATAGGTGATAATTTAAACACTGATATAAAAGGGGCAAATCTTTTAAATTTTGATTCCCTAATAATTTCAAATGGAATTCATAAAAATGAAATTAAAGAAAAAGGAATAGATGAAACTTCGAAGTCTTATGAAACTATATGTAACTATATTCAATCAGAATTAAGATGGTAAAAAATATTAATTTTTATAATGATTTCAATATCAAATCACATCATAAAGGCTCAATAATCTTAATTGGCAATTTTGATGGACTTCATTTGGGTCATCGAAAGTTATTTAATTTAGCAAAGAAATATAAAAAGAAATATTCTTTAAAAATTGGAGTTATGACTTTTGAGCCAATGCCAAAGATGTATTTTAAAAAAGATATTAAAAATTTTAGAATTACTACTCAAAAACAAAAAATGAAACTTTTAAGTAAATTTAATGTTGATTTTGTAATTACAAAAAAGTTTAACAGAGCTTTTTCAAAAACAAAATCAATTCACTTTATTGAAAAAATATTAGTAAAAAAATTAAACGCAAAATTTATATTTGTTAGTAACAATTTTAGGTTTGGGAATAAAAGAGAAGGAAATGTTTATCAACTTATTAAATATGAAAATAAATTTCATTATAAGGTAGTCAATCCAAAACCTTTATTAATAAAAAAAAAAGTAATCTCCTCATCTCTTATTAGAAATTACTTACAAAAAGGTAAATTAGATAAAGCCAACAAACTTTTAAATAGAAAATGGTCCGTAGAGGGTAAAGTTCAAAAGGGGAGGCAAATAGGAAAAAAAATAGGCTTTCCAACTGCGAATATTGATATCAAAGATTATATTTTAGCTTGCCCTGGAGTTTATGCAGTAAGAGTCAAAGTCAAAAAAAACTCCAAATACGTTAAAGGTATAGCTAATTTAGGTTACAGACCGACATTCAATGGAAAAAAAATCTTATTAGAAGTTCATTTATTCAATTTCTATCGAAATTTATATAATAAGTATTTAACTGTTGAATTCTTTAGATTTATCAGAAAAGAAAAAAAATTCAAAAATGTAGAACAATTAAAAAAACAAATTAAAGTAGACATAACAAAAGCAAAAAAAATAAAATGAGTAAAGCACAAATAAATCTTCCCAAAACAACTTTTTCTATGAAGGCTAATTTGCCTACCAGAGAACCTGAAATTTTGGAATTATGGAAAAAAATTGATCTTTATAAAGAGTTAAGAAATTCAAGAAAGGGTGCTGAAAAATTTGTTCTTCATGATGGTCCTCCATATGCAAATGGAAATATTCACATGGGAACAGCTCTTAATAAAATTCTTAAAGATATCATTGTTAAATTTCATCAAATGGATGGTAAAGACTCTGTTTATGTTCCAGGATGGGATTGTCATGGATTACCAATTGAGTGGAAAATAGAAGAACAATATAAAAAAAATAAAAAAAACAAGAACGAGGTTCCTATCGTTGAATTTAGAAAAGAGTGCAGATCATTTGCTGAAAAGTGGATTGGAGTTCATAAAGAACAATTTAAAAGACTAGGTGTTGTCGGAGATTGGGAAAATTATTATTCGACAATGAGCTATGATGCTGAAGCACAAATTGTCAGGGAGCTTGGAAAGTTTTTAAAAGAGGGAAGTCTATATCGAGGATTTAAACCTGTTTTATGGTCTACAGTAGAAAAAACTGCTTTAGCAGATGCTGAGGTAGAATATCAAGATCATAAATCTGATACTATTTATGTAAATTTTCCAGTTAAGTCATCAAATATTAAAGAGCTTGAAAATAGTAATATTGTTATTTGGACCACTACTCCTTGGACAATACCTGCAAATAAAGCTTTAGCTTATAATGAGAGTTTAGATTATTTATTAATTCAGATTAATGATAATGGTGAATTTAAAGATAAAAAAATTGTTATTGCAGAATCATTATTAGAGACAGTTATTAAGGATTGTGAAATCCAAAAATATAAAAAGTTAAAAAGTTTTAAAGGTAAAGATTTTAAAAATACAATTTGTAATCACCCTTTTTTAAATTTGGGCTATGATTATGATATACCTATGCTAGAAGCACGCTTTGTAACTACTGAACAAGGTACTGGAATTGTTCATTGTGCACCAAGCCATGGACCGGATGATTTTAATCTTTGTATTAATAATGGAATTAAAGCAATTGAAACAGTAGATGGAGATGGAAAATATACAAAAAATGTTTCTTTATTTGAAGGAATTCATATTTTTAAAGCAAATCCCATTGTAATAGAAAAATTAAAAGAGCAAAAAAAACTATTGAAAAATGGTGAGCTAGTTCATTCTTATCCTCACTCATGGAGATCTAAAGCACCTTTGGTTCATAGGGCAACTCCACAATGGTTTATTTCAATGGAAAGTCACAAACTTAGAAAAAAAGCTTTGAAAGCAATTGATGAAACAATTTTTTACCCAAGCAAAGGCAAAGAAAGATTAAAATCGATGATTGAAACCAGACCTGATTGGTGTGTATCAAGACAAAGAGTTTGGGGAGTTCCATTACCTATATTTGTAAACAAAAAAAGTAAAGAAATATTAGTAGATGATGATGTTTTTGAGATAATTGCTAAAATTTATGAAAAAGAGGGTTCCGACTGTTGGTTTTCTGACGATCCTCAAAAATTTTTAGGAAAAAAATATAAAGCAGAAGATTTTGAAAAACTAAGCGATATTGTAGAGGTGTGGTTTGATAGTGGCTCAACACATTCTTTTGTTTTGGAAAAAAGAAAAGATTTAAAGTGGCCCGCATCAATGTATCTAGAGGGCTCTGATCAACATAGAGGATGGTTTCATTCTTCATTATTACAATCATGTGGAACAAGGGGTAAAGCACCGTTTGAATCCATTCTTTCTCACGGTTTTGTTGTTGATGGAAAAGGTTTAAAAATGTCAAAATCTTTAGGCAATGTAATTGCACCAGAAGATATTTTAAAAAAGTATGGAGCAGACATATTAAGAATATGGGTTGCTTCATCTAATTATGCTGAGGATCTAAGAATAGATTATTCAATATTAGACCAACATTCCGAGTCTTATAGAAAAATTAGAAATACCTTTAGATATTTGCTTGGAAATCTAAATGATAATTTTGAGGAAATTAAAATGGAAAATATTGATGTTAATCAATTACCAGAATTAGAGCAATATATGCTTCACAAAATTTATTCATTAAATATTAAGTTTAATAAGTATTTTAGAGATTACGATTTTCATAATCTTTATAAGGAATTGTTAAACTTTTGTACTGTAGATTTGTCAGCATTCTATTTTGATATTAGAAAAGATGTTTTATATTGTGACCCTAAAGACTCTGAAAAAAGAAAATCTACATTGATATTATTAAATATAATTCTAAATTCATTATTAAAATGGTTTGCTCCTATACTTTCATTTACTACAGAGGAAATTTATCAATTAATTTCTAAAAAAAATAAAAGTATTCATTTAGAAAATTTCTTAGATTTCCCAAAAAAATTTGATAACGAAAAAATTGAAAGAAAATGGGATGAGTTAATAAAAATAAGAAATATTTGTAATATTAGCATTGAAGAAAAAAGAGCAAGTAAAGAAATAGGTTCAAGCTTGGAAGCAGTGCTTCATGTAAAATTGAATAATAGGTTTAAACAGGTTGTAAACGATATAGACTTATCTGAGTTGTGCATAACTTCAAAAACTGAAATTAATTTTGATGACCAAACTGATATAGAAGTTGTTACACAAAAGGCATTAGGTAATAAATGTCCAGTTTGTTGGAAGATAAGTCCAGACCCGTGTGAGAGACATCCTTAGATGTCAAACTATCTAAATAAAAATTTTCTAATTAATTTACTAACTATAATTATTATTTTTTCTTTAGATAGAATATCGAAATTTTATGTAATTTCACAAAGTGAAAAAAATTTATCTTATGATTTATTTGAGTCAAAATTTCTAAATATAAACTTGGTTTGGAATGAGGGAATTGCTTTTGGTCTACTTTCATTTGATAAAGACTATCTGTATAATTTATTGACAATTTTAATAATAGTTTTGATAATCATAATTTTTTTTATGATTTTAAAAAATAAAGGTATTAAAAAATACTCATTATTAATGGTATTAGGCGGCGCATTAGGAAATCTTTATGATCGAATACATTTTAAAGCTGTGCCAGACTTTATAGACTTTCATATTGGAAATTTTCATTGGTTTATTTTTAATGTATCAGATATATTCATTTCTTTAGGAGTATTATTTTTGATTTCTTTAGAATTAATTAACAACAAAAAAGAAAAATAGAATGGAACAAATTACTAAATTATTAATACTTTTGATCTTTATGATAACACTTAATTCTTGTGGAACTATCAAGGAGGGCTTTGTTTCTCAAAAGAAAAATAGTACTGATGAGTTTTTAGTAAAAAAAAAATCTCCATTAGTAATGCCTCCTGAATTTAATGAATTACCTGTTCCTGGAAATAATAATCAAGAACAAAAAAACGATGAAAATTCAGATATAAAATCTTTAATCACCGGCTCAGAAAATGAAACTTCTAAGTCTCAAAATAGTTCAAATCAAGATATTAATTTTGAGAATTCAATCTTAGAAAAAATCAAAAATAATTAATGATAACATCTGGAATTTTTTTTAAAAATTTTAAATTAAAAAAAAAATCACTTTCAATTAAGAAAAAATTAGAAAAATTTGTAGCAGAAAATAATTCTATAGCTCAATCTTTAAAAAGAAATTATCAAGATTTTTTTAAAAAAAAGAAACTTAAAAAATATAAAAGTTTTAAAAATATTAGAGTGATAGGAATGGGCGGTTCTTCATTAGGTACTGAAGCAATTTACGATTTTTTAAAATATAAGATTAAAAAGAATTTTTTGTTTATCAATAATTTGAATCCTATATTAAAAAATGAAAATGATAAAAAAATTTTAAATTTGATTGTCTCAAAATCTGGCAATACAATTGAAACAATAGTTAATTCAAATATTCTTGTAAAAAAAAAAGACAAAAATATCTTTATAACTGAAAATAAAAAAAATTACCTTTATTTATTGGGCCAAAAGCTTAAAGCAGATATTATTCATCACAATAATTATATTGGTGGTAGGTATTCTGTTTTATCAGAAGTAGGAATGTTACCTGCAGAGTTAATGGGACTTGATTCAAAAAAATTTAGACAATTTAACAATCTTATAAAAAATAAAAGATATTTAAATGCTTTAATTTCAAATGTTAGCTCCACTCTTTATTTCATTAAAAAAGAAAAATTTAATTCGGTAATTATTAATTATGATAAACAATCAGAAAATTTATTTAATTGGTATCAGCAATTAATTGCTGAAAGTCTTGGTAAGAAAAGTAAGGGATTGTTACCAATTATATCAAATATGCCAAAGGATAATCATAGTGTAATGCAACTTTATTTAGATGGTTTTAAAAAAAATTTTTTTACTTTCTTTTATGTCGATGAAAAAAATTCTACGAAAATAATTAATAAGGATATTTTAAGTCCATATAATTTTATCAAAAATAAAAGTGTAAGTAATATCACTTTTGCTCAAAAAAAAGCTACTGAAAATATTTTTAAAAAAAAAAAAATACCCTTTAGAAGTTTTGAAATAAAAAAAAGAGATGAAAAAACCTTGGGAGAATTGTTTTGTTTTTTTATGTTAGAAACAATTTTATTGAGCAAAGCTTTAAAAGTTAACCCTTATGATCAACCAGCTGTTGAGACAATAAAAAAAGAAACAAGAAGTATATTAATCTAACTTACAAAATAAAATTTTAGATATTCCATATTTTTTTTCAACTACAATTCTCAATTTTTTGGTAAACTGATCTACTTCTTTTTTATGCCTATGTATTATGATAATTCCATCACTACTTAGAATTTTGTCTTTAGAAATTTGATCAATAATGATTGGTAATTTTTTTACTCTGTATGGGGGATCTAAAAAGATAATATCACATTTATTTATTATCTTTTTAAAATTGATTTTATTTAATATATTGTCATCTATAACTTGGTAATTTCCATCTGTTTCAAGATTTGATAAATTTTTTTTTAATATTGGCAAAACACCACTATAGTTTTCTACAAAAGTCACATATTTAGCACCTCTTGATAAACACTCTAGACCAAAAGATCCAACACCAGAAAATAGGTCTAAAATTATTGCGTTTTCAATATTTATCGAAAATTTATTTGAATGCTTTAATACATTAAAAATTGACTCTTTAGTTAAATCTTTTAAAGGTCTCGTTTTTTTATCTTGTGGGTCTAAAATTTTTTTACCCTTAAAATTTCCACCTATAATTCTCATTCATCAATAACTTTGTATCCAATATCTTTTCTATAAAATCCACCTGGCCAATTTAGATTATTTATTAGTGTGTAAATACTATTTCTAGCATCCAAAAAATTATCAGATAGTGAGACAAAATTAAGTACTCTACCTCCATTTGATAAAACTGAATTATTTTTTAATACAGTGCCCGCATGAAATAAAAAATCATTTGGCTGAAGATCAATAAAATCCATATTTTTAATTTCAATGTTTTTTTTGTAGGTATCTGGGTAACCTTTTGAACACATTACAATACATAAGCTTTTTTTATTATTCCATTTAATTTCAATTTTACTTAATTCATTTTCACAGCATGAATTTAAAATTTCAAATAAATCAGTATCCAGTTTTGGGAGTAAAGTTTGACACTCTGGATCTCCCATTCGAACGTTATATTCAATTAAAAAAGGCTCATTATTTACTATCATTAGTCCAGCATATAAAAAACCTTTATAGACGGTTCCAAGATCTTTAATTGCTTTTAAAGTTGGATTTATAATTTTAGCTAAAATTTTTTTTTCTAGCTCTTTATTAATCAATCTTGATGGGGAATATGCCCCCATACCACCAGTATTCTTTCCTTTATCTCCTTCCATAACTCTCTTGTGATCTTGGGCTGTTCCGAAGTTTTGATAGGTATAACCATCACTTACGATAAAAAAACTCATTTCTTCACCTTTCAAAAATTCTTCAATAAGAACATTTTTTGCTACACCAAATTTACCACCAAATATTTCTTTTATTGCTTCGTATGATTGATCTTTATTTTCACATATGTAAACTCCTTTACCAGAAGCTAAATTATCTGCTTTTATCACAATAGGGAATTTTGATCTGTCTAAAAATTTATTTGAGTCAGCTTGATTCTTAAACACTCCAAAATTAGCTGTAGGTATATTATATTTTTTACAAATGTTTTTTGTAAAAATTTTAGAACCTTCTAATTGTGAAGCTATTTTATTAGGACCAAAAACTTTTATCTTAAATTTCTCCAAATAGTCTGTTATGCCGTCAACCAATGGTTGTTCTGGCCCAACAATAACAAGAGTTATCTCTTTCTCTAAAATAAAATCTTTTAATTTCTGAAAATTATCTAATTCTAAATCCATATTTTCGGCAATCAATGAAGTACCTGCGTTTCCTGGAAAACAATATATTTTATTAACTTTTTTTGATTTATTTAAAGCATGACAAATTGCGTGTTCTCGTCCACCACTTCCTATAATCCCAACTTTCATGTATAAATATATAAACTATAAATGACTAAAAAATTAGCAAAAATAAAATATTTACCTAATAATTTTAAAATTATAGAGCAAGGTGATTACGTGATATGTGCTGTTTCAAGTAAAAAGATAAGTCTTGAAAATTTAAATTATTGGAATGTAGATCTCCAGGAACCTTACTTTTCATATGTTGAAGCATCAAAGAAAAAGGAGGAATTAGAAAAAAATTAAACTATTTCCATCTATTATGTGACCAAATCCAATAATTTGGGCTATCCAATATCATCCTTTCAAGTATCTTATTTAACTTAACAGTAATATCATCTATGGAACTATTATCTGGAAAATATATCGGCTTCTGTACTTTCATTTTAAACTTTATTCCACCAAATCGTTCAATAAAAATTGGTACGACAGGCATGTTAAATTTTTTAACCAGCTTAGCAGGAATTGTAGTAGTAAAAGCTTTTTCATTAAAAAAATCTAACTTTGAGCCTTGAGATACCCTTTGGTCGATCATAAGAGCTGTAGAGTAACCTTCCTTATTAAGCTTTAATAAATCCTTTAATCCTGAAATCCCTTTTTTAATTTGTTTTTTACAAATATGTTTTGTTCTAATATTTTCCATAATAAAATTTAAAAAAATATTATTCAATGGTCTATAAATTGTTGCAATTTTAATTCCAATCTTTTCTATTTGCATTGCCATTAACTCAAAATTGCTAAAGTGCCCTGAAATAAAAACTGCTTTTATATTCTTTTCTTTTAGATCATTAAGAATTTCTTTACCTTCAATAATTATATTATTATTTAATTGATTATTTCTAAATTTTTTTATGAACATATACTCCGCAAATACTCTGCCATAATTGTTCCACATATTTGAAGTAATTTTATCTATTTCTTTTTGCTCTAAATTTGGAAATGCTCTTTTGATGTTAAGATGTATTATTTTTTTTGATCGAAAGAAAGGTCCAATAAATTGAAATATTTTGCCTCCAATAAATGAAGAAATTTTTAAACCTAAAAGTCTAAAAATAAAAAACATAAAAATTACAATTAAAAATTGGAAAAAATATTTTATTTTACCCATAAAGTTTTAATAAATTATATAAAAAATCTTTTTCATTAATTATTTCTAGCTCAGATTTAATAAATTTAATTTCCTTATTTAAATTTTGACTTAGTCTATTATAATCCTTTTCTGTTGTAATTATCTTACAATTACATTTTTTTGAAAAAGAAATAATTTTTTCTATATCATTATTAGAATAACTATAATGATCAGGAAATTCTAATTCTTTAATAATATTAAATTTGTTAGTTTTTAGCATTGATATAAACGTTTTATGATTACCTATTCCTGAAAAAGCTAAATATTTATCTTTTTTATCAAACTCATTAATATTCAATACAACATATCTTCCTTCATAAATATTTATAGTTGGATTAATTTTTAAAATATATTCTTTAATATTTTCTAAATTTTCGTTATTTCCATTTAAAAATAAATTTTTATATTTTCTTAAATTATTTGGATTTTCTCTAAGAGGGCCAGCTGGAATAGTAAATCCATTTCCAACCCAATTGATGTTATTAAAACAAACAAAACTTAAATCATAGTTTATGGAAAAATCCTGTAGACCATCATCAAAGATTGCTATTTGATAACTTTGTTTTATCGCTTCATTTAATGCAGTTTGTCTATTACTGGCTGTAAAAAGCTTGCCATTTTCCTTTAAAATTTTTTGCTCGTCAGATTGATTTGGGTAATATTTTTTAATAAAACATGTTTTAATTTTTTTTTCTTCCAAAATTTTTTTAATTTTAAGACTAAGTGAAGTTTTACCAGTTCCCCCTAAGTAAATATTACCAATGCAAATTGTTTTGATTGTTGAATATTTTTTTTTATGCTGGATTATGGATCTTAAAAAGTGGATAATTTGTATTATGACTGAAATAGGCCAAAGTATATAAGATATAATATTTGGTTTTTTATAATCCCAAAATTTGGGTTTATTTAATTTCATTGTTTATTGTTTTATCAAGCTCATTTAAGGTTTTTTTAAGAATTTTTTCTCCAAGATATTTCATTTTTCTCACATTTTTCATATTTTTTTTAAAAACTATAAAATTTGAACATTCAGAAGGGGTTTTTACTTTTTTAGATATTTTTAAATCATTTAAATATCTATAAACTTCCCTGAAGTTATCTACATTAGGTCCATGAAGTATTTTTGCACCAAAACGTGCGGGCTCTAAAGGGTTATGCCCACCTATATTAACTATAGATCCACCTAAAAGCACTGAGGTTGATATTTTGTAAAATTTTTTAGACTCACCAAAAGTATCAACAATATAAATATCTATATCCTTCAGTTTTTTATTTTTTGAACTGTGAGTTATGACATTAAGATCCAATGATTTTATTTCATTAATTATTTGATCTACTCTATTTATATGTCTTGGAATTATAATTGTGATTAAGTTTTTTTTCTTCTTTTTTAAAATTTTATGAACTTTTGCTGTAAACAATTCTTCTTTATCATGGGTACTCGCCGCAATAAACGTTTCATGATTTTTGAATTGTGAAAACAATTTTTTATCAGTAGGATTATATTTTGATTTATCATTTTCAATAAACTTTAAATTTCCAATAAATTTAATTTTTTTTACCTCCAATTTTTTAAGATATTTTTTTGTTTCTAAATTTTGTGGATAAGCGTAATCAATCAAATTAAAAATTGATCTTGAAAAATTTTTTAATTGATGCCATCGAAGAAAAGTTTTCTTGGTAATTCTGGCATTTAACAGAACTAAAGGAATATTTCTGTTTTTAATTGATTTAAACATACTTGGCCAGATCTCTGACTCTATAAAAATAGCGATATTAGGTCTCCAATAATTTAAAAAATTATTTGAAAAAAAAAAATGATCTATCGGGTAAAATTGATGAATAGTTTTTTTAAATTTAATTTTCTCTAAAACTTTTGCTGAACTTAAAGTGCTAGAAGTAATTAAAATCTTATTTATAGATTTGCTGTTTTCATATTTTTTAATTAATGGAATAAAACTCATTATTTCACCTACACTAGATCCGTGAAACCAAATAAGTTTACCCTCACCTCTTCTTTTTGATGGAAAACAAAATTTTTCTTTTACTCTCTGTCTATTTTCTTTTTTTTTTATAATCCTTAAAATTATAATAAAAGGCGAAAAAATTAATAAAATTGAAATAATAAATTGATAAATAAAAAAAATCATTATCTCTGAATTTGTTTATCATGAAAATTCTTATAAATTTTTGATTTAACTAATAATTCTTCATGTTTACCATTATCAATCACCTCACCAGAGTCTATAACATAAATATTATTTGAATTTAAAATCGTAGAGAGTCTATGAGCAATTACTATTGTAGTTTTATTATTTGTTAAAATCTTTAAAGCATCCTGAATTTTAGTCTCAGTTTCTGAGTCCAAAGATGAAGTTGCTTCATCCAGAAGAATAATAGAACTTTTTTTAAGCATTGCCCTAGCGATAGAGATTCTTTGTTTTTCCCCACCTGATAATCTTACTCCATCTTCACCAATTAAAGTTTCATATCTATTAGGGAGTTTATTAATAAATTCATCACAATGAGATAGTTTTACAGCATCAAAAACCTCTTGATCAGTTGCATCTAAGTTTGCGTATCTAATATTATTTTTGATAGTATCATCAAATAATGTTGTTTCTTGGCTCACCAATGAAATACTATTTCTGAGTGAATGGATCGTGACATCATAAATTGATTGATCATCTATAGTAATATCTCCACTTATGCTGTCATAAAATCGAGGAATTAAGTTTAATATTGTTGATTTACCTGATCCACTATGTCCAACCAATGAGGTCATTTTACCTCCATCAAAATTTAAATCTATCTTTTTTAATACGTCTCCATCAGATTTTTTATAGCTAAAGAGAACATCTTTAAATTTAATATTAGCATTCTTAATATTAATTTGCTTTGCGTTTTCTGAGTCCTTTATTAAATTTTTAGTATCTATAACTGGTAAAATTCTGCCTGCTGCAGCAAGTCCTTGATTAACAATAATATTTAAAGTCGATAAAGATCTTACAGGTTGATAAGCAAGCATCATGGCTGCAAGAAAGGAGAAGAAGTTATTCACACTAAGTTCATCATTTGCTATTAACTTTCCAGAATAAAAGATTAATATTGCAATCATTATACCAGTAAGAACCTCCATAATCGGTGAAATCCTTACTATTACAATACCAATCTTTATACTTTTTTCTTTTAATTGATTTAAATAATCATTGGCTCTAATTGTTTCATATTTTTCTTTTTGAAAAATTTTTGTTAGTTTATGGTTTTTAAATAATTCAACTAAATATCTTGTTAAAAAAGCAGATTTTTCTTGAGCTTCTGTTGTAACTTTACCCATTCTTTTACCCAAACTTCTTGCTGCGATACTTGCTATTGGTATTAAGACTATTGCTATTAAAGAAAGTTTCCAATTTTGTAAAAACATTACTGTAAGTAAACCAATTAACGTTAAGCTGTCTTTAAAAAGGTTTAATATACCATTGCTTAACAAATTGGTTATATGAAGAACATCGTAAGTAAGGTTTGAAATAAATTTACCTGAGTGTTTTTCATCAATTGATTGAGTGTCTGCACTGATTAGAGTGCCGAGCATATCATATTGAAGTTTTTTTTTAATATTTTCAGCTACATTAATCATAATAACTTTTGCAATATAAAGGGAAACACCTTTTACAGTAAAAGCAATAATTATCATTCCAGGTATTATTAATAAAAGAGATTGATCTTTTTCTATAAATATTTTTTCTATTGCAGGATCCAGAAGCCAAGCAATAGAAGATGTACTTCCTGCTACCAATAAAGAAAAAAATATAGCTAAAAAAATTTGTTTTATATATTTTTTTGTATAGTCTTGATAAACTCTTTTAAATATTTTTACTTTGTTCATAATAGATTTTTACCTAAGATAATATTAATTAATATTATGAAACCAAGATAGTTATTACTCTTGAAAATTTTTAAACATGTATTAGGGTTACTTGGATTAAATATTCTTATTTGGTAAAAAAACAGATGTGATACTGGCAAAATTAAAAAAAGATAATAATACAAATTAAAACTCATTGTATATCCTCCTATTAACAGTGAAATTATTAAAATTAAATAAGTTATCATTAAGAAATACTTGGCCGTCCCTTTAAATTTTATTGAAGTTGATTTTAATCCTATAATTTCATCATCTTGTATATCTTGATATCCATAAATAGTGTCGTAACCTAGTGTCCAAAATATGGCTCCCAAATAAAAAATTATTGGAATCATATCTAGTTGACCTGAAATTGATGTCCAGCCTAATATTAATCCATAATTAAATGTGATACCTAAGAATAATTGTGGCCAATAAGTATATCTTTTCATTAACGGATAGGTAAAAGCTAAAGGCATTGATCCTAATGCCATTATAATTGTAAAATAATTAAAATTTATTAAAATTAAAAAAGCAAAAAAACATAAAGTGATCGCATAAAAAATTCCTAAATGAATAGAAATTTTTCCTGATGCAATAGGTCTATTTTTTGTTCTAGAAACTTTTTTATCGAATTTTCTGTCCAAAATATCATTAATTATACAACCCGCAGATCTCATTAAGATAGCTCCAAGAAAAAAAAGAATTAAATAAAAAAAATATTTGTCTAGACTTTCAGAAAAATTATAAACTAGTGTTAGACCCCATGCACATGGCCAAAAAAGTAACATATAACCTATTGGCTTTTTTAACCTTGTTAGTTCAACAAATAAGTTTAATTGGTTCATAAATTTTACTTGTAAATAACAAAGGCAGGATTGATAATCAAATTGATTCGTATGAATATAGATTACACTGTTACAGCGTTAATGTTTCCAGCCATTCCCTTATTGATGGGTGTCTATAGTAACCGATTTCACTCACTAAGTATCTTAATTAGGCAGCTGCATGACGAACATGTTTATGAAAAACACATTCCAGCAGAATGGAAAAAACAATTTATTAACTTAAGTACAAGAATCACTCTTTTAAGATGGACGATCTTATTCGCTGCTTTTGGCTTTCTGTTTAATATGCTTACAGTATTTGCTCTTTACTTAGCTGAGATTTTTATGGCAAGAGTAATTTTTGGATCATGTTGTTTGTCTATGATTATTTCAATTATTTTTTTTATTCGAGAAATCCATATTTCTACGAATGCTCTTAAGCTACATATGTCTGATATGGATGTTAATGTTGATTAAGGAATTATTACAGCGGGTCCAGTCAATAATCTAGCTTCTAGATCTTTATGAGCTTGAGCAGCATCTTCAAGAGAATATTTTTTTGAAATTTCAACACTGAATTTTTTTGATAAAATGGCATTAAAAACTTGTTTTGCCGACTCAACAAGTTCTTCTCTTCTAACCGTGTAATGTGCAATTGACGGTCTGGTAAAAAATAAACCTTTAGCGTTAATATCTTTTTTAATATCAAGAGTGTCTACATATCCAGATGCATTTCCAAAGGCTACCATCATCCCTCTTATCCTTAATGTCTCGATTGAACCTTTGAAAGTTTTAATACCAACACCATCGTAGACAACATCAATATGATTTTTTCCAACAATTTTTTCTACTTCTTCAACAAAATCTTTTTCTGAATAATTAATTACATGATGACAACCATTTTTTTTAGCAACCTCCTCTTTTGCTTTAGATCCAACAGTTCCAATAACTTCAGCACCTAAAGCATTGGCCCATGGACATAAAATTTGACCTAGAGCACCCGCTGCAGCATGGTACAAAACTTTATCACCTTTTTTTAAAGGATAGGCTCTGTGTAATAAGTACTCCGCAGTAATTCCTTTTAAAGTAATGCATGATGCTACTTCATCTGAAATACCATCAGGTACAGAAACTAATTTTTCTTCAGGCATAACTTGTTTTTCTGAGTAAGCACCAATAGGCATCGATGCATGTGTAACTCTATCACCCACTTTAAATAAACTTACTTCTGAACCAATCTCTTCAATTTGTCCACAAGCTTCAAGACCAATACCACTAGGAAGTGGAATAGGGTAAAGTCCAGTTCGATGATAGATATCAATGAAGTTTAATCCAATAGAATTATTTTTTATTAAAACTTCTTTTGGACCGGGTTTTCCAACCTCTATATCTTGAATTTTAAGAACTTCAGGTCCACCAAATTTTTCTATTTTTATCGATTTCATTATTTATTTTACAAAGGTACCATTATGATAATCTTGAACAGCTTGCAAGATTTCAGCTTTGGTATTCATTACAAATGGGCCACCTCTAGCAATTTCTTCATTAATAGGTTTTCCTGAAATAACTAAGAATTTTGCACTAGTTTGTGCTGTAATTTTTAAAGCCTCACCTTTTGACAGTAAAATTAAGGTACTATCTTTTACTTTATCATGTTTTTTTTCACCAATTTTTATCTCACCATTAATTAAGTAGATAAATGTATTATGAGTAGAGGGTAGACGGTAATTAAATTCTTTTTTTTTTTTCAACTCAACATCAAAATAAGTAGGATCAATATTATGTTCTTTAACAGGACCTTCAGCTTTTTCAAATTTACCAGCGATAACTTTTACCTGCTTATCATCATCTTTATGAACACTCATTTTATCTGAATCAATATAAATATATTCTGGTTTACTCATTTTTAATTTAGCTGGCATATTTATCCATAATTGAAATCCATGAAGTTTACCTTCTTTCATCGCAGGCATTTCAGAGTGAATTATTCCACTTCCAGTTTTCATCCACTGCACATCACCAGCAGTCATTCTTCCCTCGCCCCCAGTACTGTCTTTATGTTCAAAGTCACCTGCAAGCATATAAGTAACTGTTTCAATACCTCTATGTGGATGGGGTGGGAAGCCTGCAATATAATCTTCACTATTTTCAGAACCAAATTCGTCTAACATTAAAAAAGGATCAAAATAATTAGGTTCAACACCAATACTTCTTTTTAACTTAACTCCCGCTCCGTCAGATGCTGGAATTGGCTCTATAATTTTATCTACTTCAATTGTCATATTTTGTCAGAGTAATTGTTAAATCTGAATTTTCAATGTTACTTTTTGTTATGCGAACCATCACAAAAGGGTTGATTGTTAGTCTGTTTGCAAGCACAAAAAAACATTTTTTTGGTTAATTCAGCTTTATATACCAAAGGATTAAATTCAGTTCCTTTGTGTGAGCCGTCACAGAACGGCTGTTTAGAGCTCTTACCACAACTGCACCAATAATAAGACTTTCCTTGCTCAACGTCTATTGCAATTGCTCCTTCTCCCGCTCTTTGTCCTTTAATCATGTTTCCCCTTAAATTAATTTTGTTAGTTCACTTAAATTTTTAATTTCATTTTGAGGCTTATAGTCCAAATTGTCAAAAATACTATTATTCCTATTTACCCAAATCGAGTTAAAGCCATAATTCCCCCCACCTGAGACATCCCATGTATTTGCACTCAAAAAAGCAACTTCATTTTTTTCAATTTTATATTTTTTAATAGGTAAGTCGTAAACTTTTGAGTCTGGCTTATAAATTCCTACTTCCTCTATAGAAAATAAATCATCAAATAAATCATCTAAATCATTACTCTTAACCAACTCATTTAAGAGAGATGGAGTCCCGTTTGAAAGTATAGATAATTTAAAATTTTTTTCTTTCAATATTTTTAGAGTTTCTGGAACTTCTTTAAAGGTAGAGAGAACTTTATATAAATTTAACAATTCATTTTTCATTGAAGTATCAATATTAAAAACTTTCATTGATTTATCTAAACTGTCTTCTGTAATTTGCCAAAAGTCTTTGTGTCTTTTCATTAAGCTTCTTAACCAAGTATATTCTAATTGAGTAGTTCTCCAATAATTTGCAAAACCTTCCCACTTATCTCCAATTTTATCCTTACATTTCTCAGCAGCTGAATTGACATCAAACAATGTCCCGTAGGCATCAAAAATTATTGCTTTAATATTTTTCATAAACTAACTTAACATAAATGAGCATTATTAGATTATTTTTTTCAGCGACATTATCTGCTGACATGATTGACAAATTAGATAAGTCTCAATCTCATTATTTAATTAAAGTGATGAGAATAAAAGAAAATGAGGTTTTTTCTTTATTTAATAAAGATGGAGAATGGGAAGCAAAAGTTTTAGAAATATCAAAAAATATTGTTGAATTTAAAACAACTAAACAATTAAGACAAAAAGAAAATTTTAAAGAATTATGGTTAGCTTTTTCTCCTATTAAATCAAATTTTCAAAATTTTATGATTCAAAAAGCAACAGAGTTAGGTGTTACAAGATTTTTACCAATTATTTTTGATCGGACAGTGGTTAGAAAAATAAATAAAGAACGCTTAGAAAAAATTGTAATTGAAGCAAGTGAACAATCAAACCGTATTAATGTGCCCATAATTGAAGAGTCTCAAAACTTAAATAATTTTTTAAAAACTTTTTCTATAGATTTAATTTTTACAGATTTAAATTCGAATAATAATAAAATTGATAAATCTAAGCTTACAGATAAACCAGTTTGCATTATTGTAGGTCCAGAGGGTGATTTTTCAGAAGCTGAAAGAGAGAAGATTCTTTCATTTAAAGGTGTTCAGCCAATAAAGATTAATGAAAATATTTTAAGGTCAGAAACAGCAGTCATATCTGCAATTTCGATCATAAATTATATGATTAATTGATAAATTGTCGCGAAAACTAAAGTGTAATTTCTATAAAAGAGCTTTATATAGCTAGGTAAATGAAAAAAATTTTATTAATAATTTCAAGCATTTTTATTTCAGGAAATACATTTGCTGATCAACCTAAAGACTGGCAATTAGGTTTTCAAAATCCTGCATCAGATGGAATGAGAGATATTGTCAATTTTCATAACAATCTTTTACTTCCAATTATAATTGCAATTAGTGTTTTTGTTTTATTTTTGATGTTATATGCATGTGTAAGATTTAGAGCTTCAGCAAATCCAAACCCTTCAAAAAGAACTCATAACGTTACTGTAGAAATTCTATGGACTTTAATTCCATGTTTAATTTTAATAGTAATGGCAGTTCCATCATTTAAGATTTTATATAAACAAGATACAATTCCAAAAGCTGATTTAACTATTAAAGCTGTTGGATATCAGTGGTATTGGGGATACGAATACCCTGATGAAAATATAATATTCGACTCATATATGATTGAAGAAAAAGATCTGAGATCAGACCAACCTAGACTACTTTCAGTAGATAATGAAGTTGTTGTTCCAGTAAATAAAGTTGTAAAAGTTTTAATCACAGCTAATGATGTTCTACACGCATGGGCATTACCAGCATTTGGTGTTAAAAGAGATGCAGTCCCCGGTAGAATTAATGAGACATGGTTTAAAGCAGAAAAAGAGGGAACTTACTACGGCCAGTGTTCTGAACTATGTGGAATTAAACATGCTTTTATGCCAATTACTGTTAAGGTTGTAAGCGATGAAGAATATCAAGAATGGTTAGCAGAAGCACGAGTAAAATTTGCAAAAGAAGAAATTGGAAATGATAAATTAAAAATAGCGAGTAAATAAATATGTATACACAAACAGCATCACATGACGATCATCATACACCAACAGGTTGGAAACGTTGGGCTTATTCAACTAATCACAAAGATATAGGTACAATGTATTTAATCTTTGCAATTGTTGCAGGGGTAATTGGAACAGCATTTTCAGTTTTGATGAGAATGGAATTGATGCATCCTGGTGATGGTATCTTAGGTGGAAATTATCATTTATACAATGTGCTAGTAACTGGTCATGGTTTAATCATGATCTTTTTTATGGTGATGCCAGCAATGATAGGTGGCTTTGGTAATTGGTTTGTTCCAATTATGATTGGTGCTCCCGATATGGCATTTCCAAGAATGAACAATATTTCTTTTTGGTTGTTACCAGTTTCGTTAACACTATTAATTTTGTCAATTTTTGTTGATGGCCCTCCAGGTCAAACAGGAGTGGGTGGTGGATGGACTATTTATCCTCCACTGTCATCTAAAGCAGGTCAACCAGGTCCAGCTATGGATTTAGCAATTTTAAGTTTACACTTAGCAGGAGCCTCTTCAATTTTAGGTGCTGTGAATTTTATTACCACGATTTTAAATATGAGAACTCCAGGTATGACATTACATAAAATGCCTCTATTCGCCTGGTCAATTTTAGTAACAGCATTTTTATTATTGTTATCTTTACCAGTACTTGCTGGAGCAATTACTATGCTGTTAACTGATAGAAATTTTGGAACCGCATTTTTTGAGGCTCAAACAGGAGGTGACCCAGTTTTATTCCAACATTTATTTTGGTTTTTTGGTCATCCAGAAGTTTATATTTTAATTCTTCCAGGTTTTGGAATGATTAGTCATATTGTTTCAACATTTTCTAGAAAACCAGTTTTTGGTTATTTAGGCATGGCATATGCGATGGTGGCAATTGGAATTGTAGGATTTGTTGTATGGGCACACCATATGTACACAGTAGGCTTAAGCACAGATACAAAAGCTTATTTTCTTGCAGCAACTATGATTATAGCTGTTCCAACAGGTATTAAGATTTTTTCATGGATTGCAACTATGTGGGGTGGATCAATATCATTTAAGACACCTATGATGTGGGCACTTGGATTTATATTCATGTTCACAGTTGGTGGCGTAACAGGAGTAGTATTGGCAAACGCTGGTGTAGATACTGCAATGCATGATACTTATTATGTAGTAGCACATTTTCATTATGTTTTATCTTTAGGCGCAGTTTTTGCAATATTTGCAGGTTTTTATTATTGGTTTTCAAAAATGTCTGGTTATGAATACTCTGAATGGCTAGGACATTTACATTTTTGGTTAACATTTGTTGGAGTAAATTTAATTTTCTTTCCTCAACATTTCTTGGGATTAGCTGGAATGCCTAGAAGATATGCAGATTATCCTGATGCTTTTGCTGGATGGAATTATATATCTTCAGTAGGTTCGTATGTTGCGGTAGCAGGTTTGGCAGTATTTTTTGTAAATCTAATTTATTCATTTGCAAAGAAAAAAGCAGCTGCCCAAAACCCTTGGGGAGTAGGAGCCACTACTTTAGAATGGACTGTACCATCTCCACCAAATTTTCATACGTTTGATGAATTACCAAAATTTGAGGATGATCAGGAAGCACAAAAATCACATAGCTAATAGTATAGCTAAGAAAATTAATGAATAATTCAAAGGCTAAAAAAAGAAATTTAAGTCAGGAAGATTTATTTAATCTTTCTGAATTATTTAAATTAATGAAGCCAAGAGTAATGTCATTGGTAATTTTTACTTGTGCTGTTGGCTTATTAACTTCACCAAATCTTGTTTCAACTAAAGATGCAATAATTGGTATTTTATTAGTTTCCTTAGGAGCAGGAGCAGCTGGAGCATTGAACATGTGGTATGAGTCAGACCTAGATGCTTTAATGTCAAGAACTTGTCTAAGACCAATACCGACTGGTAAGGTTAATAGAAACCAAGCGCTTATTTTAGGTGTTACTTTATCTATAATTTCTGTTGTAGCCCTAGATTATTTTACGAACAGAATCTCAGCGGGAATATTACTTTTAACAATTTTATTTTATGTTTTCGTTTATACAATTTGGTTAAAAAGAAGAACACCTCAAAATATTGTAATAGGTGGAGCAGCTGGAGCCTTCCCACCAGTTATTGGATGGACTATTGCAACAGGTTCTTTGTCAATTGAACCATTAACTTTTTTCTTGATAATATTTTTTTGGACTCCATCTCATTTTTGGGCCTTAAGTTTATATAAATCTGATGATTATAAAAAAGCCAATATACCAATGCTTCCACTGACAAATGGGGTGGAAAGTACAAAAATTAATATTTTTATTTATTCTTTGTTAATGCTCCCGGTAATTATTTTCCCTTATTTTATAGACTTTGTAGGATTAGCGTTCTTAATACCTTCAATATTATTAACTCTTTATTATAATTTTTTATGTTATGAACTTTATAATTTTAAGAAAAACAAATTTAACCCTAAAAAAGCAAAAGCAATATTTGGATATTCTATTTTATATTTATTTTTGGTTTTTGTTCTTTTTCTGATAGATAAGATTATATGATAACTCCAGATAAAAAAACTAAAAGAAAAAATATTTTAACAGCTTTAGGAATTATTGCTTTTATGATTTTTCTTTTCTTTTTTACATTGTATAACACTGGTGTATTTGATAGGGCGATATGATACAAAAAAAAAACTTAACACCTTTAATATTAGCAGGAATTTTTGTTTTAATGCTGGGATTATCTTATGCGGCAGTACCATTGTATGACTTATTTTGTAGAGTAACAGGATTTGGTGGAACTACCCAAGTATCTAACAGTGCTCCTAAAATTGTATTAAATAAAATTGTTAGTGTCAGATTTGATACTAATGTTAATAATTTACCTTGGGATTTTAAGGCTAAGTCCAATGTTATGGATGTGAAAGTTGGTCAGGTGAACAAAATAGAATTTGAAGTAGAAAATTATGGTAACGAGCCTACAGCAGGAGTAGCAACCTTTAATGTTTCACCGTCTAGTTTTGGAAAGTATTATAGTAAATTAGGCTGTTTTTGTTTTGAGAAACAAGAATTAAAAGCTGGAGAAAAAGCAACATACATAATGACTTTTTATTTAGATCCTGAAATGGTAAATGATCCAACAACAAAAAATTTACAAGACGTAACTATGTCATATACTTTTTTCTCGACAGATTACTATAAACAATCATAATTCAAAAAATGTCAGCTGAAAAAAAACATGATTATCACTTAGTAGACCCAAGTCCTTGGCCTATTTATGTTTCATTTTCATGCTTAGTATTGGCATTAGGATCTGTTTATTATCTTCATACAGATGTTTCGTGGGGAATGTATCTTGGTTTTGCACTTTTAATTTATGGAGCCTACATGTGGTTTAGAGATGTTGTTATTGAAGCTGAACACCAAGGTCATCACACACCTGTAGTTCAAATTCACCACAGATATGGAATGACATTGTTTATCGCATCTGAAGTAATGTTCTTTGTTGCATGGTTTTGGGCATATTTTGATGTAAGTTTATTTCCAAATGAATTTGTTGGAAATGTTTGGCCACCAAAGGATATTGAAACTTTTGATCCTTGGGATATTCCATTGATCAATACATTAATTTTATTATTATCAGGCACGACAGTTACATGGTCTCACCATGCCCTTTTAGAAGATGATAGAAAAAGTTTTATTCAAGGTTTGTGGTTAACTGTTATTTTAGGGTTTTGTTTTACTCTTTTACAAATATATGAGTATCAGCATGCATCATTTTCTTTTTCAGATCATATTTACGGATCAGTATTTTACATGGCAACAGGATTTCATGGTTTCCATGTGCTTGTTGGAACTATATTTTTAGCCGTATGCTTGTTTAGAGGTAAGAGAGGTCATTTTAATAAAGATCACCATTTTGGATTTGAAGCTGCAGCTTGGTATTGGCATTTTGTTGACGTAGTGTGGTTATTTTTGTTCGCTGCAATCTATATTTGGGGAAGTTAATTTATATTCTTTGAAACATAAGTTTTTATTTTCAGTATTTACAATTTTTTTTGTTTTAGTTTTTGTTGCCTTAGGCTCATGGCAAATCATTCGTTTAAATTGGAAGAATAATTTAATATTAGAAATTGAAAATTCCTTAAAAAATCCACCTGTTGAATTAACAAACTCTAACTTAGAAAATTACCTTAAAATAAAAACATCAGGGTCAATAGATTTAGAGAAACAAATTTATTTATATAATCTAAATGATGCTGGAAAACCAGGCTTTGAAGTTATAAATCCAATTTTAATTAATGATATTAATTATTTGATTAATAGAGGTTGGATACCTTTTGAAAAAAAAAACTCTCAAGAGATTAATGTATTTGATGAAAATGATATAATTGGAACTTTAAAATTACAAGGAAGAAAGAATATTTTTAAACCAGATAATGATTTAGAGGAAAATTATTGGTTTAGTTTAAATAGAGAGGACATATTAAAATTTACAGGAAAAGAATTCTCCAAATATATAATTTATTTAAATGGAAATTATCAAGTTCCTAAACCAAAAAAAATTACTGCTAATATTTCTAATAATCATCAAAAATATGCTCTTACTTGGTTTTCATTAGCGATTTCAATTCTTTTGTTATATTTATATTTTAGAAAAAAGAATTATTAAATGAATTATATTAGTACAAGAAATAATCAGAAAAATTTTACTTTTAAAGATGTTTTCCTTAAAGGTTTGGCAGATGATGGAGGTCTTTTTGTTCCAAAATTAATTAAACAATTTAAAAAAGATGAATTAAATAATCTAAAAAACCTCAGTTACAATGATTTAGCTGCTGAAATAATTTATCCGTTTATAGGAGATTTTATGTCTAAAGATGACCTAATCTCGATAATTTCAAAATCGTACTCAAATTTTAGATCTAATGATGTTGTAAAAATCTCTGACCTAGGAGATCTAAAAGTTTTAGAACTATTTCATGGCCCAACACTTGCTTTTAAAGATATTGCTATGCAACTAATAGGTAATTTTTATCAATATCATTTAGGACGTGATAAAAAAAAAATTAATATAATAGTAGCAACTTCAGGTGACACTGGAGCAGCTGCGATAGATGCTTTAAAAGGAAAAAGCAATTTAAATGTTTTTGTATTGCACCCAAATAATAAAATTTCACCAGTACAAAGAAGACTAATGACAATACATGAAGAGAGTAACGTATTTAATATTGCAGTTGAAGGTAATTTTGATGATTGTCAAAATTTAGTAAAAGCAATGTTCAACGACGAAAAATTTTCTAAAGCAATTAATATGTCAGGTGTAAATTCAATTAATTGGGCAAGAATTATTGCTCAATCGGTGTATTATTTTTACGCTTATTTCAAAATTGAAAATGGTCAACCTTTATCTTTTTCTGTTCCAACAGGTAACTTTGGTGACATTTATGCTGGTTACTTAGCAAAAAAACTAGGTCTTCCAATTGATAAACTAATTGTGGCTACAAATAAAAATGACATACTTCACAGAGCAATATTGGGTGGCGACTATACTCAAAAAAAAGTGGAGGAAACAAATACTCCAAGCATGGATATACAAATAGCCAGTAATTTCGAAAGACTTCTATATGACATAAAAGATAGTAATTCGGAAGTTACAAAAGATGTAATGGCTGAAATAAGAAATAATACTTATAAAATTGATAAAAGTGATTTAGATAAAATTAAAAAGAATTTTTTATCTGAGATGCTTGATGAAAACGAGACTGTAGAAATGATAAAGACAATTAATGATGAGTATCAGATGGTAGTTGATCCACATACTGCTGTGGGCATTGGTGCTGTGAGAAAATTAGGATTGGAAAAAAATTGTATTGTATTATCAACTGCGCACCCCTGCAAATTTCCAAAAGCAATAGAAGATGCAATCTCAAAAACTGAAAATTTACCAGATAGTCTTAAATATGTTTATGACAGAAAAGAAAAATTTGAACTTCTTTCAAATGATATTGAAAAAGTTAAAAAATATGTAATGAATTCAATATGAAGCTTAAAATAAAAGATCAAATACCAGATACAGAGATTTTTCACCTTGTTGATGGAGAACCACAAAAAAGCAAATTAAGAGAAATAATAGGTGATGGAAAAAATGTTTTGTTTGGTTTGCCAGGAGCATTTACATCAACTTGTTCAAAACTTCACTTACCAGGTTTTGTTGCAAACGCAGATAAAATCAAAGCTAAAGGAATAGAAAACATATTTTGTTTATCAGTAAATGATCCTTATGTAATGAATGGTTGGGGAGAGATTAATAATACAGAAAATAAAATAAAAATGTTATCCGATCCGTATTTGTTGTTCACAAAAGCAATTGGTGCAGAAGTTGATCGGAATGCAAAAGGAATGGGAATTAGATCAAATCGTTATTTAATGGTTATTGAAAACTTCACAATTATTAATATTCACGTTGAAAAAGAAACTAAGGAATGTGGCTTAACTTCAGCAGAGAATTTATTAACTAATTTAATATAGGTAGGGCAGTTCTGATGTCCGTCCCAATTAAATTTACAATAGAACAAAACACTTTTTGAATGTGTGCATATAAGTGTGTAGTCTTTCGGCCATTTCTTTGTATTCACTTTTAAATTTTGAGTAGATTTATTCCTTACTGTGATACCATGTAAATGAATTTTTTATTATACTTTTCAATTAAAAAATTCTTCCAAGACACATTTAGTTTATTATCAAAAAAAGCATTTAATTCTTCAGGATCAAATGTTGTTTCAATATCAAAATTTCCATAAGAAATTAAAGATATCTCCTTAGTGTCAAATTTTCTAATATATTTTAAATAATTTTTTATCACATGCTTAGGCATTTCAACAAAACTTGCAGCATTATGGAAATGATCTATTTCAACCTCAACTTTCTCTATAAGCCAAGGGGGAATACATAAAATTTCTAAATCATCATTTTTGGTAAAGCAAATTTTATCCAATTTCTTTAATTCAATATAATCTTTAACTTTTTCTTTATAAATATTTCTTAAATATTCCGTTCCAATATATATATTTGGGACAGTGTCAAGGTAGAGAATTTTTTTGATATTAGGAAAATTTGTAATTAAAAAATGTATATTAGCACCAAATCCACCACCGATTTCAAAAAAACTTTTTATATTTTTAAAATCAAAAGAATTTGAAAGCTTATCAATTCTATCTGCCATTTTTAAGTAATGACATGAGTAATTTTTATCTAGATAATCAAATTTTTGAATACATCCAAAATTTGTTGTATTTTCAAATTTGTATTTACTTAATAAGTTCAAAACATTTTTACTTGTTTCATAAGTAAGCGATTGATATTTTAAAAAAGAATGAATGTAATCTTTTGTTATTTTAAGCTGTCCTTCAAAAATTCTTCTTACTAAAGGTAAAGAAAAAAATTTACCAATAATTCTCCCTTTAATATTAAATTCATTTCTTATATCTAAAACAAGATTATCAGCAAATGAAGTTCCGATTCCAGCAGTCAAACCTCTAAAATCATTTAAACCTTTTTTTTTAATTTCTAAAATTGCTCTAGTGTTTTTATAATTCCAATAAGGCCCAGCAGAATAAAGATTTTTATTAATCTTACTTTCATCCTTAATAAGTGCATTCAGTAGCATAATTTTATTCATAATTTTTTGTCCCTTAATTAATAATATACAGAATATTACACTTTTTCAAAAACTTCGTATAAAACTTCGCGCTGTTCCCCATTAGATATCTGAATTGAATTTACGGTTCCCGTCAGTTAAAGGGCGTTCTATTGTTAGGTGCCCAACTAAAAGTTGGCAGCATTTCTAGCAAGTAAATCTACTTCATTATTTAACTCATCAGTTGAATGTGCTTTTACCCAATTCCAACTTACTTCAAATTCATTATTTAGTAGATCTAATTCTGTCCAAAGTTCTTTATTGCTTACCTCTTTTTTGTTTGCAGTTTTCCATCCATTTTTTTTCCAGTTATGTATCCATTCTGTTATTCCAGACTTTACATATTTAGAGTCTGTAAAAATTTCAACTTTGTTGCCTTTTGGAATTTTTTTAAGAGCTTGTATAGGTGCTAATAACTCCATTTGATTATTTGTGGTATTTTTTTCACTTCCTTTTATTTCAGTTTTTTTTCCATCACTTAATATAATTGCCGCCCAACCACCTTTACCAGGATTTCCAATACATGAACCGTCAGTGTATATCTTAATCATTATCTTAAATAATCTTTATAAGTTTTTAAATTATTGTGTATTAAGAGTTTTTGATAATACTCTCTTGGATCCTTTATTTTAATGAGCGCTGATTTAGGTGTATTTGAATAGTCAAAAAGTCTAGTTAGAAAATATCTCATTGCTGCACCACGACATAAAATATTTAATGATTTTTTTTCTGCAGTTGAAACTTTTTTTACACTTTCATATCCTTTAATTAAATTTCTTACCTTTTTTTTATTTAAGAAAAATTTAGAGGCTCTTTTGTCAAAACATAGTGCATTAACACAAATAGCAATTTCATACATAAAATAGTCGTTTGCAGCAAAGTAAAAATCAATTACTCCTGATAATTTACCTTTTTTAAAAAAAATATTATCTATAAATAAATCTCCATGAATTATCCCACTAGGCAATTTTTTCGGCCACTTCATTTTTATATCTTTAAAATTTATCTTTAGAAATTTTTCTATATTAGTAAATTTTTTTGATTTAAATTTAATACTGTTAAGTAACGGATTTAGATATTTAATACCCATAGAGTTTTTCCTAGAAAGATTTATTTTTTTTGTGGATAAATGCATTCCAGCAATCATTTTACCTATTTCGTGACAATTTTTTAAATTAAGTAATTTTTTATCTTTTCCCTCTAAAAAGGAAACAACACAAGCTGACTTTTTTCTTATTTTGACCAGGTAGTTTCCATTTTTATTTTTTTGAGGTTTTGGGCAATTTATTTTTGAATTATTTAATTGATCCATTAACTTCATAAAAAAAGGTATTTCATTTTGAGAGACTCTTTTTTCGAAGATTGTAAGTATAAATTTTTTATTTTTTGATTTTAATAAATAGTTAGTATTTTCAATTCCTTGTTTGATACCTTTAAAGCTTATAATTTTTTCTATCTCAAATTTTTTATTGATATAAGAAATGTCTTTTTTATTTATTTTTGTATAAACAGCCATTTTAATTTAATTTTTTTGGAGCTTTGAAAACAACGTTTTCTTTAATGATTTCCACTTCATCTATACTGACTATAAATCTATTTTTTAACTCATTGATAAAATTATCGACTAGAATTTCAGGAGCAGAAGCGCCAGAAGAAACACCAATTGTATTTGCGTTTTTGATTAAATCAAATGGGATTTCACTTTGTGAATGAATTAATATCGAATTAGAGCAACCAGATTTTTTAGCAACTTCTACTAATCTTACTGAATTAGATGAATTTCTACTACCTATCACAAAAAATAGATCACATTTTTTGGCAATATTTTTAACCGCCATTTGCCTGTTTGTAGTAGCATAACAAATATCCTCCTTCAAAGGTTCCTTTATATCTGGAAATCTATTTTTCAATATCTGGATTATATCTTTTGTATCATCAACTGATAATGTTGTTTGAGTAACATAAGAAATTTTTTTGTTATTTTGAATTTTATATTTTTTAGCTTCTTCTTCGTTTTGAATAAGATCAATTGATCCTATAGGTAATTGTCCCATAGTACCAATTACTTCAGGGTGATTTTGATGTCCTATTAAAATTAAATGATATCCAGCTTTATTTAGATTTTCAGCTTCTCTATGTACTTTTGATACCAATGGGCATGTAGCATCAACATAAGTCATATTGTAGTTTTTAGCATCCTCCGGAATTTTTTTTGGAACACCATGTGCTGAAAAAATAACTGGTCTAGTTTTATCTTCTATCTCCTCTAGTTCTTCAATAAAGATAGCTCCTTTATTTTTTAAATCATCTACGACATATTTATTGTGGACTATTTCATGACGAACATATACTGGAGCACCATATTTCTTAATTGATTTTTCAACAATCTCTATAGCTCTTTCTACACCAGCACAAAAGCCTCTAGGAGCAGACAATAATATTTTCAATTCTTTATTTTTCATTTTTTTCTATTAAATACTCAAGCAATATATGTGGAAAGGTTAAAGACGCCAAACCTATAAATATAACTTTTAGAATTGAACTATCGAAATTGTATGAATTATTTAATAAATAAAGCCCAAGTAAACAAAAGGTAGCAGTAAGAATGGTTAAGGGCAGAGCTTTTTTTATGAAAATTTTTAGCCCATTCTTTAAATCATTCTCATCTAATTCATGCATCAAAGTAATACCGTGTCTAGTAGAATGTAAAAAACAAAAATAAATTGTAAATGCAATCAGAGGTGACAAATAATAATTTATAATTAAAATTGAAAAATAATCTAAAAAAATAGTAAACTTTTTTAATTCAAATTCTTTGGTAAATAATAAAATACTGGATAATGTACTTAAAAAAATACCAAAAAGTATAAGGTTATTCATTTCAATAAAATCTAAAATTCTATAAAAAGACTCGTTATCAATAAGTAATAATTTGAATATAGATATTGTTTCTTCAAAATGAAAAAACATAGGTGCTAAAATTATGAGCAAACCTTTCAAGAAAAATAATAATTGGTTATAATATGAATTTTCAGCTATTAAAAACTGTGTATCTTCTTTGCCAAAGTGAAATGAAGCAACTATTAGAAAAATTATTAATGAAACTGATGGTATGATTGTCCATGAGACTATTACAGTTGAAGCAATAAAAATATATATCAAATAAAAAATATACATATTTTTTATTTCAAAAATTTTCAAAAGTTTCCCCCCTTTTATATGATCAAGTGAACCATGAGAGACCCCAATACTTAAAATTAAAAGCAAACAGAATAATGGTGAAAATACTAAATTCTCAAATTTTAAAATTATTAAAGAAAAAATATTACAAAATAAAAAAAAAATGAAAGAATGATTAAAATTTATTTTTTTTAATTGATTTTTCATTTTTAAACTAAATTAATAAAATAAAGCCTTAATAAAAGTCAACTTTGGCATTCTAAAAATAATTGATAAATCTTCAAAAAAATTACTTTTATTAGACAAAAATTTTATAACAGTCTTTGGAGAAGCCTTAAACATTTTAAAAAATATTTCAGGCATTTTTTCTGGGTGTTTTTCAAGAACTCTTAGAAATATCTCATCTAAAAATTGATACTTATTACTGATTTTATATTTTTTAGCATGAGCAATATTCTCGATATTCTCTCTTATATATCTACTGTGTTCTTGAATATTTAGAAAAGTGTAACCCGTACTTAATCTCGTCATACCTCCTGCAGTTCCAATATTTATTTTGTTTCTAACTTTTTCATTTGTTGGGTAGAATAGAGGTATTGCACCTTCTTCTTTATAAATTATTTTGTAATCTTTTAAATTTAGGTGATTTTCAACATAATCTTTAATTTGTGTGTCATAATCTTTTTGAGATTCATCATTCATTTTTGATAACCATGTAGTTTCAATTAAAGCTGTAGTCTTTGAATAGGGTAGAGTATAAAAAAAATGCACACTCTCTCTTTGATCACAATCAAAATCCATAAGATTAAAAATTTCATCGTCAAAGAAATCATTTTTAGTTTCAACTTCTACACCACAAAAATGTTGCCAAAGGTTACGATGATCCTTTTTAATTGATGGAACACTATTAAAAACAAAAGAATTTTTTGAACTAATTTCGCTTATATCTTTAAAGAAAGAAATATTATTATTTTCTTTTAATTTACTGTTAACTTTTTTATAGAACAGCCCACTATCAATACTTTGGTATGGATAAATGTTACATTCTAAATGATTAGTTTTTTTTGGTATATTAATAGAAAAATTTTTCCAATTTTTTTTAACACAATCATCAAAATTATGCGCTGCTACTTTCCAAAAAGACCAGGTTTTGTCTTTTTTATATTCTGCTCTTGGCTCAATAATAGCTAAAGTTTTATTTTTTAATTTTTCATTGATCTCAAGTTCATACGCAAGTGATAATCCTGCACAACCACCACCAACAATTATATAATCAAATTCTTTCATTTAAATTTATTTCCTGATTTATCAAATTATGATCATGTTGTATTTGATCATCTAATTTATGACTGAACGATAGTCTAATTAAGTCAAAAATTGATAAAAAAGTCTCAAAGACTTTTTCAACATTCGAAACATATATCTTTCCTGAATTTAGATAATTTTCTAAAGTTTTTTTATTTTTTATTTTATATCCTATTTTTCTATAAACTCTTCTAGCTACCAGAATAGAAAAACGGAAACTAATAGGTATATCCTTAATTGAATAAAATGAATTTTCATAAAAAGTATCAGCAAGATTAATAGTTGACAAAATTTCTTCAAAGTTTTCATTTATATAAAAACGATTATTTTCAGAATCTTCAATTACATCTCTCGATATATTAGTAAGTTGCATCGCAATTCCTAGATCGATTGCTGACTTGAGTGAACTTTTTTTATTAACTTTTAAAATTTTTGCCATCATCAATCCAACAGTTCCAGCTACTCTGTACGAGTAAACCAACAGATCTTTCTTTGTATCTAATTTAACTTTATCTTTAATGTCTGATTTTATTCCCATCAGTAAATCTTGAACAATTTTCAAGGATATATTGAATTCTTCAATGAGATCCCACATATTTTTGATAATAGGATCATTAAAGTTTTTTTGATTAAAATTATTTTCAAAATGATTAAATTTTTTTTCTTTATTTTCTATATTTTCATTATCATCTGCAATGTTGTCTGCGACTCTACAAAAATCATACAAAGCAGAACATTTTTCTAACGTTTTTTTGGGTAAAAAAAAACCAGCCCAACTGAACGATTTGGCATAAACAGATAAGTAACTTTTATAAGACATTATAAAATTTTATCTAATACTTTTGCTGAAGAAAGTACCCCAGGTACGCCAGCTCCTGGATGAGTACCTGCTCCTACAAAATAAAGTCCATCATATATCTCTGACTTATTATGAAATCTAAAATAAGCTGATTGAGAAAATTTTGGCTGGATTGAAAAACCAGAGCCGTATTTTGTATTTAAATCTTTTTCAAAGTAATCAGGCGTTAAATAAAAATCTTCAATAATATTTTTTCTTAAATTTGGCATTAAATCCTTTTCCATTTTATCAATTACCAAATCTTTCATTTTCTCTCCTTCAATAGACCAATCAATTTTTGATTGGTTATTTGGAACTGGAACTAGAACATAAAAACAATCTTGCCCTTCTGGAGCCATAGATTTATCAGTAGCAGACGGTCTATGAAGGTAGTAACTAATATCATTATTTAATTTTTTATTATTAAATATGTCATCAAGATGTTCTTTGTATTTATTTCCAAACTTAATAGTATGGTGTTCTATATTTTCATACTTTTTTTTTGTACCGAAATAATAAACAAATAAACCCATTGAATATTCCATTCTATTTTTTTTCCACTTAAACATAAGGGAATTATTAGAATTTCCATTTAACATTTTTTCATAAACAGCAGGCGGATCTGCGTTACAAATAACATTATTAGTTTCAATATGAGTTTGATTATCTAATTGAATACCAGTTATTTTATTACCATTAGAAATAATTTTTTTAACTTCATGACCTTTAATTATTTCTATGCCAACTTCATTCATCAACTTTTCAAATCCCTTTATAATATTTCCTGTTCCACCCATTGAATAATGGATGCCCCATTTTTTTTCTAAATATAAGATAAGTCCATAGATAGAGGTTGTAGTAAAAGGATTTCCTCCAACTAAAAGTGGATGCATACTTAACATTCTTCTTAATTTTTCATTTTTTATATAAGACGAAACTAACGAATAAACTGATTTATAACTTTTAAGTTTCAATAGAGCTGGTAGTTGTTGCATCATGACTAAAGGTTTATCAAATGGAACATCGGCTAGTTCTGTAAACCCTTTGTCAAAAATTTTTTTCGTAAAGTTAACTAATTTTTCATAACCTATAACATCATCTTTACTCATTTCTGCAATTTGACTTTTCATCTCGTTTTCATTACCTGAATAGTTAAATTTAGAATTATCCTCAAAAACAAATTGATACCAAACCTTAAGCGGAGATAATTTAATATAATTTTTTGGATCTTTTTCAAATAATTCAAATAATTCATTTATTAGGTATGGTGCTGTAATAACTGTTGGGCCACCATCATAGATAAATCCATTTTTTTTAAATACCCTTGCTCTCCCTCCAAGGTCAGGATGTTTTTCAATTAAAGTAACATTGCGGCCTTTAGCTTTTAGACGAAGTGCAGCAGCTATGCCTCCAAACCCAGAACCTATTACAACGGAATTCATTGTTATAATTTATAGTTTTTTTAAAGAATTGTAAGGTTATTATGAGTTAATTTTTTTTAACTCTTCTTTAGTTTCATCTAAATTTTTTTGGAATAGCGCATCAAGTTTAGACTTATCAACAGAAGTAGTGATAATTTTTTTAACAGAATCCACAGCAATTTTAATTGAAGTATCCTTAATTTCTTTAATAGCTGCTTCTTTCATTTGACTTATTTTATTTTCAGCAAGATTTTTTTTGATTTCAGAAGTTTTATGGAACTTATCATTAAGCTCAATTACCATTTTATCGCTGTCTCTTTTAGCTTGTTCTAAAATTTCATCACTCACATTTTGAGCAGTATCTAATTTTTTTTGAGCTTTATCTAATAATGTTTTAGCTTCAGTTCTTAATTTTTCACTTTCATTAATTTCATTTTTTATATCAGATATTAATTTATTTAGAATTTCATTTACTTTTTGGGGGACCTTTAAATATACAAGTGCTCCAAAAAAAATAACGAAAGAAACTGCTACCCAAAAAGTAGAATCAATTACCATAATACTTATCTCCATTTTTTTTTGATAAATCATCTACTATTGCAGAAATACTACTATTATTTATCTCAGCTCCAATCAGTTTTTTCACTAGCTCTGAAGACGCTTCAATTGCAATTTTGTTAATTTTTTCTGGAGCACTTTTCTTGACTACTTCGATTTCTTTTTCCGCTTTTTTAATTTCCTCGTTAATTTGATTTTCCAGGGTTTCTTTTTTATTATTTATATCCTTAATTACTTTTTCTCTTGAGTCTTTAAAAATATTTTTTGCCTCTAACTTACTTTTAAAAATAATATCATCGTATTCTTTAAGTTTAGACTCGCTATCTTTCCTCTGTTTTTCTGCGGCCTCAATATTATCTTGTATTTGAGATTTTCTTAACTCTAAATTAGCACTTATTTTAGGTAATATAAGTTTTGATAAAACTATATAAAGAATTCCAAAAGTTAGTGTAAGCCAGAATATTTGTGAAATCCAAAATTCAGGGTTTAATTGAGGCATACCTCCACTTTCAGCAGCAAAAACTTCTTTAAAAAAAAAGAAATTAAAAAAAATCGACTGAAAAAAAATTTTTTTAATCATTAAATTTAAAATGCAAATAGAATAATTAACGCTACTACCAATCCAAATAATCCTGTTGCTTCTGCTAAAGCAAAACCTAAAAGCAAATTAGGAAATTGTTTTTGTGCTGCAGATGGATTTCTCATCGCTCCAGACAAATAATTTCCAAAAATTATTCCAATTCCCACTCCGGCACCAGCTAGAGCTATTGCTGCTAAACCTGCTCCGATCATTTTTGCTGCTTCTAATTCCATTATATCCTCCTATGTTGTTTAATGGTGTAAGTTTAATGCATCATTTAAATAGATGCAGGTTAAGATTGCAAAAACATATGCTTGAAGAAAAGCAACTAAGATCTCCAAACCTGTTAAAGCAACCGAAAAACTCAGTGGAAGCCATCCACCGACAATTCCGAGGCTTATTACAAAGCCTCCGAAAACTTTCATCATAGTATGTCCGGCCATCATATTTGCAAACAGTCTTACAGATAAACTAATTGGTCGACTTAAATACGATATAATTTCTATAACCACTATTAAAGGGAGCAGTATAACTGGCACTCCACTAGGAACAAACAATTTTAAGTAACCAAAGCCATGCTTTATAAATCCAATTACTGTTACCCCAATAAAAATAAATGAAGCTAGTACAAAAGTTACTATTATATGGCTTGTAACAGTGAAAGTGTATGGGATCATGCCAAACATATTACAGAAAAGTACAAACATAAATAATGAAAAAATAAATGAAAAATATGGTTTTGCTTTTGAACCCGCGGTGTCACTAATCATTTTAGAAACAAAAGAGTAGCTAAGTTCAGCTAACAGCTGAATTTTATTTGGCAATATCGAATTTTTTTTTGAACCCAAATTGAAAATTATCAAAATTGCTAAAGAGCTAATAGCCATAAATAAACTTGCATTGGTAAAAGAAATGTCAAATGTACCTATTTTAATTTCTGGACCAATTCTATAAACTTCGAATTGTGTCATTGGATTTGCTGCCATAAGTTTTTATCTATTTTTGCATATTTTTAGCAGATTTGACTACATTTGTTATTCCAGCAATCACACCTACAAAAAAAAATATTAAAATTAACCATGGTTTAGTACCAAAGGTCTTGTCTAAAATAAACCCAATAATTGTCCCTACTGCTACTGCTGACACTAATTCAGTACTCAGCTTAAAAGCAGTGCCAATTGAAGACGGATTACGTTTCTTGTCCTCTAAATTTCTCCTAGAAACCTTCTTTTTTGCAATCTCTAAGCGAGTTTTAAACGGATCTTTAGACATTTTGTTTATTTATTTAGGCAACCATACTTTCTGCTTTTTGTAAATCAACAGCAACTAATTGGCTAATACCTTTTTCGGGCATTGTAACACCATACAGTCTGTTCATTTTAGACATGGTTAAAGCATGGTGGGTTACAATAATAAATTTTGTATTTGTAATTTTTATAAGTTCTTCGAGCAAGCTACAGAATCTTGTGACATTGGCATCATCTAGTGGAGCATCTACTTCATCTAGCACACAAATTGGTGAAGGATTTGTTAAAAAAACAGCAAAAATTAGTGATAGTGCTGTTAGAGCTTGTTCACCACCAGACAACAAAGTTATCGATTGAAGTCTTTTTCCAGGAGGACTTACTAACATTTCTAAACCAGCTTCAAGTGGGTCTTCGGAATCAACTAATTCTAACTTAGCATTTCCACCATTAAAGAGTTTTGTATAAACTTCATTGAATTTTCTATTTACTTTTTCAAAAGCTTCAATTAATCGCTCTCTACCTTTTTGGTTTAATTCTTTAATACTATCTTTAAGTTTAACAATTGCACTCACCAGATCGGCACGATCTTGTTCCATCTTTTTAATTTCAGACTCATATTTGTTGGTTTCTTCATCAGCTTTTAAATTAACTGATCCTAATTTCTCTCTTTCCTGTCTTTTTTTATCAAGTAAATCCTCTTGATTAACAGCATCAGGAAGATCTTCGGCTCCATACAGATTCGAATTCTCTAAAATATTTTCCTCAGTTAAATTTAGTTCAGAAGTTATTCTATCAATCAAATCGCTTTTTCTTTTTTGGAGACCTTCAATTGTTGCTCCAGAACTTGCTTTTCTTTCTCGAATTTGAATAGATTGTTCTTGAACCTCATTTAGTTGTGCTCGTAGAGTATCTATTTTTTCATCTGTAGAATGAATTATAGACTCATTATCTTCTTTTTCTTTTTCAGAAATCCTTAGACCTTCCGAAATTTGACCTTTCTTTTCAGCTTGTAATTTTGGTTGATTATCTAATTTTTCCAACTGCAAATTCAATCTATTTTTTCTGTCGGTAAGCTCAGAAACCATTTTTTCAGAATTTGATAATAAATTTTTCCAACTCTCAATTTCCTTATCTATAATGCTTATTCTCTCGTTTCTTTTTACAGAATCTTTTTTTATATTTTGGTTTTTACTATAACTATCCGCATATTCCTCGATAATTAATTGACAGTTTTCTAAAACAACTATTGCTTCACTATTTTTTTGCAATTTAATTAATTCCTTAACTTTATCAATTTCTTTTCTTAATTTATTTTTTGAATTATCTAAATCCTCATTAGATTTTTTTTCAGTATCATAATATTTAGAGTCAATTTCAATAAGTTCACTTTTTTCCTCTTTAAGTCTTTTTTCATTTGAATTTGCATCAATGACAATTCCCTTTTCTCTATTGATATCTTCATCGAATGTTCTAAGAGACTTTTTTATATTTTCTATTTCATCTTGAATTCTTGTATTTTCTTCATCAAGTCCCTGCAATTCCAAATTAAGCCTTTGTATTTTTGAGAGATTTTCTATGTTTTTTTCTCTTAAAGGATTTACTTTTTCAGTTTGAGTTTTTATAAAGTTTTCAATCTTTGAAATTTTTTCATTAAAACCGCTCACTTCTCCTTCTGCTTCAGTATTAATTTCATTTTCAATTTTAATTTCTTTGTCAATTTCTAATAATTTTAAATAATATAAACCTGCCTCTATCTTTTTAATCTCATCAGACATATTTTTATATTTAGTAGCCTCTTCAGCTTGTTTTTGAAGATTAGCTAGTTGTTTTTCTTGTTGTCTTCTAAGCTCATCAGCTCTTTTTAAATTATTTTCAGCAGCACTTAATCTCAGTTCCGCCTCATGTCTTCTAACATGTAAACCAGATATTCCTGCAGCCTCCTCTAAAATAGCTCTTCTATCTGTTGGTTTTGCAGTTACTAAAGCACCTATACGTCCTTGGCTGATCATAGAGGGTGAGTGTGCGCCGGTTGATAAATCAGCAAAAAACATCTGTGCATCTCTTGCTCTTACCTCTTTATTATTTATATAGAATTTAGACCCTTTATCTTTTTCAATTTTTCTTCTAACACTTATTTCATCTAAGTCTCTAAACTGAACAGGACCTTCATTATTTTCATTTGCCACAGTGACTGAAACCTCAGCAATGTTTTTTGATGTTTTGTTTGAGGTACCAGAAAATATTACATCTTCCATACCTGAACCTCTCATGCTTTTGGCAGACGTTTCTCCCATAACCCATCTTAGAGACTCTACAATATTAGATTTACCACAACCATTGGGGCCAACAATTCCTGTTAAACCGTCTTCAATTAAAAAGTTGGTTTTATCAGCAAAAGATTTAAACCCATTTAATTGGATTTTTTTAAACTCCATGAATTAACTTATATCAGTTTTTCTAGAGATTTTTTTAAATTTTTATAATTTAGAGATTTTTCAAACTTTTTATTGTTGATAATTATCGTAGGAGTAGCATTTACTTTAAATTTTTTTGTTCCTTCGATTCGATCATTTAAAACAAAATCTTCAATTTCTTGATTATTAATGCATTTTTCAAAGTCAATATTAAAACCTTCTTTTTCAATAAATTTTTTAAGATTATCATTTACTTCCTCTATTGTGCTTCCTTTCACCCAGACTTGTTGATTAGAATATAAACTCTCTAAAATTTTTAAACTATGACCTTGATTGCATTGAGAAATTTTTGAAGCATTAAAAGCAGCAATATCGAGAGGAAAATGTCTAAACTCTATTTTAGCTAATCCAGTATCAATATAATCTTTTTTTAGTCGAGGATAAACATCCTTATGAAAATCAGCACAATGACTGCAAGTTAAAGACTCATATGCAATTATGGTAATTTTTGCATTTATATTTCCTGATACTATCCGTTTAGTTTCTGCACTAGTACTTATTGTAGTTACAAAATATAAAATAAGAGTAATTATAATTTTTTTCATTTTTCTTTAAAAACTTTCGTTAATTCTAGTAAAGATTTTTTAATTTTTTCATTTTTAATATTACTAATTTTGTCCTTAAATTTATAATTTGTCACATTTAAATTTGAATCACTTTTTTCCATTACAATTTTTCTCTCATCATAAAAACTAGTTAATTTAATATTCTCAACTACTTGATCTCCAAAAAAAGTGTTCATTCTAGTAATGATCTCTTTTTTTGAATATTCTAAATCAACCTCATTACCCCTTCTTACCATTACTGTTAAAGTGTTAACACCAAACTTATTAAATTTTTTATACGATTTTGGATAGCAGACTTTAAATAAATTTTCTCCTACAATATGCTTCCAATTATTTAAAGTTTCAGAATAAATTTGACCTTTTTTACTTATAAACTTTTTGATATTTTTTGGCAAAGTGTCTTTGAAGGATCTTAATCCTTGAATGCTTCCGTTTCTCTGCTTAGTATATTTTTTAAATTGCATATGAAAGATCAATTAGTAACAAAAAAAATTCTTAAATGGTACGATTTAAATAAAAGATCATTACCGTGGCGAAAAAATGTTTCTTTTCAAAAAAGACAGTATTACACGTTAGTAAGTGAATTTATGTTACAACAAACACAGGTTGCAACAGTTATTCCTTATTTTAATCGATTTATAAAAGATATCCCAAATTTAAAAGCTCTTTCAAAGGTCCAGAACAAAAAATTAATAAAATTATGGGAAGGACTTGGATATTATTCTAGAGTTAGAAATCTAAAAAAAACTGCACAAAAAATTATTAAAAACTTTAATGGAAAGTTGCCTGATAATTTTGAAAATTTGATATCGCTTCCTGGGATAGGAAACTATACTGCAAGTGCAATTTTATCAATTGCATTTGATAAACCTTACATTCCATTGGATGGAAATATAGAAAGAGTTCTAAAGCGATATTTGTATTTAAAAAAAGATAGAGATATTCAAAAAGATAATCTTATAAAAAAAAAATCAATATTTGGAACGTCATCAAGACCCAGTGATTATGCTCAAGCTTTGATGGAATTAGGAGCATTAATTTGTAAACCAACCAATCCTTTATGTCATCGATGTCCTATTTCAAAGAAGTGTAAGTCGTTACTTAAAAAAGATTTTGATTTAACAAAAAAAAATAAAAAAAACATAAACAAGTACTTTCTTTTAAAAGTTTATAAAAAAAATCAAAGATATTTACTGATTAAAAATACTAAGTTTAATTTTTTAAAAAATTTGACAATCTTTCCAATGGAAGAGTTATCAAAACCAAAAAATTTTGATGAAAATTTAAACTTTAAAATGTCAAATATGAACATGAATATAAAAATTAAATATTTGAAAAATACCAGAAAATTTCAATCACCTTATTGGATAAATGAAAAAAAATTAGATAATTACATGCTACCATCATTTACAAAAAAAATTGTGAAATATTTAATGAGAAATTAATGAAAAAAATAGCGATCATAGGTGCTGGAATTTCAGGATTATTCATTACTAATTTATTCAAAAAAAATCCTAATTATCAAATTACAATCTATGAAAAAAATACCTCAATTAATTTAGATGAGGGTTTTGGTGTACAATTATCAGTTAACAGTATCAAACTTTTAAATAAAATTGGATTTGAAAAATTAGATAATAATGAAAAATTTACTCCAGAAAAAATCAATTTTTATTCTGATAAAAGTTTAGATAAAATATGTGAGTTAGATATCACAGAATTTAATTCAGAAGATTGTAAGTATACCACTTTAAAAAGATCATCTTTAATAAATTTTTTAAAAACAGATTTGGAAGGCTTCATAAGGACTGGCTGTAACATTTCAAAAATAGACCAAAAAGACGAAAAAATTAAACTTTCTTTCGAAAATGCTGAAGTAAAAGAATGTGATTATTTAATTATTTCTGACGGAGTTTTTTCAAAAAGTAAAAGTCTTATGTCTAAAGATGAGGCAAAACCCAAATATAATAATACATTAGCAATTAGAGGTATCTTGAATAAATCCCCTAAAAATATTGATATTAAAAATATTGCTTTATTTTTAGGCTCAGACTTTCATCATGTAATTTATCCAGTCAATCAAAATGGAGACTTAAATTTTATAGCCATAATGAAATACCAACTCTCAATAGAAGAACAAAAAAATTACTCATTATTTAGTGATAATTCATTTATCAAAAAAGTATTAGAAAAATTTCCCTCAAGAAATAAAAACTTTTTAGATGATCTAAAAGAATTAAAAATATTTCCTGTATATGTAAGTGAAAATTTCTATAAATTACAAAATAATAATATTCATTTTATTGGTGATGCTTTTTTTGCTTTTCCGCCATCATTTGCTCAGGGCGCGTCACAGTCTATAGAAGGTGCCTATGATTTATTTAAAAGTATCGAAAATAGTACAGAAAGTAATTTTTTTAAGAATAGAGTTAACAAAACAAAAATGGTTAATTTCAGATCAAAATTTAATCAGTTTGCTTTTCATTTATCTAATCCTTTAATAATTTTTTTTAGAAACATCTTTCTTAAAAGATTGGTTAAAAACAAAAAGTTTTTAGAATCTTACTTGGGAAAAGTGTATAGAAATTAATTTTTAGAAATTAATTTTTGTCTCAAATGATCGATTGGGACTACAGTGCCATCCAAATTATAGTGCCAAAAAGTCCATCCATTACAGCTTTCAGCACCCAAAATTGTTGCTGCTACTTTATGAATTGAGCCCTCTGTTTGAGCGTGTTTAATGCTTCCATCAGCCATGATTTTTGCATTTATTTTCTTTTTATTATCAAAAATAGTTGTTCCTGGCTTAATTATTCCTAATTCTACCAATGAACCAAAAGGTATCCTTGGCTTAGATCTATTATTTTTAATGGTATCTAGGTAATTGTCTTCAATAGGTTCTGTATTTTTTAATCTTTGTTCAGCAGCTTTAAAATAAGTTTTTTCTTTTTCTATACCATAATAATTTCTACCTAATTTTTTCGCAACGGTTGCTGTTGTTCCTGAGCCTAAAAAAGGGTCTAAAACCAAATCATTTTTATTTGAAGTTGCTAATAAAATTCTATGAAGTAAAGCTTCAGGTTTTTGAGTTGAATGTACTTTTTTCCCATTCTTCTTCAGTCTTTCTGGCCCATTACAAATAGGCAAATCCCAATTAGATCTCATTTGAAGATCATCATTTAAGCACTTTAAAGATTGATAGTTAAAAGTATATTTTGATTTCTCTGATTTAGAGGCCCAAATTAAAGTTTCATGAGCATTAGTAAAACGAGTTCCTCTAAAATTTGGCATCGGATTTTTTTTATTCCAAATAACATCATTTAAGATCCAAAAGCCTAAATTTTGAATTGTAGCACCAACTCTAAAAATGTTGTGATAACTTCCAATTACCCAAATAGCTCCATCTTTTTTTAAAATTCTTTTACATTCACTTAGCCAAGCATAAGTAAAATCATCATATTTTTTAAAACTTTCAAATTGATCCCACTTATCGTTTACTGCATTTACTTTAGATCTATCAGGCCTTGTTAATTCACTTTTTAATTGAAGATTGTAAGGTGGATCTGCAAAAACTAAATCGAAAGATTCATCAGGAATTTTTTTTAATTCCTTTAAGCTGTTACCATTTATTAATTTATTTTTAAAATTAAAATTCATTTGTAAAAATAAATTAGACTCTAAAAAGATTCTTGGGTCAACCTAGGATTGAATTATTTGGATTCGACTTGTATCAAAAATTTTTGAGATAACAAGATATAGTGTTTCTACGTGAAACCTATTTTATTTTATTAATTGGTGAAAACTTTTTTCTATGATGACTTGTAATTCCTAGATTTTTTATGGCTTTTAAGTGATGTTTCGTTCCATATCCATAATTTTGATCCCATTTGTAACCTTTAAATTTTTTTGCTAATTTAGTTATCATTTTATCACGTGTAACTTTAGCGATAATTGATGCCGCAGAAATTGAAGGTATTTTTTGATCTCCTTTTATTACTGATTTAAGTTTATAATTTTTTATTTCAGGCAATTTATTTCCATCTATTAAAGTGAGAGTTGGTTTTTTTTTTAGTTTTTTTATAGCTCTTTTCATTGCTAAAAGACTAGCATTTAAAATATTTAATTTTTCTATTTCTTTTGTTGATGCTTTCCCTATAGCCCAAGCAGAATTTTTTTTAATATGGAGTGCTATAATTTCCCTTTTATTTTTAGTTAAACTTTTTGAGTCTTTTAATAATTTTCTATTAATTGATTTTTTTAGGATTACAGCAGCTGCATAAACTGGTCCAATTAAACTTCCTCGACCCACTTCATCAACTCCCGCAATAATTTTCATTAAATCTTAATACTTAAATCTTTTATTTTTTGTCTAATTTTTTTTAAATCTTCCCAAGAGTATTTTTTTTTGTCAGGAAATCTAATTAAATATGAAGGGCTAAAAGTTACTATTAAGGGATATGTTTTATTTTTAAGAATAATTTCTTTCCATTGACCTCTTTCATCTGAAACTTTGTTATTTAATGCCATAACTGCTTCCATAGCAGTTGAACCTAATAAAATTATTATTTGAGGATCAATAATCAAAATATGTTCTTTCAAAAATATTGAATAACGTTTTATTTCTTGAGATGTGGGCTTTCTATCATCTGGAGGTCTAAAGTTAACTGCATACGTAGTATATATTTTTTCTTTTTTAATATTAATTGCCATCAACATTTTATTTAACAAAGTTCCAACGTCTCCCTGAAACGAAGAGCCTGAGCTATCTTCAGCTGATCCAGGGGCCTCACCAATTAACATTATGGCGCCATTAACATCCCCATCTCCTAAAATAAGATTTTTGGAATTGTCTTTTAAATTACAATTTTCAATTGAATTAATCTTTTCTTTAAGATCAGATAATTTTTTAATTTTATTGTTGTTACTATTATTCTCATTATTTTTTATTGTTTTAAGTCTATTTATAGGTTCATTGCTGAAACTAAAATTAGGTTCAATAGTATCTATTAATGTTTGAACAAATTTGGCATTTTGATTTAAGATCTTTTTAGTCATAATGTGTAATTATGTTTTTTAAAAAAATAAAATTTATTTTAATTTTATTATTATTCTACCAGACCCCCTTATATTCTAAAAGTACAACTTTTGACAATTTTAACTCTAAAAATTTATCAAAATATTTTTCTGGAATTGTAGCTTCAGGTAATGAAGATAATTCATCTGCCTTAAATTTTTTTAGCTCTACTAAGATATTAACTCTTCAACACGATCCATATTTAAAAAAATATGTAAACTCTTTAGTTTTAGAAAATAAAATTTTCCAAGCAATTAATACAATTAAACAAAATAAAGGAAAAAAAAATACTGATTTTTTTGATGCTTATTTATTGTTATTAATAGATAGCTTAAAGAATAATGATTTTAATTTAGCTTATGATTACATATTAGAAGCTAATAATTTTGTTCAGCAAGATAGATTTAACAAGGCAATTTTAGAGACCTTAAGACAATATGTTCATGTATTTAAAGAAAAAAAAATTTTAAATAATAAAAAAAATTTTGGTAATTTATCAATTATTTCAGATACTTTTTTAAGGTGCTATCTTGATGATCCTAAAACAGACTCATATTTTTCAAATTTAATAAATAATAATGAATCAGATTTTACAAGATACATTTATTTTTATCTAAGTTATTTGGTTGAAAATAATAGAATTGATGAAGCAAAAAAAATCACTAAAGGGATAGAATTTATTAATACAACATTATTATTGTCCCAAGGAAAAAGTTGGATTGAAAATGAAAATGAGCAAAGATTAAACGATGTTTTTTCATGTAGAAACCATAATGATTTAATTAGTGAGTTTTTATTTTTAATCTCAAATTTGTATTCCTCACAAAAAGATTTTAAAGCATCAAACTTTTATCTTAATCTCTCAAGTTATCTTAATCCTAAATTTACGTTTAATTTATCATTAGTATCTGAAAACTACTTTTTAAATGAGGAATATGAAAAAGCAAAAGCAGTACTTAAAAGATTTAAAAAGGAAGCAACTTTTTATTATTGGTTTAGATTAAAAAAAGAGGCTCAGATAATAGAAAAACAAAAAAGTAAAAAAGAATCTTTAAATTATATTGTTTCAAAATTTAATAAATTAGACGCTCCAAATAAAAAGAATTTGTTTGATATTGCTAATTTTTATAAAAATTCAAAAAATTATAATGAAGCAATAAAATACTATACTATGATCATAGATGATTTAGATGATAATTCTGATTTGAAATCTGATGTTCTTTATCGAAGGGGAGGGAGCTATGAGAGATTAAAAAATTATGAAGACTCAGATAAAGATTTACTTCACGCTTTAAAGATAACTCCCAACAATGCATATATATTAAATTATTTAGCTTATTCATGGCTTGAAAGAGATTATAAAATTAATCAAGCTATTGAGATGCTTGAAATTGCGTATAAAGTAGAAAGCAATGATCCTTATATAATCGACTCAATTGGGTGGGCTTATTATTTAATAAACGATTTTTTTAAAGCTGAAAAATTTCTTAAAAGAGCAGTAGAGTTAATGCCAGATGATCCAATTGTTAATGATCATTATGGGGATATTTTATGGAAATTAGACAGAAAAATTCAAGCTCGTTATTTTTGGAGCAACGTGCTTAAAATGGAGGATGCTGAAGAAGATATGCTCAAAAAAATAAATATCAAAATGATTAATGGTCTTCAAAACTCTTAAATGTCTTTTTCTAGAATCAAATCATATGCTAAATTGAATCTTGCTTTAAATATTGTAGGCAAAAATAAATTTTTACATAAAATTGAGAGTATCATAGCTTTTATTAATTTGTATGACACAATATTGATTAAAAAATCTAGATTTAAAAAACATAAAATTTCATTTACAGGAAAATTTTCTAAAAATATTGATAAGAAAAATACAATTTCTAAATTGTTACAGATTTTAGAAAAAAGAAAACTTATCAAAAACCAAAATTTTCATATTAAAATAAACAAAAAAATTCCCAGTAAAGCAGGTTTAGGGGGAGGCTCAATGAATGCAGCATCTATTTTGAAATATTTCATAAAAAAAAAAATAATTAAGATTAATAAAAAAGAGACTAGTGAGGTTGCTAAGTTAATAGGATCAGATGTAATTTTAGGGCTAAACACTAAATACTCAATTTTAACCGCAAAAAATAAAATAAAACATTTTACCAAAATAAAAAAAATTTATGTTTTGATTGTAAAACCTAATTTCGGATGTTCTACGAAAGATATATTTTCTAAAGTAAGAAATTTTGAAAAACCTAAATTTAATAGACCTAGTAAAAAGATGTTTAATTACAACAATTTAATAAATATGAAAAATAGTTTAGAACCCATAGTTTTTAACAAATACCCCAAACTAAAAAGAGTAAAATTAGATTTAGAAAAATCATCAAACCCAATATTTGTTCGAATGACAGGGTCTGGATCAGCTATAGCAGCATATTTTCTATCAAAAGAAAGATGTGAACATGCGAAAAAAAGCGTGATTAAAAAGTACAGAAATTACTGGTGTATAGCTTCAAAAACTATATAAATTTTTTTTTTTGTGTTATACGAACATTATATTGGGGCGTAGCCAAGTGGTAAGGCACGGGTTTTTGGTACCTGCATCCTAGGTTCGAATCCTAGCGCCCCAGCCAATTATGAAAAATTTTTTAGACATAATTTTTTTAAGATCTAATAACCTAAGTTACATTAGTGAAAATATTAAGGATCTCACAAAAAAGACATCAGTAAACAAAATTTTTGAAGCAATCAATTCTTTTACGTCAGAAAGTGAAATTAGATATGTTGGAGGATGTATAAGAAAAATAATAAATAAGGAAAAAGTAGACGATATTGATTTAGCAACCAATTTGGTCCCCGAACAAGTTTGTGAAGCTCTAAAAAAAGAAAATATCAACTACTATAAAACAGGAATTGAACATGGAACAGTTACTGCTGAAATTAATGGAGAAAAATTTGAAATTACCTCTTTGAGACAAGATGTATTTACGGATGGAAGACATGCGAAAGTAAAATTCTCTACAAATTGGAAAGATGACTCCTTAAGAAGAGATTTTACTATTAATTCAATTTATTCAGATGGTGATGGTAATTTATTTGACCCTCATAATGGAAAAAAAGATCTAGAAAACGGGTTAGTCAATTTTATAGGTGATGCAGATCAAAGAATCAAAGAGGATTACCTTAGAATACTACGATATTTAAGATTTTTTATTAATTACTCAAAAAACCCTCATGACACAGAGATAATTAAAAAATTAAAAATGAATATTGATGGGGTTTCAAAACTATCAAAAGAAAGACTATTAGATGAATTAAAAAAAATTATTCAGTTAAGTACAATCGAAAGATTATCAAAAGATAAAATAAGTCTTGAATTATTTAGTATTATTTTCCCTGAATTAAAAGATATAAAAATTTTTTCAAATTTAGATAGAAGTAAAAAAATGCTTCTACAGAACGAAGATTTCATTTTCTTTTTATCTCTAATGATAATTGATGACACAGATAATACCGACTATTTTTTATATAAATTTAATTTATCCAAAAAAGATCAAAAACGAATAAAAGTGATCCATAATTTTTATAAAGAAAAAATACAAAAAAAGATATTTACAGAAAATAGTATGAATGAATTTTTTTATTACAACGGAAAGCAAGCCGTAACTGATATTTTAAAGTTTAAGTTTATTAAATCAAAAAAAAAACTTGAAATTTATGAAGAGTTAATCAAATTATTTGAAACAAAATCAAAACCTATAATGCCAATAAATGCAGACATGCTTATGACAAAGTACAAAGTTCCTGAGGGAAAGGAGCTAGGTGATAAACTTAAATTAATAGAAAATGAATGGGTAAATAATAATTTTCAAATTTCTGATACAAAATTAGAAAATATCATTAATAATTAAATATATTTTACATCCTTAATTTCGAAATTTTTTATTCCTGCAGGAGTTTTTATTTCAACTAAATCACCCTTATTTTTTCCAATTAGACCTTTACCAATAGGTGATTGGAAGAAAATTAATTTTTTTTTTAAATCTGCCTCATCTTTTCCTACTATTTGGTAATTAATTTTTTCACCATTATCTAAATTTTCCAGAAAAACAGTTGAACCAAATATTACTTTTCCTTCGTTACTTAATTTTTTAACATCAATTACATTTGCTCTAGCGATTATATCATTTATTTCATTAATTCTTCCTTCATTGTGAGATTGCTCCTCTTTTGCAGCATGATATTCTGCATTTTCTTTGAGATCACCATGAGATCTAGCTTCTGCAATCGCTGCAACTATTTCTGGTCTTTTTTTTTCTTTTAAAAAAATTAACTCTTCTTTAATTTTGTTTAATCCATTTAAAGTTATTGGTTCTTTTTCCATTTTATTTCCATTTAGCCAAAGGGGGTAATGACATTAAAATACCATCAACATTTCCACCTGTTTGTAATCCAAATTTAGTTCCTCTATCATATAATAAATTGAATTCTGTATATCTACCTCTTTTAATATATTGCATTTCTTTATCAATAATGGACCATTTTTTTTTCATTTTTTTTCTGATTATTTTTTGAAAAATTAATTGAAATGTTATTCCAACATCTCTTACAAATTTAAAGTCTTTTTCAAAATTATCTTTTTTATAATCAAAAAAAATCCCACCAATTCCTCTAGATTCTTTTCGATGAGGTAAATAAAAATATTCATCACACCATTTTTTATATTTTGTGTAATAACTTTTATTGTGACGATCACACATTTTTTTTAAAATCTTATGAAATTCTTTTTTTTCTTTAAGATCTTTTTTTGATGGAGTCACATCCATTCCTCCACCAAACCATTCTCGGGTAGTACAAATATATCTTGTATTAAAATGCATTGCAGGGATCAGAGGATTTTTCATATGCATAACTACAGAAATCCCTGATGCCCAAAATCTTGGATCTTTATCAGCCCCTAGTATATTTTTTTGAAATTGTTTCGGAAATTTACCATAAACTTTTGAAAAGTTTACACCTACTTTTTCAAAAATTTTTCCTCCTTGTAGAATTCGATATTCTCCTCCTCCCTCATCAACTTTGGTATTTCTTTTCCAATTTGTTAATTTAAATTTAATTTTATTTTTTTCAAATTTGATTATGTCATCACAAAAAGACTCTTGAAGTGTTTTAAACCAATTACTTGTTAAGTCTTTTTTAATTTCTAAATTCATTTAAATTAATTTAGTTTGTTTTAAACATTCAGCCAATATAATTGCAACTGAAGATGCAATATTTAGAGAACGTTTATCATTTTTCATTGGAATTTTTAGTCTATTTTTAACTAGTCCATGAATATCTTTTGGCACTCCAGCGCTTTCTCTTCCAAATAAAATCGTATCATTCACATCAAATTTAAAATTTGTATAAGAATCAGATCCCTTAGTAGTCATTAATATTACTCTTTGTTTCTTTTTTGACTCAAAGAAATGATCTGAATTTTGATATATTCTAATTTCCTTTTCATCCATATAGTCCATTACAACTCTTTTAAAACGCTTATCGCTTAGTAAAAAACCACATGGCTCAATTATCTCTAATTTCGCACCAAGACACGCACAGGTTCTGATTATTGCAGCAGTATTCTGAGGAATATCTGGTTCAAATAATGCAATTTTAGGCCCTACTTTTATTAATTTCTGTGTCATTCTATCAGTAGTAAATTTAGTATTTTATATTATATGAACCATATATTTAAGTAGAAAAAATCAATATTGGGTATATTTAAATAATAATATTAATGTCAGAAAAAAAAACTAATAGAAGAGATTTCTTGTTTACTGCAACCTATGCAGTTGGAGCGGTAGGAGTAGGTGCTACAGTTTGGCCTATGATAGATCAAATGAATCCTGATGCTTCAGTGAAAGCGCTAGCTAGTACGGAAGTAGATGTTAGCTCATTAACACCAGGAAAAACTATTACTGTTCTTTGGAGAGGAAAACCTGTTTTTATAAGAAGAAGAACTGAAGATGAAATTGCAGATGCGCGATCAGTTAAACTTGATGATTTAAAAGATCCAGAGAAAGATGAAGACAGAGCAAAAAACCCTGAGTGGCTTGTAATGCTTGGAGTTTGTACTCACTTAGGATGCGTACCCTTAAATGATAAGGGAGATTATAATGGATGGTTCTGTCCTTGTCATGGATCACATTATGATACATCGGGTAGAATTAGAAAGGGACCTGCACCTACAAATATGGAAGTCCCAAAATATGAATTTGTAAATGCTAATACGATTAAAATTGGATAAATTATATGAGTGATCACGAATATACACCGAAATCAAAAGCTGGAAAATGGTTTAATGATAGACTTCCATTATTAACTTTAGCAAATCATTTAACTGATTACCCAACACCTAAAAATTTGAATTATTGGTGGACATTTGGCGGCATTCTTACTTTTTGTTTAATAACTCAAATCGTAACAGGTTTAACATTAGCTATGCATTATATTGCTCACGCAGATATGGCATTTGAAAGCGTAGAACATATTATGAGAGATGTTAACTATGGTTGGCTAATTAGATATATACATGCGAATGGTGCTTCAATGTTTTTTTTAGCAGTTTATATTCATATCTTCAGATCTTTGTTTTATGGTTCTTACAAAGCCCCTAGGGAGATAATTTGGATAATAGGTATTATTATTTACTTATTAATGATGGCTGCAGCATTCATGGGTTACGTGCTGCCTTGGGGACAAATGAGTTTTTGGGGTGCAACTGTAATTACAAATTTATTCAGTGCAATTCCATTAGTAGGAGAGGGGATAGTTACTTGGTTATGGGGAGGTTACTCAGTTGATAATCCAACCTTAACTAGATTTTTTACGTTACATTATTTAATTCCTTTTTTAATTTTAGGTTTAGTTGTGTTACATATTTGGGCACTACATGTCCCAGGAAATAATAATCCAGTAGGAATTGATGTTAAAAAACCTTCAAAGGACACAGTTCCATTCCATCCTTATATAGTCATAAAAGATGGTTTTGCCTTACTGATGTTTATGATTGTTTTTGCATTTTTTGTTTTTTATACACCTAATATTTTAGGTCATGCAGATAACTATATTGAAGCTGATCCTTTAGTAACACCTGCACACATTGTTCCTGAATGGTATCTGTTACCATTTTATGCAATTTTAAGATCAGTTCCTGATAAACTTTTGGGAGTAATTGCAATGTTATCAGCAATTTTAATTTTAGCAGCTTTACCATGGCTTGATACATCTAAAATCAGATCTGCAGTCTTCAGGCCTTTATATAAACAGTTTTACTGGATTTTAGTAGCTGACGTTTTAATACTTGGATACGTCGGTGCAATGCCTGCTGAAGGATTATACTTGTTAGTTGCAAGAGTTGCTACAGCATATTATTTTTTACATTTTCTAGTAATTCTTCCTGTATTAGGCTTAAAAGAAAAAACTCTTCCTGTTCCTTTAAGTATTACCGAGCCTATACTTGGTGGTACAGCTAATTTGGCAACTGCAAGAAATAAAGAAAGTTCAATTAAATAAGTGAAAAATTTTTTAAGAATATTATCTTTAATCATAGTATTTTTAGCTACTCCATTAAGCTGTCATGCAGCAGAAAAAATTGAATACTTGAAAACTGATTGGAGTTTCAAAGGTCTTTTTGGAAAGTTTGATCGAGGAGCATTGCAAAGAGGCTATCAAGTATACACAGAAGTGTGTGCATCTTGTCATTCTATGAAATATCTAAGCTATAGAAATTTAGCAGAAAAAGGTGGGCCTGAATTTACTGAACAACAAGCTAAGGCAATTGCAGCATCTTTTGATGTAACAGATGGACCAAATTCAGATGGAGAGATGTTTACAAGACCTGGAAAACTTTCTGATAAATTTGTAATGCCATATGAAAACGTTAAAGCTGCTCAAGCAGCAAATGGTGGAGCCTATCCACCAGATATGTCAGTTTTAGTAAAAGCTAGGGGTGGTGGAGTAGATTATATTTATTCTTTACTTCAAGGATATGAAGATCCACCAGCAGGTATTTCTTTAGATGAAGGTGTTCATTACAATAAATATATGTATGGAAATAAAATTAAAATGTCGAACCCTTTATCTGATGGATTGGTTGAATATTCTGATGGAACTAATGCAACGGTTGAGCAAATGTCTAAAGATGTCACTACATTTTTGATGTGGACAGCAGAGCCTCATTTAGAAACAAGACACCAAATGGGTTTCAAGGCAATATTGTATTTAATTATTCTGACTATCTTAGTCTATTTTAGTATGAAAAGAATTTGGTCACGTGTTGAAACGGAAGTTTAATACATCTCCATCTTTTACAATATAATCTTTTCCTTCCAATCTCATTTTACCATTAGTTTTCGAATTGACCCATCCATTGTTTGCAACAAAGTCTTTATAAGAAATTGTTTCTGCTCGGATAAATCCTTTCTCAAAATCTGTATGAATCTCTGATGCTGCTTTTGGAGCTGTACAGTTTTTAGGAATTGTCCATGCTCGAGTTTCTTCAGGACCAGAGGTAAAGTAGGTATCTAATTCAAGTATTTTATAACCTCTTTGTATTAACAAATTCAATCCAGTTTCTTTTAAACCAATCATTTCCATATAATTTTTCTTTTCACTAATATCTAATTCGTTTATTTGATTTTCTATATCTGCAGAAACAATTAGAGTATTTTCATTACCAAATTTATTAATAAATGCCTCAGTATAATTATTTCCATTTTGAATACTTTTTTCATCTACATTACACACAAATATTTTAGATTTTAAAGATAATAGACCACTTTGACTTAGTTGCTTTTTCTCAAATTGAGAATTCAAAATTGAAATATCTTGATCTTTATTAATACAATCCAAAGCAGCATTAAGAATTTTTAATTGCTCTTCTTCTACATTTTTTTTATTGTTTTTTTCTAATCTCTTTTGAATAGACTCCAGATCCGCTAACATCATCTCAGTCTCGATAATTTCAAGGTCTCTAACTGGATCTACTGTTTCGTTAACATTTTGGATATCACTTGAATCAAAGCATCTTACCATGTGAATAATTGCATCAACCTCTCTTATATGAGATAAAAATTTATTTCCTAATCCTTCACCTTTAGAAGCGCCTTTAACTAATCCAGCAATATCAACAAATGAAATTGTAGTATTTATAATCTTTTTTGACTTTGAAATTTCTGCTAATTTTTTTAATCTTTGGTCTGGAACAGGAACTACACCAATATTTGGATCAATTGTACAAAATGGAAAATTTGCTGCCTGAGCTTTACTTGAATTTGTTAATGCATTAAATAAGGTAGACTTACCTACATTGGGTAAACCTACTATTCCACACTTAAAACTCATTATTTGTTATTTACAGCACTTGAAAATAAATCCAATTTTTTTTCAACAAGAATAGAAATAGACTCTGTTATATCCTTAGATATTTTTTCAATACCAATTGACTCATCCTCATCAAAATTTTGCAAAACATAATCTGCAACTTCTATACCATTTTTTGGTTTTCCAATTCCGATTCTAACCCTTGAGTAATCTTTACCTATAAATTTATCGATAGAAGCAATTCCATTATGGCCTGCACTTGATCCACCAAATTTAGCTTTAATTTTACCAAATTCTAAATCAAGATCATCATGAAATACTATAACGTCTTCAGCATCTATTTTAAAATACTCAATTAATTCTCTAATACAAACTCCAGAGTTATTCATGAATGTTAATGGCTTTATTGCATAAACTTTTTTGTCTCCAATATTTCCAGTTGTTAAAAGTCCTTTAAACTTAGGTTTTTGTTTTGAGAGACTAAATTTTTTATTGATGGTGTCTATAATTTTGAATCCAACGTTATGTCTATTGTTTTCACTGTCAGGTGTTGGATTACCTAATCCTACAAATAAAAGCATAAATAAATGAAATTAAAGTTTCAATTTTGATTAATTATTTTTTTTCTTCAGCAGGTTTCTTTTCAGAAGGTTTTTTCTCTTCACCCTCTTTTTTATCACCTTTAGCTGCATCTGCCGCTGGTTTATCACCATCTGCTGCCGCTGCTGCCTCTGTTCCTTCGGCACCCTCTTCTCCCTCAGCTGCTTCAGCCTCTGCAGGTTTCTCTGGCTCTTTCATAACAGTTGGCGCGGCTAAAGTTGCTATCACGAAGTCTCGTCCTTGTATTGTTGGCGTTACTTCAGAGTCCAGTTTAACTGACGAAATTTTAAAACTTTCACCAATGTCAATACCATCAAGATCTAAAGTTAAACTTCCGGGAATTTTTTCACTTGGGCATTTTAATTCCACTTTTCTTCTAACAATATTTAAAACACCACCTCTTTTCAATCCTGGAGATTTCTCATGATTAATAAAATTTACAGGGACTTCAATTTTGATTTTTACTCCAGGTAAAACTCTTAAAAAATCTACATGGGTAGGCTCGTCACTTAAAATATGATACTTTACCTCTCTAGGCAAAACATTTTGGGGCTTACCATCAATATTCAGGGTAATAATGCTAGATAAAAAATTTTCTTTTTCTATTAAAGTTTTAAGTAGTTTTTTTGAAATATGGATTTTTTGGTTCTCATCTTTTCCACCATAAATAATTGCTGGAACGTTGCCATTATCTCTTATGGCATTTAGTTGCCCTTTAGTTTTGTTATTTCTTATGTTTACTTCAAGTGAATTCATAAAACAGAGTTTTTTAACCCATGTTTATAAATAATCAAGGTAATTATTTGAATAAATCAGATACTGATGTTGAATTAGATATTCTTTTAATAGCTTCACCTATTAGCCCTGAAATTGGTAAAACTTCAATATTTTTAACACTTCTAATTTTTTCTGAATTATCAATTGTATCAGTAATAACTAAATTTTTAATTACTGAGTTTTTAATTTTTTTTACAGCATCACCACTTAGAACACCATGAGTGATATAAACAAAAACTTCTTTAGCACCTTTTGCTTTTAGTGCTTTTGCTGCATTCACAATAGTTCCACCTGAGTCAATTATGTCATCTACAATAATGCAAGTTTGACCCTTCACATCCCCAATAACATTCATCACCTGTGACTGCCCAGGCTTTGGTCTTCTCTTGTCAACAATAGCTAAGCCTACGTTAAGAAGTTTTCCTAGCGCTCTAGCTCGTTCTGTCCCACCCACATCGGGCGCAACACAAACAATTTTTTTACTTTTAATTTTTTTTCTTGCATGTCTAGCAAATATTGGTGTTGCAAAAAGGTTATCCACAGGAATATCAAAAAATCCTTGAATTTGTCCTGCATGCAAATCAACAGTCACCACTCTATCAGCGCCAGCTTTAGTAATTAAATTTGAAACGAGTTTTGCTGAAATAGATGTTCTTGGTACAACTTTTCTATCTTGTCTAGCATATCCAAAATATGGAATTACTGCTGTTATATTTTTTGCAGAGGATCTTTTAAGAGCATCTATACAAAGCAACAATTCCATCAAATTATCATTTGCTGGAGAAGAACTTGATTGAACAATAAAAATACTATTGCCTCTTATATTTTCATTTATTTCAACGTAAATTTCCCCATCAGAAAACTTTCTTATACTTGAGTTTACAAGTTTTGTTTTCAAATATTTTGCAATATTTTTACTGAGAACTTTATTGCTATTTCCAGTTAATAGTTTCATTGAAAAGTTTAATTAATCATAATTATTGAAATATTTCTACCATAATCCGCATGTTTTAATTTTAAAGATCTTCTTGCACTGAAAAAATTATTTTTTTTATCAAAAGTATCTATATTTATCATATCGATATTTGTAATTTTATTTGATTTTAGTTGAGATTTAACAAAATTAGGTAAATCAAAATAAATAACTTTTTTTTTAGTCATAAAAAATTTTTTGTTTTTTTTATCCTTTTTAATAAATTTTTTCTTAAAATCTTCTTTCACATTGTAGCTCTTTTTTTTAATACAAGGGCCTATTGCAGCGGTAATAGATTTCGCTTCACTTCCTTTCATTATCATAAAACTTATTACTTTATTTATAATACCTTTAAAAGCTCCCCTCCAACCTGCATGAATTGCTGCGATAAAATTTTTTTTACTATCATGAAGCAATATAGGAACACAGTCTGCTGTCAAAATGCCTATAGGTAATTTTTCTTGATTAGTTATAATTGCATCAGCTTCAATTTTTTCCTTTTTTAGTTTTGAGAAATTTTTTATGAAAACTATCTTATTACTGTGAACTTGATGAAGTAAAAAAATATCTCTAGATTTTTTACTAATCTTTTTTTTAACTATTTTTAAATTTTCTTTGACATTATTTCTTTTATCATTTGAGCCAAGCCCACAATTTAAACTTTTATAAATACCTTTTGATTTACCTCCGTTTTTGTTAAAAAAACCATGACTAATTTGTTTTTGTTTCAACAATCTTTTAGATTTAATCAATTTAGAAACCTAATTTAAATTTATTATTCTCGTTTTTAATTAGCATTACTTTAAATAAATGACCCATTTGTTTTTTGTTAATAAGTCTTTCAAGTCGATAGTATATATCTAATTTTTTTGTAAAATTTTTATTTTTAGATATGATCTCTGCTCTTTCTTTTATTCCTAGCTTTGTCAGAAAGTCTTTTTGTGATGTCAAATTAGTTTTCAAACCATTCATTTGTTTTACAAACTTTTCGAAAATATTAAAATTTATATTATGAGTGATATCTACATTTCCTATATTACTTAAAATATTGGCAAATTTGTGATTAGACACTGCTTGTAATGTATTTTTCATTTTTTTATCTGTATATCCATAATCAATAAGCAATAAACCACCAGTGTTTTTTTTTATAATACTGGAGATATCTTTTAAGTAATTTAACCCAAGTTTTGAATATTCGATAAAATTTTGATTTTGTGATATTTTGAATTTAATCTTTTTTTCAATTTTTTTTATATCTGCTCTTTTTTCAAAAAAAAATGGTCTTTTTGAATTTTCTAAATTTACAAATTTTTCAAACCATAAACTTTTTTTTTTATTAAATTGTTTGATTGCTATTGCATCAAAGAATTCATTTGCAATAAATATACTTGGGTCCTTATTGATTTTGTTTATATTTGGAATCCATTTAATATTATTTTTAATCAGTTTTCTTTTTTGAATATTAATTAAAGTAGGACTTTTTTCATGAATCATAAAATTACAAGATTCAAAAAAAAATGGAAAGTTTTGAAAACTTTCAATAATTATTTTCATCATTTCTCCATTACCCGCTCCGAGCTCAACTAAATTAAACTTTTTTGGAGACCCTAAGCTTTGCCAAAAACTTATAATCCATATTGCAATCATTTCAGAAAATAGTCTTGAAATATTGGGCGCAGTTATAAAATCACTTTCCTGTCCGAAAGGATTTTTTTTCATATAATAACCAAATTTTTTATCGTAAAGAGAAAAATTTATAAATTTATCTAAAGAAAGACTATTTTTCTTTGTTAGTTTCATATTTATTTATAACTAAATAAGTACCAATTAATAAGAATACAATACTTATTAACTGTCCCATCGTTAAATTAAAAAATAAGTATCCTATCTGTTCATCTGGGACTCTAAAAAATTCAATTGCAAATCTAAATGTTGAGTAAAAAATAAGAAATAACCCAGAGATAAAGCCTGGGATTTTCATAAAACCTTTTTTTCTAAAATATAATAAAATAACTAATAAAATTAATCCTTCAAATAATGCCTCATACAGTTGAGATGGATGTCGGTATAAATCATCTATCTGAATGAATTTTACAGCCCATGGAAGATTTGTTTCTATCCCGTATAATTCAGAGTTAATAAAATTTGCAATTCTTCCAAAAAAAATGCCGATTGGAGCCACAATAGAAACTATATCTAAATAACTGAAAATATTTTGATTATTTTTTTTGGCAAATAAAAAACTTGCAAATATAACTCCTATGAGACCTCCATGAAATGACATTCCACCTTGCCAAATTTTAATAACGTCTAATAAGTTATCCGAGTAGTAACTAAAATTATAAAAAAATACATATCCTAAACGACCACCAACAATAATACCTAATATTATATATGTAATAAAATCATCAAATTTTTCTTTTATATTCTGATCAGAAATAAAAATTTTTTTACTTAAAATCCAACCCAGTAATATTCCAACAATATAAGCTAAAGAATACCATTTGATATCGATGGAGAAAATTTGGACTGCAACTGGGTCAAAATTATTAATGAACATTTTTGAATTATAATTGTAAGCTATTAATATAATAGGTTAATATAAATATATATGAAAAATTCAAAATTTGTTATTGATAAATTGGCTAAATTATTTGAACAGGGTTTAGTATCATCTAAAGATCTGGCAAATGAATTAATGAATATTTTAAAATCAAAGAGAGATGAAATTGTTTTTAGAATGAGACTTACAAGTAAGGATGAATTTGAAATTTTGAAGAAAAGAGTAGAAAATTTAGAAAAAAAAACCAGTCAATTTAAAAGTTTAAAAAAAAATAAGTCTAAAAAGGCAAGAAAATCTTAACTGATAAACCATTCATCGAAGATTTATCTAATATAATATTTCCTCCATGTGATCTTACTATATCTGAGGCAATAGATAGTCCCAATCCTACACTTGCTTTTGTATCTGCTCTACCTTTATCAATTTTGTAAAAAGGCTTAAAGACATTCTCATATTCATTCTCCGGTATTCCAGGGCCATCATCGTCAATTTTTATAAATAAATTATTATTACTTTTGTTGATTTCAATCTGAACTTTATCAGCATATTTGATTGCATTATCTAATAAATTATTGATACACCTTCTTATTAAATTCTTTCTTCCATTAATATAAAGTCGAGGCATTATATCTGTTGAGATATTTTCATTATTATATTTTTCCACAATTTCATTAATTAATTCACTTAGATTGAACTGTTCATTTTTCTCAATATTAGATGAACTTGTGAATTGTAGGTATTCATTCAACATTTTTTCCATTTCGTTGATATCTTCAGACATTTTAACTGCTAATTGTTTATCTTTGATAAAGGCAATTTGTAGTTTCATTCTTGTTAAAGGTGTTCTTAAATCATGGCTAATTCCAGATAACATCTCGGAGCGTTGATTAAGGTGTCTTTTTATTCTTTTTCTCATTCTATCAAATTCATAACCTGCCAGTCGTATTTCCGATGCACCAGATGGTTTGAACTCTTCTACTTCTTCACCTCTACCAAACTTTGCGGCAGCTTTAGCAAGATTTGTGATAGGTCTTGTTTGGTTTTTTAAAAAGATTAAAGAAATAAAAACCATTATAATTGCTGGGACAGTAATCCATAGGGCAAAAATTCTAGCAGATGAACTTGTGACTCTATCTTTAGGAATTAAAAATTTAAAGTATCCAGATTTATATTTAATTCTTAAATCTATTAATTCCTTGTATCCTGTAGTATCAAACCAAAATTTTTCTGATTGAAATCTTGATTTAAGTTCTCTTCTCAGAGTTCGATCTATTGGGCTAAACCATCTTTCATCGTATTCATAATCAAATTTTTCATTATCAACATATTCTATGTTAAGATCTTGATAGATTGAAAAAAGATTTGTTATTTCATCTTTATTATAAATTTCATCTTTATAAACTTCTATAAAGGTTTTAACTTCATTTATTAGAGCTCTAGTCATTCCTTTGTTTGTCTTAATCCAAAGACTATCAAAAAAAACAATGGTTATGACTAGTTGCAAAACTATAACTGGGATAGCAACAATTAATAAAGCACGGTAAAATAATCTTTTTGGAAGAATATTTTTAAAAAAATTACTCAATCCATAAAACATATCCAGCTCCTCTAATGGTTTGCAGAAATTTTGGATTTTTTGGATCAATTTCTATTTTCTTTCTCAATCTCGTGATAATTACATCAATAGATCTTTCCTTATCTAAATCAATTAACGAACCAATATCATCTCTTGAAAATGTTTTCCCAGGGTTATTAATCATATTTTCTAAAATTTTTTTTTCAGTATTATTAATTTTAAATTCAACATTTTTTTTAAAAATTAATTGTTTGTTTAAATCAATTTTAATATTTTCAAATTCAATAACTCTTTTTGGGTCTTTTATTTTAGTTTTTGTGATAATATTTTGAATTCTTAAAATAAGCTCTTTTGGCTCAAAAGGTTTTGGGAGATAATCATCTGCACCAACTTCTAAACCTTCTATTCTCTCATTAGCCTGGCCTTTAGCAGTCAATAATATGATAGGTGTTTTAAGTTTTTTTTGATTCTCTTGAATGAACTCTAGTCCACTTTTTCCTGGCATCATGATATCTAATATTATTAAATCAAATTTTATAATATTTATTTTTTCATTTGCATCCTCAGCGCTATTAGCAGTTGTAACAAGATAATCATTTTCATTTAAATATTTTTTAACTAAGGATCTAATACCATCATCATCATCAACAACTAATATATGTGCTATAAAGTTATCCATTTATAATTTTTTTTAATACTTTATCAAAATTAACCACTTCTTCAGAACTAGAATTTAAAAGTGCTCCGTGTATCCTTTTTTTTTGTACTTCAAAAATTTCAGTAAATATCTTTTCTCCCTTTTCATTCAAAAATATATGCTTTATTCTTGTATCTTGATCATCCTTTTTAAAAAAAATAATTTCTAATTTAATTAAATCTTTAAGAACTCTGTTTAGACTTTGTTTGGTTACTTTTAGTCTTTTAAGTAATTCAGAGATAGAAATACCCCTATACATAGACAGCAAATGTATTACTTTTTGGTGAGCTAAACCAATTTTGTATTTATTTAGAATTTTTTTAGAGTCCGAGAAAGTTTCTCTGTAACTTATAAATAGCTTTTCGATTAGCTCTTTTAATTGATCATCTTTTAGATATAAAAGTTGTTTCATTATTGGTAAGTTATATTGACATATTATAGATACAAAGATATTTTTCAGTAAGAATTTTTAAATTTCATAAAATGATACCTTACGATAAAAGATCTGGCAAAATATGGTACAATGGCGAATTGGTTGATTGGTCAGATGTTAAAGTGCATGTTTTGAGCCATGGATTACATTATGCTAGCTGTGTTTTTGAAGGTGAGCGAGTATATGACGGATCTATTTTTAAACTAGAAGAACATACTTCAAGGTTATTTTACTCTGCAAAAAGAATGGGATTTGAAATTCCTTATAGTGAAAATGAAATTAACATGGCATCAAAAAAAATAATCGCAACTCAAAAAGTAGAAAATGGCTATGTGAGGCCTGTAGCTTGGAGAGGAAGTGAAATGATGGCTATCTCTGCACAACAAACTAAAATTCATGTAGCTATAGCAACTTGGGAATGGGGATCTTATTTTGATCCCAAACTTAAAATTGAAGGAATAAAATTAAATATATCTAGCTGGAGAAGACCAGCGCCCAATACAATTCCTTGGGATACTAAAGCATCTGGTCTTTATATGATTTGTACACTCTCTAAACATGAAGCTGAAAAACAAGGTTTTACAGACTCTCTAATGTTAGATCACGAAGAGAATGTTGCAGAAGCAACTGGTGCAAATGTTTTTTTTAAGGACAAAAATGGAGAATTACATACACCAATTCCAGACTCATTTTTAGATGGTATTACTAGAAGAACTGTAATTGAAATTGCAAAATCAAAAAATATTAAAGTTCATGAAAGAAAAATTAAACCTGAAGAGCTTAAAAATTTTGTTGGGTGTTTTTTAACAGGAACTGCTGCAGAAGTAACACCTGTATCATGTATAGCTGAAAATCAATTTAAAGTTTGTGATTTGATAATAGATTTAAATGAGAGTTATCAATCTGTTGTTAAAAAGAAAAAAACCGCTGCCTAATCTTTGTTATCTTCTGATATTGCATGGTCTATTCCTTTACGCATATAATCGTATCCAGTAAAAAGAGTTAAAGCCGCTGAAAGCCATAAAAGAATTATGCCAATTGTTTGTGCATTATAATCTTGAAAATTAATAATTTTATTTCCAGTTTCTCCTGAAAGTAAAAGTGCAATTGAAACCATTTGTAGAACGGTTTTTAATTTTGCAAGACTTGAGACAGGAAGTTTAATTTTTCCTTTTGCTAAAAACTCTCTTAAACCAGATATCAAAATTTCACGCGTTAAAATTATTATTGCTGCTATGACTTCATAATGACGTATTGTTCCATCCATTACTAAAAGAATTAAAGCTGTTGCTACAATAATTTTATCCGCAATTGGATCCAACAACTCACCTAATTTAGATTCTTGACCAAGTAATCTTGCCAACATTCCATCAAGAAAATCAGTAAATGAAGCAACAATAAACAGAATTAATGCAGTTAAATCTCCGTAAAAACCTGGCAAATAAAATGCTAATACAAAAAATGGGACTATTAATATCCGACCTATAGTTAATATATTTGGTATTTTTCTAAGCATAAAAATTTTTATTCATGAAAAAAGTTATATATCTTTTTTGCAACTTTTACCTCAACACCTTCAACTGATTTTATTTCATCAAGACTTGCAGATTCTACTGCCCTAGCAGAGCCAAAATGGTTTAACAGAGCTCTTTTTCTAATAGCTCCAATACCATCAATCTGGTCTAGAAGTGATTTTTTGATACCTTTAGCTCTTTTAGCTCTATGAGAAGTAATTGCAAATCGATGAGCTTCATCTCGAAGTCGTTGCATAAAAAATAGAGTAGGATCATTTTTTTCAAATTTATAGGATTTTCCATTATAAAAGAATGTTTCATCACCACTATTTCTCATCTTACCTTTAGCAATAGCAATCATTGGTAAATCATGTAATCCTAATTGATTTAAAACCTCTTTTGCTGAAGAATATTGTCCTTTCCCTCCATCTATCAATATCAAGTCAGGTAGTGACAAATAATTTCCCTTCTCAAGTATAGCTCTTTTAAACCTTCTTGATAAAACTTCTTTTAACATTGCAAAATCATCTTGTTCAGAACCCTTAGTTTTAATATCAAATTTTCTGTATCTTTTTTTTATAAATCCTTCACTACCAAATGTTATCATTGCACCAACACTATTTGTTCCTTGAATGTGACTATTATCATATACTTCAACTAAATTTATAACGTTTCTTAAATCAAATTTTTTAGCAACATCCTCAAATAAACTTTTATTATTATTTGTTTCATAAAGTTTTCTATTTAAAGATTCTTTGGCATTTTTTTCAGCCATAGCTATGACTTTTGCTTTTGTCCCTTTTTTTGCCGCGTTGATAGAAATTGTATTATTTTCTTTTTTACTTAAAGTTTCTTCTATTAACTTCTTCTCCTTAATATCAGTATTAATTATTATCAGCTTTGGAACACTTTTATTCTCATAAAACTGCATCAAAAAAGAGGACATAATTTCAGAAATATTTTGATCAGGATCATGTTTAGGAAAATAAGCTTGATTTCCCCAGTTTTGTTTAGATCTATAAAAAAAAACTTGAATACATGTCTTGCCAGATTCTTTATATGCAGCGATTACATCAGCATCAACTAAGTTTGCCTCATTAATTCTTTGTGAAGATTGAATTATATTTAGTGATTTGATTCTGTCTCTAAAAATTGAAGCTTTTTCAAAATCTAGCTTTTCACTTGCAGCTTCCATTTCTTTAGATAAGTTTTTTTGAATATCTCTAGATTTACCTGATACAAATTGGATTGCTTGTTCTACTGATTTTTTGTAATCATTTTTTTCTATGTAGCCAACACAAGGACCCGAACATCTTTTAATTTGATAAAGTATACAAGGCCTCTTTCTATTCTTGAAAGTACCATCATCACAAACTCTTAATTGAAATATCTTTTGAAGCATTTTAATAGTCCAGTTTGCAGTGCCTGCTGACGCAAATGGACCAAAATAAAATCCTTCTTTATCTTTTTTTCCTCTATGTTTAGTAACTCGTGGCCATTGATCTTTTTCACCAATAAATATGAAAGGGAAAGATTTATCATCTTTAAGTAAAATATTAAATTTTGGTTTATGTTTTTTAATTAAGTTTGCTTCTAATAGTAGAGCTTCACTTTCGTTAGCAGTAGTTGTGATCTCAAGTTTAAATGTTTGAGACAGCATCCTTTCAGTTCGGATTATATGATTTTTTTCAGAAACATAACTCTTTAATCTATTAGGGAGATTTTTTGCTTTTCCTACGTAAAGAATATCATCTTTATGGTTGAGCATTCTGTACACACCAGGGCTTTTAGGAATTAATGGTAGTTCTTTTTTAATTACTTCTTTTCCGAGCTCAGAACTTTTCATGACTTCTTTTTTTGGTAATTTGAATACCAACTGATGAACATTCTTTTAAAATTTCTAATTTTTCGATTTTTAGCATTATTTTACCTATTCTTTTGTCCTTAAATAGTTCATCAAATACGGCTTCAGCAAGAGTTTCTAGAAAATTGTAGTGTTTCTTTTTTACCAGCTTAGAAATTAGTTTTACAACTGTACTATAATTTACAATAGATTTGATATCTCTGTCGTTTGTTGGTTTTTTATCCTCATAATCAATCTCAAGACTAAATTTTACTTTTTGTGGTTTTTCTTTTTCGAAATCATAATAACCGAGCTTTAATTCCAAAATTAATTCATTAATAAGAATTTTTTTTTCGTAGTTAAATAAACTTTTATTTTTATCTATTTTGACAATTTTAAAGTTATTCTTTTTCATTCTTTTCCCCTCATTATATCAGGTGTTTGCCAATTCAAATTTTGCCCACTATCTATTGCTAAAACTTGTCCGGTAATAGAACTGTTTTTAATAAAGAAGTCAACAGCATTACAAATCTCAATAACATTTACTTGTTGTCTCAAAGGGGTTGCCAAATATTGTTTTTTGAAATGATTGTCAGTTTGTCTTTTATTTTTTATGGTTGGTCCTGGAGCTATTCCATTAACTCTAATGTTAGGGGCCAAACTCATGGCACTAGTTTTAGTTAAAGTATAAAGACCAGTTTTACTTAGAGTATATGAAAAGAAAAAAGGAGTTAATTTAAAAACTCTTTGGTCGATTATATTGATAATATTGTTGTTTTTACCTTTTGTATTTTTTGCAAATTCTTTAGTTAAATAAGCTGGAGCTTTTAAATTAACACTGAGGTGCTTAGCCCAACTTTTAGACGTAAAATTTCTTAAATTATCATTTTCAAATAATGATGCATTGTTAATCAGACAATCAAAATACCTTAGCTTTGATTTTGAAAACTTTATAATTTTGTTTAAATCTTTTTCTTTTGAGAGGTCACCTTTAATAAGGAAAACTTTTGTATGATTTTTGATTAATTCTCTCTTAAGTTTTTCAGCCTTAGTCTTGGAGTTATTATAATGAATTACAATTTCAACATCTGGGCCAGAAAGTGATTTGGCTATTGCTGCTCCTATTCTTGTAGCAGCCCCAGTAATGATTATCTTATTTGCTTCCATTTTTTTTTACCTTTTTGAGCTCTTGTTCCTGGCAAACCCATAGTTGATCTACCCTTAGGATAAATTTTATTATTTGCACTATATTGTTTTACTTTAGGGTTTAAAACGATTTCTAACTCTGATGCTTCAAGTTTTCTGATTTCGTCTCTTATTTTAGCCGCTTCCTCAAATTCAAGATTGGTTGCAGCATCTTTCATTTTTTTATTAAGAGCTTTTAAATGTTTTTTAAGATTCCCACCAATATTTTCATCAGTACCAACTTTGACATAATCTTTTTCATAAACACTCTCTAAAACATCTCCAATTTCTTTTTTTATACTTGCTGCACTAATTTTATGTTTTTTATTGTAAGCTACTTGAATCGACCTTCTTCTATCAGTTTCTTTAATTGCATTTTTGATACTTTTAGTTTCTTTGTCAGCATAAAGAATTACTTTTCCATCTAAATTTCTTGCTGCTCTTCCAATAGTTTGAATT
>QBYE01000004.1:0-62500 GCA_003282985.1 Pelagibacteraceae bacterium AG-325-E08
GTTTATTACGCAGCAAAAAAACTTGGGATTAAAGAATATTATAGTCTAAGTGGAGCATCTGCGGTCATGGGATTGGCAATGGGAACAAATAAAGTTAAGGCTGTAAATAAAATTGTAGGACCAGGTTCGAAGTGGGTTGCTTTGAGTAAAAAATATGTATTTCTTGAAGGTTTATGTGGGATCGAGTCAGCTAATTATGGTCCCAGTGAAATTCTTTGCATAGGAGATTCTTCGTCCTCACCAGAAATAGTTGCTTCAAGCATGATTGCTCAGAGTGAACACGATGTTGATGCAATGGCAATATTATTGTCAAAAAGTAAAGAATTAATAAAAAAAACTAAATCTTCAATTAATAAACAATTAAAAAATCTTCCTAGAAAAAAAATAGCAAGTAAAAGTTTAAAAAAAAATGGGCTTTTAATTTATGTCTCAAATGACAAAAATATTATCAATATAACGAACTACATAGGTCCAGAACATATTGAGGTATCATTAAAAAATTATAAAAAATATCTGAATAAGAAAATAATTGCAGGCAGTGTTTGTATTGGACCATATAGTAGCATGGCACTAAGCGACTATGGATCACAAAATCATAATTTAAGTACCCACGGAAGCTCAAAATTTTCTTCTGGCTTGGGTGTTAAAGATTTTATAACTCAAACTAGCTATAATGAACTAAGTAAAAAAGGAGTTGCAAAGCTGGGAAAGATTGGCATATTGTTGAGCGAAACAGAAAGCTTAATAGGTCATAGCAGGTCTATTAAAAAAAGAATGGAAAAAAAATAAATTGGCAAAAGAAGAAAATATTTTAGAATTTAAAGGAAAAGTTGAGATGTTACTTCCCAACGCCATGTTTCGCGTTCTGTTGGAGAATGGACACACTGTGACCTGCGTAGCGGCTGGAAAATTAAGGAAGAACAGAATAAGAGTTCTCCAAGGCGATGCCGTAACAGTTGAGGTTTCTGCTTATGACCTTCAACGCGGCCGGATTATATTTCGTGGTTAAAAATTTAATCTGTAATTTTAATAGTAACCACAAAGATATGGCGTTGTAGTTCAGCCTGGTAGAACAGTACCCTGAAAAGGTATGTGTCGGTGGTTCAAATCCGCCCAACGCCACCAGAAAAAGATGTGTTTATTCACATTTCAGCTGTCAAACAAGCTGGAATTCAAAAGCTTTTTGCGGAAGATAAAATTGAATTTGAACTTTCTCAGGATCTTAAAGGCAAAGGTCCGTCAGCAACTAGTCTGAGGAAAATAGATTAATTATTTTAAATATTTTAAGGGAGATATATCTATTAATTTGATAATCGTCCTTTATTGATTTAAGGCTTGATTAATTATATTTTTAGCCTATTACAACACACATGTTGAAGAAAATGATTAAAAATTACACTATTCAAAGTACTTTAAGAAAAGCTCTTAAAGGAATTAGCAGAGGTGTGCACAATCATCATTTCCATGCTGGCGTTGCTAGCAGGTAAATATTCATAATATAATTTTAATTCCACATAAAAATAATATAAAAATAGTTAGGGAATGTGATTAATAACATTCCGATGACATAATGCGCGGTAGTAGCTTAGCTGGTTAAAGCGCCTGGTTGTGGTCCAGGAGATCGGTGATTCGAGTTCACCCTACCGTACCACAAGGCGTTCGCAAGAATGTTTAAATAAAATGAATAAGGAAAAACAAATAAAAGCAACTCTACCAAGTGGTTTTAAAGATAGATCAGGAGATGAGTTAGCATTAAAAAAAAAATTATTGGATATAATTGAAAAAAATTTTATCAAATTTGGATTTAGTCCATTAGAGACCAGTCCAATGGAATTAAGTTCTGTAATTGGTAATTCATTAGCCGAAGATGATGAAAATCCAATGGCAGACATTTTTACATTTGACGATTCTGGAACTGATTTATCTCTAAGATACGATTTGTCTCAAGGATGTATTCGTTATTATAGTCAAAATTACTTAGAATTACCTAATCCTTATAAACGCTACCAGATGGGTATAGTCTACAGGCGTGAAAAGCCAGGAAATGGTAGATTTAAATCTTTCGGTCAGTGTGATGTTGACATTATTGGTAAATTTGACATTAAACAGGCAAATGCTGAACTCTGCAACGTGATAGCAAGTACTTTCATCGAATGTGGACTTAAAAAATCTGAATTTGTTATTAATGTAAGTAATAGAAAAATTGTGCAGGGATTAATGAATGAACTTAAAATTGTTGATGAGAAACAAAAACAAAAAGTTTTAAGAGCTATAGACAAATTAGACAAAGAGGGATTTGGCTTTCAAGGCGTAAATGAATTATTAAGAACTGAAAGGCGAGATAGCAGTGGGGCAATAACGAAGGGAGCAAATTTATCTGATGAACAGGCTTCCAAGATTATAGATTTTTTAAAAGTTAAAGATTTAAGTGATTTAAAAAAAAATATGATGAATCCCCTTTCTCAAGAGGGAATTAAAGAACTCGAGGATTTATTTGAAGTTTTAAAATATAGTGAATATGCTGATTTAGTAAAATTTGAACCATCTAGAATCAGGGGCCTCGACATATATAGTGGATGGATTTTAGAAACAGCTTTAAAATTTGATGTTAAAAATCCAAAAGGAAAAGTTATAGCTCCAGGGTCACCATGTAGCGGCGGAGAATATCTAGTGACAAAGTTTAAAGGTGATCCTTTTCTTGGAACTGGTATTTCAATAGGAATTGATCGTTTAATATTCTGCCTAATGCAAAAAAAAGGTATTGATTCTAAAGAACAAAAACCAGCATTGGTTTGTATAATGGATCCTAAATTTTTAGAGAAGTATTATGAAATATTAAATACTTTAAGAGATAACAATATTAACTCAGAAATATTTTTAGAAAGTAATAAAAAACTTTCAAAACAGTTAGATTATGCGAGTCGCAGAGGATTATCAGTTGCTATCATTTGTGGTGAAAACGAATTTAAAGATAATACGGTTACTCTTAAAAATCTTAAGGGCGCTAAAGGAGAAAATCAAATTACAATTCCAAGAGAAAACTTAATAAATGAAGTTAAAAAATATATCTAATATTCTTAAATCAAGCGGATTTAAGAATATAGAGCTTGATAGCATTATTGAATCTAATCAAGTTTTAAGGAGGTCAGGTGGAAATTTTAGACAATATTTATTCTCTTTTTATGACCAAAATTATAAAGAATGGACTTTAATTCCAGATCTTTCATTAGCCAGCGTAAAAAAATACATTGAAGGTAAGACTAATAATAAAACGAAATGGTCATACAGTGGTGAGGCATACCGTAAACAAGATAAGAGCAATAAATCTCCAATTGTAAAGCAAACTGGATTTGAAATTTTCGGCTCCTACAATAAAGCAAAAGACGATAATGAAATAATACAAACGTCTTTGAAAATATTTAAAAACTCAAATTTTAAAAAGTGTGAGTTAAATTTAAGTAATATGGAGATATTCAGTGTTCTTGTAGATAAGCTTTCATTGCCACTTAGATGGAGAAAAAAAATTAAAAGACACTTTTCTAGAAAAGAATATTTTGAAGAATTATTAAAGAAATTATCAGATGATAAAGATATAAATCCAAAAATTGTTGAGGATGATAAGAGATTAGCTGAAAAATTAAGGAAAAAATATGTAAATAAAGATTATTCAGGACGAAGTTTGAAAGATATTTTAGATAGATTTGATCTTAAAAATTACAAAGATGTACGTGATCAATCCAATAAAAGAGATATAAAAATCATAAGAGAGTACTTAAAAATTTCATGTCCTATAGAGAAAGCACCAGAGGTTTTAACTAACTTTTTTTACAAATATAATATGAATATTTTTATAAGCCCTGACTATTTCCCAATTAAAAAAAATAATATTAAAAATGTTAAAGTTCTATTCACATCTAATATTAATAGAACTGTAGAATATTACACAGGTATGAACTTTAACTTAATGGTAGATATTAAGAAAAGAAAGAAGACCCTTTTGAGTGGGGGGAGATTTGATAAATTAATTGGAAACTTAGCTTCTAAGAATATTCCAGCAGTAGGAGCGGCATTAAACTCGGATATTTTATGATAAAAGAAACAATCAACATTTTGATTCAATCTAAAGGAAGAATGGCATCTGATGTAGAAAAAGTATTTAGAAAAAATAAACTTAAAATTGTAAAACAAAATGAAAGATCGCTAGTTGGATCTATTAAAGGTCACCCAAACGTTAAAATATTATTTATGAATACTTCTGAGATATGTGAAGCTTTAGCTAAGAATGTTGGTGATATTGGCATAAGTGGAAAAGATTTATGGAAGGAAAGTGAACCAAGTATTCAATCAAAAATCTCTCTTGCTAAAGAATACAGTTTTGGTGAAAGTTCGGTTATCGTAGCAGTTTCTAAATTCTGGTTAGATTGTGTTAACTCTGGAGATCTAGAAGACATTTCATATGAATTTTATCAAAAGAAAAAAAGGTTAATGCGGGTGGCAACTAAATTTAAAAATTTAACACGAGAATGGTTTGCTTCAAAGGGGATTACTCAATACGAGATTATTTCATCTAAAGGTGCCACTGAAGGCACTATTGAATCTGGAATTTCTGATATGTGCACAGACTTAACATCTACTGGCGAAACTCTTAGACAAAACAATTTGAAAATTATTGATACAATTCTCAAATCATCCGCTTGTCTTTTCTATTCGAAAAAATCTTTAAAAAAAAAAGGTGTGAAAAGATTGATTAAATTACTTTCGTCTAAAGATTGAGTCTTTCCAATAAATCAAGATTATTTTGATAATATCCAAGTTTCTTAATATTGCGTAAGAACCAATAATTAATCCTACAATAAATAGGATTTTAAATATTAATGATACTTCCATAAATAAATTGTCGTAATAAACTAAATTAACAATAATATATATAAATTGTAAAGATTATTAAAAATGAAAAAAAAAGGTAAAGAGATCAGAACAGACAAAGATAATACTATTGATACAAGCCCTGTTAAAACGGACGTATATAAGTACCCGCGAGGAAATAGATATAATATTGTATATGCTAAAACACCAATTAATAATCAGCATGTCAGAAGGTCAGATGAGGAACTTCAAAAAATAATTGATAGTAAGCCAAAAAATTGGACAAAAAAGGATTTTAGAGGAGAGGGTAAGCTCAACAATCAAGAAATCTTAACTAGGAAAGAGACAGATAGAAAAACACTTACATTCTATCAAATTGGGAAAAGAATAAATATGAAAAATATTTTTGATAATTCCACTGAAGAAAGCATTCGTGAATTTAAAAAAGGTGAAATAGATTTTGAGACACTTAAAAATAGATCCTCAACGATTAAATGGTACAGCAATAAGTCTGATCAAGAAAAAAAATTATATAATCAGAAAGTGTATGAAAATTTAACTGAAGAACAATTAGAAGCAAAAAAACAGAGACAAAGAGATTATTATGAAAAAATAACAGAGAAGAAATAAAAATGAAAAAATCAAATATTGTAGAAATACCAGCTCTTGAAAAAGGTTGGCAAGGAAAGCCAGCTAATAAGATATCATGATCAGGTATTTTGGAACTAATTTCATTTTTTTTAACAGATTTTATATTTTCAATTAAAGGTGTTTGTGGGAAATTTAAATCATAAGTTTGTCTGCTGTAACTATTTATCTCTGAATAAAGTTTACATTCATCTTTGAGGTGTAGTCTATTTAAAGCTCTCTGTAGTGATATTCTCATACCACCTACACCTGCAAACAAATCAATTGAAGTTATTTTTTTTATTAGAATCAATAACTATAATATCTTTTTTTAAACAAAATTCAGTCCTAATAAAACCAACAAAGTATGATTTAACTTGAATCATGCATTGGATTTCATTCCTTTTCTTACATTTACGTTTTTTTTATTATCTTCCTTGGTACGTAGACCTCTTGATAGGAAAAGGAGTGAAGCCATTTTCAATAACAATCAACAAAAAGGAGAACTGTGTCTTGGTTAATATATAAAACAAAAGTGGTTGGAACATATACTTTCATTTATGCGCAAAAAGCATGGGGTTTACTACCATTTTAACAATAACTTTGAAAGGAGCCTAAATCATGAAGCGTTTTCTTATCTTTATTTCATTACACTTATTTTTATTTTTACTAGTTATAGTTTATCAAACTCAAGCTTCTGAGTGGACTATAGAAAAATATAAAACATTATCCTTCGCCCGTGTTTCTGGTGAGGTCACTCATGGAGATAACCTCAATTTTTGGATAAGAGCTGAAGATAATTGTGAAAAAGTTTATAATACATTTACTGTTTATACCTACGAGAAACCTGGAGACATTAAGCAATTATTGAATAAGAATATTCCAATTAAGATAAACGGTGAAGAACTCACAGCATCTGTTCAGGATATAACTCCTTTTTTAATGGGTTATCGATATCATCTTAGTTTAGGCTCTTTTCCTATCCGGGAATATGTCTATTTTCTTCAAAAATTTTATGATGAGTTTCAGAAGTATGAAATCGAAATTGTCGATGGAGTTAATTTTAAATCATCAAAATATTTTGATATCAGAACTAATAGTTGGAAATTAGAAGAACTTGTACCCTCAGTATTAGAAGCCAACAAACTCTGTAATGAGATTTCTCATAAAAAATTATGATAAATGATTTTTTTAATTGGTGTGTTTTAGTTCTTGAAATTATGGCTGAATTAACTGGAATGTCTTACGAATTAATTAACATACTTATTTTTGTTATTTTTCAACCTTTATTAATTATAGTCTTTTTTTATTTGTGGCGACGGGAAACCAGGAAATATAAAGGGATTAGCGATTTTTATGATTTTCATAAATGAGAAAAATAATTATTTTAATTTTACTTATTTGGCCAAATATTTCAGTTGCTGATCAAGGTTTAAAAATAACATGTCTTAATCTAAAATCAGCTTTTGGCAGAAAGTATGAACCTCTTCATTTCAAACTAGAAGCTACAGTATTTCACTATTTTGATGATCAAAAAGGTCAATTTCAAACCATAAAAACCAATGAATTAGATATAGGTGAAGATTACTTTACTGCTAAATTTGATGATTATGAATTAGGATTTCAGATAATTTTATTTGAGGGTAAAAAAAAACCTCAAATGGTGATGTCTAAATACGATTATCATAATAACAAATTCTTAGAACATTATGCTTGTACAGCTGTTCATGTTTATATTGATTGAATTTATATAAATAATAAAATAATTAGTGATAATGAAGCTGGTTACAAAATATAATTATCCAAAATCAATAAGAGCTTACTACAATGGTCAAAGAATGTACAACATTGGTAGTGAAAAACTTCCAAGCGTTACGACTATTCTTTCTGCAACCCAAACTGAAGAAAAGAAAGCTAGTCTTGAAGCATGGCGTAACAAAATTGGTAAAAAGTCTGCTGATTTAATCTCACGTCAATCCTTAAGCACTGGTGCTGCAATGCATGATTTCATTGAAAAGTATTGTCTGGGTAAACTAAATTTAGATTTACTAGGTGACAACTCTCTAGAAAGAAAAATGGCAGATCAAATTATTGAACATGGTTTAAAAAATCGAGTAAGCGAAATATGGGGTGTAGAAGCATGTTTATACTACCCAAACAAGTATGCGGGTGCTGCAGATCTTATTTGTATTATGGACGGCAAAGAAACTGTTGTTGACTTCAAAAGCTCTAGATCTCCTAGAAAGGATCAATATAATTTTGATTACTACTTGCAGCTGGGTGGGTATTCGCTGGCCCATAATATTGTATATGGCACTAAAATTTATCAAGGAGCTATTTTAGTCTGCACAAAAGATCTCATGTTTCAAAGATTTATGGTTGATTCTGAAAATCTTAAAAATTATCAAAAATTATTTTTAGAACGTGTTGAACAGTATTATGATATGCAATTAAATAATTAAATTTTTTATTTGACTTTTATTTTCTCTTGATGTATAAAGAAACTACTAAATTTAAAGCTACTTGTTTAGATGCAGATTGTTTAGTTGTCACTTTCATCTCATTTTTACTCAGCATTAAATTTTTAAATACGAAGCTACTAGTTTAGATGCGGAGTAACTTTCTTTCTGTTATCCTTTCTAAACTTCCATTTAAACTAACCTTCGTGAACAAATGAAGGAGAAAAGTGTTGGAATATTTAGGTTTTGGAGCATTAATTGTTTCACTAGTTTTGTTTTTTTTGGTTTACAAAAAAGCTAATAATAAAGAAAATTCATCAGAAAATGATCAAATCAGCTTAAGCGATATTAACGAAAGATTGGGTATCATTGATAGTGCTCAACAAAATATAGAAGAATTAAATAAGAAATTAATAGATTTTGAAAACCTTTTTAGTGACAAATCTAAAAGGGGTAAACTTGGAGAAGAATATCTTGAGGATATAATTAAGGATTGTTTGGTAAAAAAACACTATGATTTTCAGCACACCTTAACAAATGGTAAGAGAGTTGATTGCTTATTGACTTTTGAGTCGGAATCCACAAATGAAAAAATTTGTATCGACTCAAAATTTGTTTGGGAAAACTATGAAAAGTTTAAACAAGAATCAGACGAAAATACAAAAAAAAATTTATTCAAAGAGTTTGAGAAAGATGTAAATGTTCATATTAAAGTTATTTCTGAAAAATATATTATTCCAGGAGAGACAGCAAATTTAGCTTTAATGTTCGTAGCCTCAGAAGGAGTATTTAGGGAAATTTGTGAAATTTCCGAGGATTTTATAAAAACAGCTCGTCAAAAAAATGTAATTATTACTAGCCCTAATACTATGTGGGCATTTTTGAGAACTTATAGATTGTTAATTCAAAATAGAGAAATGTATGAACAGACCCATATAATTCAAAAAGAAGTTTCAGCATTAATACAAGTAATTAATACATTTAATACAAAGTTTAATGAATTAGAAAGTCGACATGGAAAAAATTCTCAAACTATCGAGGAATTAAAAACCTCAGTTAGTAAAATAACCAAAACATCAAATAAAATACAAAACTTAGATTTGGATGAGAAAACAGATCTTATTAACAAGAAAGTAGTATAATTAATGCATTATGTAGTTTGGGATTGTGAGACAGATTCGGCCGTCACAGCGTTTGCAACTATGTTAGAGGTTGGAGCTGTTTGTTTAAATAGTGATTTTAAACAAGTAGATCAATTTGAAGCACGATGTAGATTGCCCCAAGACCGCATACCTACAGCAACAGCTCTTTGTATTAATAAATCTAATGTAGATTTGTTGACTAAAGGAAATTACTCACACTATCAAATGATAGGAGTCCTTGAACAAACATTTAGAGGATGGGCTAAAAAATATGGTCCATTAACCTTTATGGGCTATTCGTCGATAAATTTTGATGATGAAGTACTTAGGAAAGAATTTTTTAAATCACTGAGAAAACCATATCTAACAAACACTGAAGGGAATATGAGAACTGATGTTCTCAATATTGTAAGAGCTGCGTTTGCTGTTGATGATAAAATTTTAAATACAGAATTGAATGAAAAGGGAAATGCTTCAATGAAGTTAGAAAGTTTATCAAGACTAAATGGTATAGAGTCAATCAACGCTCACAGCGCTTTGGCAGACACTATAATGACTGTAAAAGTACTAGATTTGATTAAAAAAAAACAACCAAATTTATGGCCAGAGTATTTTAAAACTAGCAGTAAAGTAATTGTTGAAAATATTATCAAACAAGAAAAGATTATTACAATTCAAGAATCATTTTATGGAAAAAATAAATTGTTTTGTTGTGCACCCCTACATCCTAAGGCATGTGAACATCCTTATTATAAAGGCTGGTATCAAGCAGTAGATTTGAGGGCAGATATTGAATTAATTCAGAAATTTGATTACAGTGATTTAAAGAGAGAAACAAAAAAACCACCAAAGTTTATAAGAACGGTCCGTTCTAATAAGGCCCCTATAATTTTAGATCAAAGTTATTCAATGAAAATTGAACCTTATAATAAAATTGATCCTAATGTTTTAATGAAGCGGGCAGAATTAATGAAGACTAATGAAAAATTTTCAAATGACATCATAAATATTTTAAAAGAAACAGCAGAAGAAAAAATGGACTCTGCTACACAAGTAGATGAAGAGCCAGAGGAAACTTTATATTCGGGAGGTTTTAAAAAATTAAACGAGGATGCTTTTTTGTTTGATGAGTTCCACCAAGCACCCTGGAAAGACAAACTAAGTATATTAAATAAATTTAAGGATGAAAGGCTGGTTCAATTTGGTCAACAACTTATTTATAATGAAACACCTGATGTCCTTCCAAAAGAAATTCAAAAAAAAATAAAGAGAAAAATTGCAGAAAGAATTTTTAGTACCAATAATGAAAAATGGACAACCATTGAAGATTTTCATGAAGACTGGCGTAATATTTATGAAAATGAAGACAAGATGTTTTCATTTAAGTCTAATGATGAAAAAATGAAATTCTTAGATGGCATTAAGGAATACGTAGATAACTTAGAACAAAAATATATGGACACATAAAATGGTGAAAAAAATATTAAAACTATTTAAAAAAAAGTTTAAGAATAAAAAAACAATTCAAGAGCCAAAGAAAGCTGAGGTTATAAATTTTGTAAATAAATCCAAACAAAATAATAAAATCCAAACAGAAAGGATGGAAACTAAAAAAATGGATAATTTAGCTAGAGAGGTAGTTGATAATTATTTTAATGCATCAACAAAAAGCTTTTTAGATATGGGTTATTGTTCTTATATAATTTTATATAGGCTCTTGCAGCGAATGCTTTACCATCTTAGCTATCCTGTTTATCGTCATTATTTAAATTATACCACTAAACAAATGGTTAATAATCATAAGCAATGGTTACATGATTTTAAAGAGTGGAATGAAGCAAGTTCTGAACGTAAACTACCTGGAGAAAAAAAAGAAGATTCTGAGAATGAAACAATACACTAGTAAGGTATGGGAATAAAGAAAAGACATGAAACAGCAAATTAAGTGCCCACATTGTAATAAAGAATTTACTATAGAAGAGATTGTACAACATGAAAATGAAGAGTTTAGAAAAAAGCTTGAAAAACAAGAACAGCAAAAAGCAAAAGAAAAACAAAAAGAATTAGAACAAAAACTTGCTCTTAAAATTGAGAAAGAAAAAGAAGCACATCAGAAACAATTAGAAAAAATAAAATTGGACGCTGAAAAGAAACAAAAAGAAGAAATTAAAAAACTATCTGCAGCTGAAATAGAAAAAGTAAAAAAAACAGCAAATGATTACTTAAAAAAACAAAAAGCAGATTTTGAAATTAAAGCAAAACATGACCAAGATAAAGAAAGAGAGAAATTAGAAGCCATTATTGCAGAAAAAGAAAAAGCTCATCAAATCGATTTAGATAGGATGCGTAGAAAAACAGAAGAAGCTGCGAGAATTGCTAGTCAATCTCCATCAGAACGAAAAGGGGAAATTAGAGAAGAGTTGTTAGAGGGGTTCTTAAAAAAAGAATTTCCAACAGATAAATTCATACCAATTAAAAAAGGTCAACGAGGTGCTGATGTTATACAGTCAGTAGTAATTAAAGGTGAAGCTATTGGTAATATTCTTCATGAAAGTAAAGACGTAATTAATTTTGATGAAAAGTGGGTTCAAAAATTGTTAGATGATATGTCAAAAGTTGATGCAACAGTTGGATTTATCTTTACAAAAGCTATGCCAAGAAAATCTAAAGGTTTTGTAGAAGAGCGAGAAAATGGCCGAGTAATAATTTGTTCTGAATATACAATTTTAAAACAATTAGTTTCAATTACTAGAAAAATCATACAATCCGACAAAGCCAATCTTGCTATTAATGAAGATGAAATTTCATCAAAACTTAAAAATTTATTTGATTATTTAAATAGTAATGATTTTAAAATTCAAACTAGAAAAATATTTAATGGAATTAAAAGAGATAGTGAACAAATCGATAAAGATGAAAGATCATTTGATAATCAAATTAAAAATAGAAAGAAAAGTTTAGACGAAAGTAGAAAGAATATTAATAATGTCGTAACGTCTCTTATTTCAAATGCGGATTTACCTGAAGATCTTTTAGATACAGATGATGATAACTTTTTAATAGAATAACTAAAAATTTGAGTCAAATGGAAATTACTTATTTTATATATCTTTTGTTGGTGCTACTAGCTGTCATAATTATTGCACAATTTTGGATATATAAAAAATCAAATAAAGATTTTGAGGATTTGTTTGAGGGTTTAGACGAAGAATTTAAAGAAAACGAACTACGTATAAAAAAAATGTATGATGAACTAAAGTCAGTTAATGATCTTCTTCAAACTTATAATAAGATAATTACTGAAAAATCAGCAGAACTAGAGCATTACAAGAACGCAAACGTTGATAGTAAACAAAAAGGTCTATTCTCGAGCCTTATTAGCATTTCAGATTTTATCGATAAATTTAATCAAGATAACCCATCAATAGATGAAAAGACAAAAAGTTACTTAATCGCAATTCAGGACAAGCTTGAAATAGCATTATCCTCAACAGGAATTGAAAAATTTGAACCAAATTTAAATGAAAATATTATGGAAGTAATTGGCTGTACTCCATCTAAAAAAACAAAAAAAACTACAGATATCAACAAAATCAACTTGATAGCTTCAGTAATAAAACCAGGGTATCGAATTTTAATTAGAGATGATAAGTTTAATTACATAAAAAATGCTGAGGTAGAAATATTTGAATTGGAAAAATAATGAGCAAGATTATAGGAATAGATCTAGGAACAACTTATTCAGCTATTGCTCAGCTTGATGATTTAGGCAATCCAGAGGTGTTGTCATCAACTGATGAAAATAGAAAAATTACTGCAAGCACTATTTATGTTAGTGGAGATAAGGTTGTTGTTGGTGATAAAGCTTTAGATGCACTGACTGCAACACCTAAAAATGTAATTTCAGAAACAAAAAGACAAATGGAGAATGATGTTGTTTATTCTATTGATCAAGGAAAATGGGTTGAAAAAGATGAAACAGAAGAAAATAGTTATACACCTGCACAAGTCAGTTCATTCATTTTAAGTAAACTAAAAGGTTATACATCTGAAGTTTCCAAAGCAGTAATAACAGTACCTGCATTATTTGCAGAAAAAGCAAGAGTTGCAACTTTAGATGCAGCTAAAATGGCTGGTATAGAAGTAATCGAATTAATTAATGAACCAACAGCTGCTGCTTGTTATTATGCAAGTTTACCAAATGTAGAAAAAATAAGTGGAAAAATATTAGTATTTGACCTGGGTGGGGGAACTTTTGATATAACTCTTTGTGATGTTAATGATCAAAAAGTTGATGTGATTACTTCAAGAGGAGATAAGTGGTTAGGTGGAAAAGATTTTGATCAAGAAATATTAAATTTAATTGATGAAAAATATAAAAAAGAAACTGGAAAAAATTTAGATCTAAGCGAGGGAAAGTTACAGTATTTAGAAGTTGCTGAAAGAATAAAAAGAAGTTTATCGGTAAAAAATAAACATGCAGAAGTTGTTGAAGGACTAGAAGGTCCTAAAAAGATTGAAATTTCAAGATCAGAGTTTGAACAATCAATCCAAATGCACATAGAAAAACTAAAGATGCTGTTGGAAGAATGCATTGATGGTTCCGGTCATGAAGTTGGTGAAATTAATCACACATTACTTGTAGGTGGGTCTACTAGAATACCTATTATTTCAAAAACTATTGAAAAAGTTATGGGCAAACCTCCTTTAAAAGGAGTTAATGTTGACGAGGCTGTAGCTGCAGGTGCTGCAGTTTATGCTGGATTAAAATCAAAAAATTTACTCAATACAGCACAAAAAAAAGCAATAGGGAAAGTTCAATTAAAAGATGTTTGCAATTTTTATATGGGAACATTAATTCAAAGAGATGACCCAGTGCTTAATAGAAAGGTTACGGAGAACTTGGTGGTGATTGAAAGAGATTCAAAATTACCAGCAGAGGAAACTACAACTGTTTACACCATTTATGACGATCAACATGCAATAGATTGTTCAATTACTCAAAGTGAAGGAAGAGAGTCTAATCGAGAATTTGTAAACGTAATTCATCAAGGTGACTTGGAGTTTCCTGATAAAAAACCTAAGGGCAGAGAAATAGATATTACATACAAATATGATACCAGTGGTGTAATGCACTGCACTTTTAAAGATGTTATTTCAGATAAAAAGTATGAAATCTCTTTAAGACCTGAATCCGCTGAGGATCTAAGAAAACAGTATGAAACTATAGAACATATAGTTATTGAATAAGTGAATATAATTAAAGATTTAGTCAAAAAATTAAAAAAAGATAAAAAAGATATAGCAATTCTTGGAATTATTCTTCCAGATGAAAAATTAGCTAAAAACAAAAAATTAAAACCAATAATATCTCAAGTTAAAGAAGATGGTCCTGCTTATGAGGTTTTAAAAGAAAATGATCAAATTCTAAAAATTAATAAAAAAAAAATTAATACTCTTCAAGATTGGAGCAATGAGCAAAAAAAATTTAAACCAAATGAAATCGTTATAATTAGGGTTAAGAGGAGAAATCAAGAACTTAATAGAGCAATAAGAACTATATCTTTAGAAGAATTCGATAAACCAAAACAAAAACATTTAGTAAGACTTGGAATATATTTTTCTGAAGGAACGGAAGCTAAAATATTTGCAGTAGAAAAAAAATCTGTTGCTAAAAATAAATTAAAGTCTGGAGATATAATACTAGAAGTTAATGGTAAACTTATTAATAATCAAGATGAATATAGTAAGGTAACAAAAAAAGTTTTATGGGGTCAAACAATAAATTTTAAAATTTTAAGAAAAAATAAAAAAATAAATTTTAAAATAAAATCTAATTCATTTTATCATTATAAGTTAAATCATTTAACTTTTGGAATTAAAACGAAGCTGTTTAAAAAAAAATATTTAAAAGTAATCAATACTCAAAGTTTATATTCTGAGGGAAATTTGATCAAAAAAGGAGATATAATTATTGATTTGACTACTCAAGTGAACGGAAAACAAATAAAAAAACAATTTATTGATGATGATGATTTATTTAGGACTATAGTTGAAAATTTTGAACCTACACAAAGAGTCAATTTCAATATTTTAAGAAAAAAAAAGGAGTTAAAAGTTGAAATAGTTTTTAAAAATTTCTTTGATTTTCTAGAAAAAAATGAAGATTTAACTAGAAACAGTGGCTTAACTAAACCCCAAGCAGACTTTATGCTGAGAGAATATGAAAACGGGGATTATCAAGGTCTTTCTGATGAACTAAGAGCTAAAATAGTTAAAATGGACCTTCAGGAGGAATTAAGTGTAAGTGATGAAGAATCTTTGTTTATTTCATCATATGTAAAAAAAGAGAAAGTATCAGGTAAAGATTCTTTCGTTGTTTATTATGATAGTTTTCCAAGCACCTATAATTTTGAAGAAGAGAAAGTATATTTAAAAATATATGTATTTGATGTAACTGATCTAGATCAAAAAGAATATGAAGATATTTACTACCAAACAGAGGATTATGAAGATAATCCTAGATTAGAGAATTACATAAGGGATAATTGCAATGTTATAAAATCTAATAATTTTGATTGGAGTGAGGGCTCATCTGTTTTGGTTCAAACAAAATTATTAAACCCTTATGACGACCCACCTGAAAAAATTGCCTTTCCATATTCTGTAATGAATTTTCCTAAAGCGGGTAAAAGAAAATTAGCTTTTAGATCATTTATTTGTAAGAAAGATTTAAAATTTCATGAAACAGAAGGAAGGCCTTTAAATGGAAGTTTTATTAATTACCGTCCAGAACATTTTAAATTGGATTTATATGGAAATCCTTTTGACGAATATGGCTCCTATCCAGAAATATTAGGTTACGATTCAATTGAAATTGAAGCTGAGTATAAACAAGCAGGTTATTTGGGGGTTAATAGACAAAAATTAGACTCATTAATTATTCCATTAGGTTATTCAATTGCCAGCATTAATAATGATTCATTAAAATCAATAGAATTAGTTAAGGATAATATTGCTTATAAAGGGGATAGAACTTTGGAAGGTGGAATTAATCAAGCTTTAAATTTAAAGATGATTTATGAGAAATCTCAAAAAAATACAATTGATCCACAAATTTACTTAAAAGAGATTAAAAATTTTTCAAAAATAGACGAACGGTATGAGGTTATTAATTTATTATTAAATATAGCCACTCATGACAACACACTAACCTCTACAGAAAATAAGTTTTTAGATGATGTAGCCGAAAAATTAGAATTAAATCAATCAAAGTATTTAGAAATAAAAAAAATAGAAACTGCATCTTTAAAATCTGTGGATTTTGGAGATAAAGCTGATGAAAGTATATTTGGTCTTTCAAAAGATATGGACGATAAAACAAAGTGTAGAATTTTAAGACAAGAGTACTCAAGATGGAATTCACAAACAAACAATAGCAATAAAGATAAAAGAGTAAGAGCTAAAGAAATGGTGAACTTAATTGCTAATTTGAGAAAGCAGTATAATTGCTGATGAATTTTTTAGATAGATTTAGATATAGATATGATAATTTAAAAGAGTTAGATGCTAATATTTCTTCAGACAAAAAAAATTTAAATTATAACAATCCAATTTTAAAATCATTGCTGTCTACGTCAGTGAAAGTGACACCAGAAATTTTTCCAAAAATTGATAATTGTATTCAATCTGTCTTCAAAAAATTGGAATTAAAAAATAATTTTAATTTTTTTATAACTGCTAATCATAATCAAACCCAGGCTTCATGTGCGATGATGCCAGAAAGTGACTCAGCAGAAATAATTATAACTTCTAGGATGATTGAGTTATTAAATATTTTTGAGCTTGCTTATGTTTTGGGTCACGAAATTTCTCATCACTATTATCAACACAATATTTATCCCTCTCCAAATCAAGCAAAAAGCAAAATGGAATTATTAAAGTTATTACATTTGTCTAGAGCATCAGAGATTTCAGCAGACCGAGCAGGATTTCTTGGTTCTGGAGATATTGAAAATTCACTTAAAGCAATGCTTAAAATTGCAAGTGGTCTTAGTGAAAAACATTTAACATTTAATTTTTCATCCTATTTAGATCAATTAAGAGAATTAAAGCAGATCAAAGGGGATCAAAATCAAATGTACAGCACACACCCTTCTTTTTTAAACAGAATGCAAGCATTAGTTTGGTTTTCGATGAGTCACGAATATCATGAATATTTTGAGACAAATAAAAAAGGTGTTTATGATTTAAAAACAGTTGATCAGAAAATTAATGAAAGCATAAAAAAAGTTATTGGCAATGAATTAGATATATCAACTAAAGAAATTTTTAGTAATGCATTAATGTGGTGCAGTTTAAAAATCTTTATTGCAGACAATAAATTTACAAAAAAAGAGCAAAAACTATTTGAAAAAAACTTTGGTGAAAAAAATACAGCAAGTATTCTCTCGCTTCTTAAAATTTCAAAGCCAAAATCAATAGAGGTAAAAATAAACAACGCTTTAAATGAAGCAACCAATCTATTAATGGCTGAACGTGAAAAATTATTTAATGAGTTAAAAAAACTAAATTCTATAGCCGAAAGTGATCAAAAATTAGTTCAAAGTTCATTAAAGCAAATAAAGAAAAAACTTAAAATTTAGTTATATGAGTGATTTTTTAAGTATAAATGGAGCTTTAAGCCAAAGCTCTTTTTTAAAATTAAAAAAAAATAAGAAATTTAAGCATCTAGAAATCAGTTATGGAAATATTGATGATGATTGGAGTTCAATTGGAAACCTTCAAGATTTAAGAACTATTTCAGTCAAGGATAGTTTTATTGATTTTCAAAGTTTTTATAAAGCATTAGGTAATTTAAAAAAATTAGAAAAGATTACTTATAATTATTATTGTTATTTTAATAAAAAATCTAAAGAAGAATTAAAGGGCGTCAAAATTAGTAATAAATATTTTCAGATAGATTTTCCTGAAAATAAAAAAATAGATTTTGATTTTAATAATTATTTAAAAGAAACATATAAAAATAAATTTCATTCATTATTTGAAATAAATAATTCTCATAAGGTTTTTAAAAATCTTTCAGAAATTTTGTTTACTAATTTTGATACTTTCAAACAATACAGTGAAACTTTTGATAGCACTGATAAAATTTATGTTAATAAAAATATTTACTGGGGAATGGAAAGTTCAATTTTAAGAAAATTCAAATCATTAAAAAATATTACAATAAATAATGGAAGTTACATGGATATTTTAGAATTTGGATTAGAAAAATATCTAGAAGAAATTTCAAAAAAGAAACTGCCTGTATCTCTTAATAAATACTTTAAACCTCTAAATAATTATCCTGAAGATTTGAATTTACTTAACATCATTTATAGCACTGACTCTGATCAAAATAATTTTATTTTTAAAAATAAATATGAACTAGAAAAAAAAATTGAAGATATAAAAGTTCATAAATATGCTTTAACAATAAATGAAAAAAATCTCATTAAACAAAATGACTATAACAAACCATTTACATTTTTAAAAAATAAAAAAATTAATAAGATTTTAAGTCATAAATTTGACCATATAATTTTTTCAGATTGCCATGAATTTTTAGATAATAAAAATACACATACTAATGGATTAAAAAAAGTAGAAATTTATTTAGACTTACTTAAAGATCAAAATATAAAGAATATTTTTTTTGATATATCTAAATCTTCCACATATACTGAATGGTCTTCATCGAATTTTTCTTTTTTAATTAAATTTATTTATGAAATTAATATTAAATTTCCAAGTATAACATTTTTTTTATACCATAAAGAATTAAACCAATTACTAAAAGGAAATCAGAGTTCAGATAAATTTGAAAAACACCTTGCCTATTTGATCAATTCAATAAGCCTTAATCATCTCCATGAAAAAGTAAAATTTATTGGAGCAGATAAAAATCAACTTAATAAGTTCTTAGAAAATTATATCAATAAAGGTGTTGACCAAATAGTTGTTGTTGATGATTTTTTATATGATGCTGCAAAAACATTACCAAATTTAGCTCTGATATATGGTGAAGACTTAGATGATATTAAGCATAAATTTCCAAAATATAATGAGGATGAATATTACGAGAAAAGATGGAAAAATATAAATTTTTCACTCAAGGAAATATTTTGTGAAATATTAAGGATTGCAGGTTTTATTTCTGATAATTTTCAAACAGATAATACAAAACTTTCAATGTTGGTTAAAAAAAATTATTTAGAAAAATTAGATAATTTTAAATTTAAGAAAGTATTTTACTATCTTGGTTCACCTTTACATTTAATTACACACAATATGGAGCCCAATAGAAAAAATTGGAATATTAAGAAAAATTTGAATTTATTAAAACCAAATGATGATATTCAAAAAAATGATTTAAAAGATAAAATTCTTAACTATGCAAAAAAAAGTCTAACCGAAATAAAGCAATCAATAGATATAGACTCAAATAAAATAAAAATAGATGAGAAAATATTTGATGCTCAACATTACGAAATTCTGAGAGACACTGGGATCAACACTCAAGGTTTTGAATATTTAACTCATTTGTGGATAGAAGGTGTTGTGCCTTGGCAGCAAAAATACATTAAACTGTCAAAACTAGACGAAATTATACCAACGAAAAGATTAGAAAATTTAAGATTAGGTGACTGTATTTACTTTAGCGATCTAAAATTACCATTAATGAATAGTTTAAAGGTTCTTGAACTTCACCCAAACATAAATCATCATTATGACGAAAATGTTGGAGATAAATATAGATTGATAAGTGGATTTGAAAATTGTCCTAATTTAGAAAAATTAAAAATTGAGCATTTAAATCATTTTAACAATAAAAAATATTTTCCTCTAACATTAGGTAGTACTTTAGTCGATTGGGAGCTAAGAAAGAATGATAACTTTTCAATTATTAGATTAGATTTAAATAGATTAAACGAGCTTACGAAATTAGAAGAATTAGAAATTCAAGAAATACAAGCATCAAATGTTAGAGAAATAAAATATTTACCAAATCTAAAAAAAATTCATCTTATAATTTTTCATAATACTACAGATGATCATTTAAGTAAGTATGCTGCAGAAAAAGAAGTTACAGATAAAGATTTATTATTTTTTAAAGGAAGTAAAAAAATTAATGATATTAATTTATCCATTGGTTCAATCATTGATAATGAAGAACCTGGCACAGAACAATGTTATTCAAGTTATGACGGTAATGGTGATTTTATAGAATATATAAATTATAAAATAGAAAATTTAACTTTATCTATAAATTTTAATTTAAAAAATCAAATTAAAATACAAGATATTATTACTAAAGTTACTAATCGTTTTTTAAATTTAAAAAAGTTAACTTTGAGATTTGCTATAGCTGTGACTACAGATAATTTTAATTTTGAAGAAAATAGATATTATAAATCTCTTGAAACGCAAACTATTGATTTTTCTAAATTTGCAAAATTAAAAAAGTTGACCGATCTATCATTTATGGGTCAAGATCAGCATAGTTTTTTAAAATTTAAAACTATCAATTTAGACTATATTGTTAATCTTAAAAAACTTAAAAATATTGATTATTGTTGGAGTTCTGTAAGTTTAGCTGAATTTAGAAAGGCAAGAATTGCGTTAAAAAATGAAAACTATGATGATCCTAAATATTATGATCCAGATTATGAATATTATGCCGAGGAAAATGAAAATTATAAAAAAAATTGGTCGCGAATGAAAGAAATAAACTCAGATTCTTGGGATTGGTATTCATTAGAAGACAGATTTTTAGAGGTTGAAAGGGAGAAAAATAAAAAGAAATTTGAAAAAAAAACGATTATACAAAAAAAGAAAAATTAAATATGAAGATAATCCTGAAATGCTCGAAATAACTGAAGGTTACAATTAACATGTCATTGAAACATAATCTAAGTTCGAAAATCCTTAGAATATTAAATTAAGACTGATGAACATAAATTTATATTCACCAACAATGCTTGTAAAATATATTAAGTGTAATCATATCATTTCAAATGATTTTAACGAAAAAAAATTAAAGCTTAAAAAAAATACTAGAACAGTAGCTGATAAGTTAAGATTGGAAAAAGGTTTGCTGCATGAAGTATGGTATTTTAGTGAATTAAAAAAAAAATATTCAAAAGTTAAAGATATAAAAAAACTAAAAGGTTTATCCAAAGAAGAAAAAATAAAAGAAACAATTAAAGCTTTAAAAGAAGGGTATGATCTTATTTATGGTGGTTGGTTAAAATCTGGAAATTGGAGTGGAGAGTTGGATTTTTTAGAAATTAACAAAAAAGTTAAATCTGATTTAGGATCATGGAGTTATGAAATAACTGATACTAAGCATAGTTCAAAAGTAAAAGGTGATCATATCTATCAACAGTGCATTTACACAAATTTATTAAAAGATGTGCAAGGTATATTACCTGAAAAATTTTATATTTTACTTAAAGACAAAACAAAACAACCAATAAAAATAAAAGAAGTTTATGACACATTTTTATTTCATAAAAATTCATATGAAAAATTTTTATTAAATGGAATTTCAAAAACTAAACCTGAAAAATGTTCCTTTTGTAACTTATGTGATTGGTCAAATCATTGTGATAATGAATGGAGAAATAAAAGACATCCTAATCAGGTTTTAGGAAATAATAGAAAAAATTGTCAAAAGTTTTATCAAGCCGGTATCAAGACATATGATGAAATAGCAAAACTAGATTATAAAACTAAAATAGAAGGTTTAAGAGAAGAAACAAAAATAGAAAGAATTGAACAAGCTAAGTTACAAATAGAAGCAGAAAAAAAAGGAACTCCAATTTTTAAACCTAAAGAAGAAAATTTTGTACTCAATAAAGGCTTTAATCTTTTACCAAAAGAATCTGCTTGTGATTTATTTTTTGATATTGAAGGGGTACAAGATTATGTTTTTCCTGGAAGACTAGAATATTTATTTGGAATTTATTATGAAGAAGATGGAGAAAAAATTTTTAAACCTTTTTGGGCCCACAACAAAAAAGAAGAAAAAAAAACTGTTATAAATTTTTTTGAATTTACTAAAAAACATTTTACAAAATATCCTCATGCAAAAATTTACCATTATGCACCCTATGAAATAACAACATTAGAGAGGTTAACCTCAATGTTAAAAGTTCATGGAGTTGATTATGATCATTATTTAAATCTTGGAAAGTTCGTTGATTTATTTAGAGTTATTAAACAAGCAATAAATGTATCTCAAAAAAGTTATTCGCTTAAAGATATAGAAAAATATTATGATTTTAAAAGATCAGGAGATATCCAAAAAGGTGATGTTTCTGAAGAGTTTTATATTCAATGGATGGAAACAAAAGATCAAAAATTATTAGATCAAATAGGTGAATATAATAAACAGGATTGTTTAAGTACTTTTAAGCTAAGAAAATGGTTGTTAAGAATTAAGCCAGAACAAACAAAATGGTTCGTACCTGAAAAAGAGCAAATTGATCTAAGACCTCATGAAGAGGTTTTATTAGAATACCAAAAAAAATTTAATGAATCAAAATTGAAAGATAAACCAATGATTAAATTACTTTCAGATATAATAGGATATTACTTAAGGGAAATGAAACCGTCTTGGCGAGAATTTTTTGACAGAAAACATTTGTCCCACGAAGAGTTAATTGATGAAAATGAGTGTATAGGAAATATGAAATTAGTTTCACAACTTCAAGACAAGAGAAGTTTTGAATTTAAATTTTTGTTCCCACCGCAAGAATATAAATTAAAGAAAGGAGATAGAGTCATTATTGCTAATAATAACGACCCAGATAGAGATGATAGTGCTGGTACAATTAAAGAGTTAGATCAGGTTAATAGATCTGTAGTATTGAGAAAAGGCATTTCAAAAGAAAAAAAACAACTTCCAAGAACTTTATCGATCGGTAAGAAGTTAATGAAACATTCACTGTACGATAAATTAAATAAAAATATATACGATTTTTGTGAAAATATTTTAGAAAATAAAAAAGGTTATGATGCTTTAAAATGTTTCCTAAATAGAGATATACCAAATATAAAAGACTTAAAATCGGGCGATAAAATTATTAAATCTGAAAATTTTATTAAAGAAATTCCTGATATAATTTCAAGATTAAACTCTAGTTGTATTTTTATTCAGGGTCCTCCAGGAACCGGAAAAACATTTCATAGTTCTAATGCTATAGTTGAATTATTAAAAAAAAATAAAAAAGTTGCTGTTACTGCAAACTCTCATAAAGTAATTCACAACTTATTAGAAAGGGTAGAAAATATAGCAACTAAGCAAGATTTTAATTTTAAAGGCCTTAAAAAAGGCAACCCAAATGATAGGGATAGTTTTTATGATGGAAAACTAATTAAAACAGAGAGCAATGAAAAGAAATATATTGACGGATTAAAAGATAATAAAATTCTACTTTATTCTGGCACAAAATTTCATCTATCTTCATGGTATTATCGAAGTAAGATTGATTATCTCTTTATAGACGAGGCAAGCCAGTTTTCTTTAGCAGATTTAATTGCACTAGGTGGGATTACAAAGAATATTGTATTAGTTGGTGATCAACTTCAGCTGGGGCAGCCGACGCAGGGGAGCCATCCAAATTTGTCTGGATATTCAGTTTTAGATTATTTACTTGAAGGAAAAGATACAGTGCCTGCTAATATGGGTATATTTTTAACAAGAACATATAGAATGCATCCTAATATTAATGCTTTTATATCTGAAAATTTTTATGAGAATAAACTTTTGACTGATATTTCGGCTGAAAGTAGAAAAGTAAATTATCCCAAAAATTTTTTTATAAATAATGATGGTATTCATACTATTTTAATGGATCACATTGATTGTAGTCAAACAAGTGAGGCAGAATTTAAAAAAATAGATGAAATTATCAAAAAATTATTAGGTCAAAAATTTATAGACTCAGACAAAACAGAAAGACCTTTAATGATATCAGATTTTTTAATTATTTCTCCGTATAATGCTCAAGTAAATTTTTTATTAGAAAGACTTCCTAAGGGCACGCGCTGTGGTACTATAGATAGGTTTCAGGGGCAAGAAGCGCCAATTACGATAATAAGTATGACAAGTAGTGATGTGGAAAATTTACCAAGAGATAAGTCTTTCTTCTTTAACCGTAACAGATTGAACGTAGCAGTATCTCGAGCACAATGTTCATCAATAATCTTATTTAATCCTAACCTATTAGAATCTGCGCCTACAGATTATGAACAATTTAAATTAATTAATAATTTTCAAAAATTGATGAAATTCGAGGTAAAAACTGGTATCAATTAAAGTCATGGATCATAACCCTTATAACTTAAAAACATTAGATGAAAAACCTTCAGGTTATTTAGATGCACATCAGTTAATAAATTTTTTAGCCAAGAATAAGATACCCATTAAAAGGATGGATAATCTTCCACGGTTTGCTCATCAAAACAAAATAGAAATGAAAAAAATTACTAGGGATGGATCAGCTGGCTCAACTCCCACAATATATAAGACGCCAAATTCATCACAAATCAAAAAAATTTTAGAAAGTATGAAAAAAAACAACAATAGTGTTCTAGGAAAGCAGTTATTGAAAAATAAAAAAGAAAAAATATTAGAAATATTTGATAAAGCTGAAGACAAAAAAGAAACAAGAACATCAATTGCAGATAAAGTTGCAAAAAGCTTGGGTTTAAACTGTAATAGAAAATTAGTAAGAGCAGTTTTAGACGCTAAAAGATCATCTAAGTTGGAGAAGCTTAAAAAAATTTCTTAAAAATAACAATTTTATTTATGATAAAAATGACTATTAGTCATTTGACATTATAATAAAAAAATTTATTACTTAATTAATAATTAGAAAGGAAAATTTATGTTAAAAGAATTTAACGACAGTATGTTTGACGATTTCAAAAATGAAAGCATTTCGGTGGTCCAATACAGCGCAGCGTGGTGCGGGCCGTGCAAGACACTTAAACCTATAATGGATAGACTCGCTTTAGAATATAAAGATCGCGCAGATTTTTTTTACGGAGATATTGAAAATGCAGCAATCAACACAGCGTCAGCAGCAGGAATTCGAGGCGTTCCGACGGTCATTATATACAAAGGTAAAACCGAAGTTGACCGTAAGGTTGGGGGCGTACCAGAGGCCGCTATGAAAGAATTTTTAGATAATAATATTTAGTTTAATTTTAAAACTTCTGAAGCTAGGTATAAAGATCCTGTAATAACGACCACATCGTTTTTATTTAATGACAAGGATTTGATAGCTTCTTTTATGCTTTCTTTATATTGAACATTTGGGATATTTTTAAATTTTTTTAATAAATCTTTACCTTTAATAGCATTAGGCTGAGCAGTCATCTCTGTCACTGTTAAAGAGCTAATTGTTTTAAAATAGCTTATAAATTTTTCATGGTCTTTGTTACTCATCATTGAACAAATTATGTGTTTATTACAGTCGAGTGTTTCAAGATATTCGTTAAGCACTTGTGCACCATGTTCGTTATGCGAACCATCTACAATAATTCTGTTATTTTTAACCAGATCTTTTAATTTACCTGATTTTATCTCTTGAAGTCTTGCCACGCTTTTTATTTTAGTGATACCTTTTTTTATGTGATTATCACTAATACCAAGTTCCAAAGTTCTTAGTGTAGCTATAGCTGTAGAGATATTTTCTAATTGAAACTGACCTAAAACATTAGGGGTTTGTAATTTTAACCCACCAAATTTATCTTCGTAATGCCAATATCCATTTTCTTCATTTGTGAAGCTAAAATCTTCATTGAAAAAGTATTTATTTGATTGATTTTTTGAGATAGTTTTTTTAATGCATTCCATAGTCTCTTTATCTCTTTGTTTAGCAACAATAATATTTGAATTTAGAAGGGAAGAAGTTTTTTCAAAGACAATTCTTTCAACGGTACGATCATTTTCTGGCAACCAGTCAATGTGATCCCTTGATATGGCACAAACAACGCTAGCGAGATTATTTTTAAATACATTTGTCCCGTCGAATCTATGGAAAAGCCCGCTTTCCACTAGGCATATATTGTCTGGATATTGTGCTGCTTTATAAAGAAAACTTGCTGTGAGTATCTCAAAAACTGTAGCTGATTGGTTCCCATTAATTTCTTCAACTTCTTCAAACAGTTTTGCAAGTTCATCATCACTTAATTCTTCATTATTAAATACAAAACGTTCATTAATTTTTAGAATATGAGGACTTGTGTATACATTGCATTTAATATTTGCTTCTTTAAGAATTGAAAACATTCCAGCAACTGTGCTGAACTTTGCGTTAGTACCGACTACAGAAATTACTCTCATTTTATCTTCGGGACTCCCAAGTTTTTGACAAAGAGCCTTGATTCGATCTAAGCTAAGATGAATCTCGCGTTTATGCAGTTTTTGAAAGCGACTGAGAATCTTTTGTAATTTCATTTTCTTCTGCGCTTATAGCAGAATTTTTCTTTAACAATATCTTTAAAACAGTCATGATTTTATCATTTATCTCTTTTCTATGAAATTCGCCATCACAGAAGCCTGTTCGAATAAGCTCACTTGATGACTGAAATGATGATGGTAACTCTTCACGAGTTTGATTTTTTACAATGTGCTGCCCAGCAAATCCGATCATAGAAGATTTTTCTGCAAAGGCTATATCTGAAACGCCAGCGAAACTTGCACTAATTCCCCCGTAACATTTGTTAGTGTATATATTTATGTAAGGTAAATTATTTTTCTTAACCTCGTTAACTCCTAATACAGTCCTTGCCATACCTTGCAAACTTAGACCTGACTCAAACATGATTTGCCCGCCGCCTTCACTCCAAGCTATTAGAGGTGTTTGATTCTCAATAGCTACATCACAAGCTTTAAGAATTGCCTCCGCAGACTCAACACTTATTGCACCACCTATAAATGCGCTATTAATTGCAAAAGAGGTAATTTTCATTCCTTCTCTTTCACCAAGAGCAACTAGCACGCTACATCTTTGATTGGTTGCTTTTCTAGCTGCAGCTAATTTCTTTTTATAAACATCATTCGGCCAGTTCAAAGGATCGTCGTGTAATTTTGGTGTATCAATTTCTTCCCAATTATTCTTTCCAAAAAAATGATTCATCCGATCACGAGGTGGGAATGGGAAATGTTTAGAACAGGAAGGACAAGTATTTAATTGTTCTTCATTAAAAATTGATGATTTCAAAATCGGAGTGTTTCCACAGCAAGGAGACATCCATTTCGAATTTTTAATTTGTTCTCTGGTCGCGCGTTCTCTAATTCTTTCTTTAATCTTTGATCCCGCTTTGATTAAATTCGTAAGCCAATTCATATAATTTTTCTTTTAAGTTTCCAAGACATCTTATCTAATTTTATGACAGGATTGTGTTTTTTTTTAATAGCATTTGTAATGATTTTTGAGTTTAATGATCCAACCACAACCCCATTAGCTGATTTAAATTTTGATATATTTTTATCTGTGATACCAAATCCAATTACACAGTTTTTACCTTTTGCTAACTTTTGAATTTTATTATAATTTTTAAGTATATCTTTTGGAGCAACCTTCAATTTACCACCTGTAGTATTACTCTGGCTAATGTAATAAATCATTGTGTCGCTGTCCTTTATAATTTTTTTCATTCTAGATTTAGAAGTAGTAGGGCTCAATAGTTGCACAAATACAATTCCATTTTTCTTACATTTTTTTGCAAAAGTTTTATTTTCTGGATGGGGGAGATCTACAATAATTAAACCTGAAACACCTGATTTTTTACACATCTTTATAAATTTATTTTCATTAAACTGTAAAATTAAATTCCAATAACCCATCAAAATTACTGGCCTTGGATATTTTGTTTTTTTAAATTTTTTTATAATCTTAAATGTTTCATTAAGATTAATACCAGCCTGTATTGCACGGTGAGCTGACGTTTGAATATCACCACCATCTGCTATGGGTGTTGAAAACGCCATTCCAGACTCTATGATATCTACGTTCTTTGATATGGCTTTCAATATATCTAATGATTTCTTCTTTGTCGGATCTCCAGCAACCGTATATGTTATTAGAGCAGGTCTTCCTTCAGCTTTACATTTTTTAAAAGCCTGATCTATTAAGGAAGAAGTCATTAATATTTTCCCAACCTTTTTTTAATAATATGTTTGTCCTTCAAGGCGTCACCACAACTATTAACTACAATTATTGTATTCTTTGAAAGTTTTGGAGCAATAGAAATTGCACGAGCAAATGCATGTGAAGGTTCGAGAGACGGATTAATTTTATTTTCAAATTTTCTAATTAATTTATATGCATTAAGAGCATCCTCATCGGTTTGTGAAACATAAGATGCTCGCCCTGCAGTTTTTAAAAAACAATGGAGTGGCGAAACGCCTGGATAATCTAAACCAGCACTGATTGATTCTGTTTCAGCTATTTGTCCAAATTTATCCTGGCAGACCATTTGAGCTGCACCATGTAGTACTCCAATTTTAGAATTATTACTTAATGGAGCAGCATGTTTTTTTGAATTTCTTGGCCCACCAGCTTCTATCCCTTCAAAACTAATCCGTCTTTTATCATAATCCATAAATTCACTCCATAGACCATAAGCAGATGATCCACCTCCAACACAATTAAGTAGTTTTACCTTTTTTGGAATTTTACCAAACTCGTCAATCATTTGCTGTTTTAGTTCCCGAGAAATTTGCGCTGTAGACCAACCGCATATCTTAACGAAAATTTTTGCAGAAACTGTTGACCCAACTCCTAAATGAGTTGTTTCATGGTTTGCAACCCAGAATCTCATGACCTCCGAAACGGCATCGACTAGAGTCTGGCTCCCTGTATAAACAGGAATTACTTCAGCACCATTTTTTTTCATTGCATCAACATTTGGTTTTTGACGGAGAACGTCTCGGTGGCCCATAAATACTTTACACTTTAATCCAAAATGTTTGGCAGCAATAGAAAACATCTTACCGTTATAACCGGCCCCCGTGTCGGTTACAAGATAGCGTTTATTCATCTTTTTACAGAGCATTGCAGCAGTGATCGCTCCGTAAATCTTGTGAGCCCCGCCACGGGCAGCAGATACTACTTTGGCATATATTTGAGCACCACCTAAATGATTAGTTAAATTTTGTAATTTTATAAACGGTGTTGGACCTTTGTGAACCCAGTTATTATAATAATAGTCCCTTTCAGCTAAGAATTTTTTATCTTTTCTTAATTTTTCAAATTTGATTGTTAAATCATCTATAGGTTTTCGTAAAGTTTCAGGAATATAGGAACCACCAAATTTACCACCCCAAAAACCATGCTCGTCGTGCTGATCTATTAATGGAATACCTTTTTTAATTTTCATCATTAACCTTTTTAATTTTATTTAAAAAGATATCTATTTTAGAAATATCTTTTACACCTGAAGATTCAATTCCTCCTGAAATATCAATATAATTACAAATTTTTTTAAATTTATCAATATCATCGTCAAATTGAATATTTCCAGCGACCATTTTTTTAATATTATTTGGTAAACCATTCAAGAAATTATGATCCCAACCTAGCGATTGTTGATATCCCTTGGAGTCGAACAAAATTATATCTGAAACAGAAATAAAGTCTTTATATTTATTTACATCTTCTTTTTTTTCTACAGTAATAGCTGAAATAATTTCTTTTTTATATTCAGTCTTAATAGATTTTATTTCGTCAGGGTTGCAATCATAAATTTGATAATAATCAAAAGGCAAATCTTTAATTTTAATTAAATCATTCTTATCTGGCTTGACTAATACTGCTGTGAATTTAGTTTTTTTTTTATTAATATTTATTAATTTCTTAAGTTTTGCAGTTTCAACATGACGTTTAGATTTTGGAAAATTTACAATGAAACCTATAAGTGCTGGAGAATAGGGATGATCGATTGCATATTGCAATGACTTTAGATCAGAAAATCCACAAAGTTTTGACTTTAATGTCATTAATTTAGATGATCTATTAATCTCTTAACATTTCTTTTTATGTTTTTTGAATTGATGATAGACCTTCCAAGAACTATTGCTGAAGCCCCAGCTTTAAAAGCAGACTTTGGAGTATTTATTCGTGATTGATCATGTGACCTATCACCAGGTAATCTTATTCCAGGAGTAACAATAAATAAATTTTTATATTTTTTTTTAATCATTTTTGCTTCATTTGCCGATGCAACAATTCCTTTAAGACCAGCTTTTTTTATAATCCCAGCCTGTTTTAAAACCAATTTTTCAACTTTATCTTTATAACCAATTTCCCTTAAAGATTTATTATCGAGACTAGTTAAGATAGTCACCCCACATACGATTATAGAATTATTTATCTTTTTTGCTTGTTTTTGAAAATCCTTTAATCCTTTTAAACCCACACTAGCCATAACAGTTATATATTTAATTCTTTTCAAATCTTTCAATGAATTAAGTGCTGATGTTATAGTTTGAGGTATATCCGAAGCCTTTATGTCTAAAAAGAATTCTGACTTATAATTTTCGAGAAACTTTCTACCGTTTTTTGAATAAAAGAACTGTAATCCAAATTTTGGTATAATCTTTAATTTATCAGTTTTAGTGTCTTGGATTATTTTTTTTACCTGTTTAAGATTTGAGCTATCTACTGCAGAAAATATAATTTTATTCATTATTTAACTTTTTAAACAAGTCTTTTGACATCTTCCACTTTATTACACTTTTGCTAGAAACATTAACTTTCTGACCAGTTCTAGGGTCGCGTCTAATAGATTCTTTCTGAATATTTTTGCGAAATGTTCCAAATCCTCTCAATTCGCAACCTTCATTTCTTTTAAGGCTACTTTTAATCTCGTTAATAACCACGTCTACTAGCTTGGTTAAATCTTTAGATAAAAAATTGGGAAAGGATTTTTTAAGTTGTTTAATAAGCTCTGATTTTACAATTGCCAATTTAAATCTTATCTATTCTAATCTTCATTATCTTTCTTCTTCTTCTCTAGGGAATCTGCAAGGCTACTGAATGGGAGTGATCTACCCGAACCCTCCGTAGTTCCATACTTTTCTAATGCTTCGGCTTTTTCAAGCGTTTCAAGAAGTTTTATAGATAGTGTGATTTTCCTTTTATTATTGCTTAAATCTTTTTCAGCAATGGCAACGTCAACAGTTTCGCCACCAACCCACCTTTCGGGACGCGCATCGGCTGGATTTATACTTATAGCTGATTTTTTTATAAGAAAATTAAGGTCTGAGCCAATTGGCTGAACTGTAAGTCCTTTCTTTTTGTCACTTGCAACTACCTTACATGATATTCGATCGTTTACATTTTTCTTTTCAAAGAAAAGAATAGGGTCTGGTCCTAACGCTTCTCTTATTCCTCCTCTAATTTTTTGATCGTCCTTATTTATTTCTAATATTTTTATTTTTATGGAGTCATTTACTTTAAATTTAGATAATTCTTCATCAGGATTACCTTTCCAAGCGATATTGTTTGAATGAATAAATATTTCAATATCTTTAAAATCTTTAGTTGATGCAAATAATGCATACTCATTTTTTGCAACTATTTTTGCCTCAACAACATCATCAATTTTATAAGTCTTTGCAAAAGTATCGTATGGGTTTTCTTGACACATTTTTACTGAAATAGCGATTCTCTTATTGTCCTTATCTATTTCCTTGATCATAACATCTACCTCGTCATTAACAGAAAATAATTTTTTACTGGAAATATTTTTTTTAGAATGAGAGAGTTGACTCGAATGACATAGGCATATTAAGTTTTTTTCTAATTCAGCAAAAAATCCAAATTCGGCCAGCTTGACGATACGACACTTATAAATTTTTCCAACTGAATACTTGTCTATGTTATCAAATGGATCTGGCATCAATTTTTTTAATGAGCATGAAAGCTGTAGTTTATCTAAATTCACCTCTATTATTTTTAATTGTTTAACATCACCTTCAGACAGAATTTCATCTGGGTGACTTACCCGAGCGTAGCTGATCTCACTAGTATGTACAAGTGTATCTAATCCGTTATCAAGTCTGAAAAATGCACCAAAATTTGTAAGCTGTTTAACGGTTCCCTTGACGATGTCACCTTCTTTAAATGCCTCAAGCAGCTTTTTTTTATCAATAGACTTTGATGACTCTATAATATGCCTTCTCGAAACAACCACGTTACCTCTTACAGTGTCCAGTTTGACGATGGCAAATTTCTGTATTTCTCCAATTAGATGGTCGAAATTTTTTAATGGTGATTCATCTATCATACTTCCAGGTAAAAATGCAACGAGCCCCAGTTCATCGATAGAAACTTCAGCACCGCCTTTAATTCGTCGTAGTATTTTCCCATTTACTGGTTCTTCATTTTTGTACATCTCAAGTATCTTATTCCAGCCAGCCAATTTGATTGCTTTCTCAGCAGAAACAATTATTTCACCAGTTTTAGGATGTTCTAAACGTTCCAGTAAAACGTTTATTTTAGAATCAACTTTAATTTTGTCTAATAGTCCTAAAACTTTTAATTGATTTATATCTAAAATTGGTTCTTGCTTGAGGCCTTCTGATGAAAGATAACAATACTTGTCAGATAACTTTGTAACTGTGCATTCAATTATCTTACCTTCTTCTAATTTTTGATTTTTTGAAAATTGGGATTCTAATAGTTCTTTAAATTCTTCTGTTGCTGGAGTTGTTGCTGAATAAATTTCCATTAACTGCTAATTTTCCTGTCTATTATTTTTTTAATTTTTATAAAACATGAGCTTATAGACTCTGAACTTGAATTCAGCAATACCATATCTTTAGTTTTTTTAAGGGGTGAAATCTCTCTATTTTTATCACTTTTATCCCGCTTTCTAATGCTTTTTAAGACTTCTTTATACGTTATCTTTTTATTTTTTGCGTTGAGCTCTTTATATCTCCTATTAGCTCTTACTTTTAGACTAGCAGTTATGTAGAATTTTATATTTGCATCCTTTACGACTACAGAACCGCAATCCCGGCCATCTAAACATGACCCGTCATACTTCTTTGGAGGATTATAAGCACATTCTACTTGAAAAGCATGGACCAATTTTCTTATTTTTTTATCTTTTGCAATTATTGAAGCCACAGTTGCAACTTTATCAGATGACAACTTTTTATTTTGCAAATCTTTCATCTTCAATTTATCAATTTTCTTTTTGATATATTTATAATTATATTTTGAAGGTTCAGTAATTTTAATATAGGCAACGTATCGATAGCAACGCCCTGTATCTAAGACCATAAGATTATAGTGTTTGCCAATTAGTTTTGCTTGTGTTCCAGCACCTGCTGCCGCTGGACTATCAATTGTGACCTTTAATATATCGCCCCGTTTTTTCATTATTTTTTTAATACATTTATTATTTTTAAGAAATTAGGAAATGAAGTTTTTATAGATTCAGGATTTGCTATACTCCATTCCCCCCCAAAAGATAATGCAGCAATTACACTTGTCATAAATACTCTATGATCTTTTAAATAATCTTTAATAAAAATTTTTTTATCAATTTTTAAATTTGGGTTTCCAAATATTTTAATAGAGTTATTTGTAGTAATTGTTTTAACCCCCATTTTATTTAAAATTTTTGCTCCCCATTTCAATCTAGGACTTTCTTTTTGATTAAGCTCACCGATATCTTTAAAGTAAGAAACTCCACGACTTAAAGCTGCAACTAGAAAGATAAGAAGGAATTCATCGATCGCTCCACTATTTAGTTTAGTTGGACAATTAATTGCTTTTAATTTTTTTGTACTTGCAATTAAAATATCAGCTACGAGTTCACCTTTATAATTCTTCTTATTCTTAAATTTGATGTTAACACCCATTTTTTTTAAAATAGTTATTATGCCAATTCTAGATGGATTAATATTTATGTTTCTAATCAATAATTTCGAATTATTAGATAGTGCTGTTAAAACGATAAAAAAAGCAGCCGAGCTGATGTCTGACGGTATCTTATAATTTAAAGGTTTTATTTTATTAACTTTTTCAACTTCTATTAAATCATAATTTTTTTTCTTTTTAACTTTTAAAGGTAGCTTTAAATATTTGCATAAAAGTTCGGTGTGATCTCTGCTGGGTTTACATTTGATAAAAGTTTTACCTTCTGTTTTTAAGGCTGCTAAAATAATACTACTTTTTACTTGTGCAGATCCCTTGTTTTCATAATATTTAATTGGTTTTAATTTATTTGATCCTTTAATGGTTAAGGGTAATCCATAGTTTTTATTAAGTTCAAAAGTTGCACCAAAGCCACTGAGTGGATCAGCTATTCTTTTAAAATCTCTTTTCGATAAGCTTTTATCACCTATCATTTTAATAGGTATTGGTGTGTCTATTAATATTCCAAGAATTAATCTACCAAGTGTACCAGAGTTTTTTGCATCAATAGTAAGGTTTTTTTTATACCTATATCCATCAATTCCTTTACCATAAATTTTACACATCTTATTATTAACGATAACTTTTATTCCAAGCTTTCTTACAGCCTCTATAGCAGCCAGAACATCTTCAGAAAAAAGTAAATTTTGAGCTTTTGATAAACCATTAGAAAGAGACGAAATTAACACCCACCTAATACTAATACTTTTATCTCCAGGGATTATAATTTTTTTATCAAATTTATTGATTTTATTTTTGATTATAATTTTGTTTGGCATTAAAAAATTAGTTAATTTTGAAGTTATCTCCAAAATAGGATTTAATCGCTCCACGGTCTTTAACTAAATTTGAAGGTGAGTCTTGAGCTACAATTTTACCATTATTAAGTATCATGGCAGAATCTGTAATCGTTAATATTGATTTTGCATTATGATCGGTTATTAGACAAGTAATTTTTTCCTCAACCTGTAAATTTACTATTATTTCTTGCAACATTTTTATAGAAAGTAGATCAAGAGCCGACATCGGTTCGTCTAGTAACAGTATTTTAGGCTTCCCCAAAAGCGCAAGTCCAATCGTCAAGCGTCGCTTTTGACCTCCAGATAAATGCTTAAACTTTATATCTTTCACATTATCTAATTCGAATTTTGACATTAAGAAATCAATTCTTTCATCTCTTTGACTTTTATTTTCTACTACAATTTCTCCTATTGCTCTGAGATTATCTAAGGTTGTTAAGTCTGAGAATGCCCCACCGTACTGAGGGACATAACCTAAAGAGAACATTCTTGTTCTTAAATACACAGGGTAATCTGTTGCATCTTTATTATTTATAAAAATTCTACCATTTTTTGGAGATATTAAACCAGTAAGAACGTTAAAAATTGTTGACTTCCCAGCGCCGTTGGGGCCTAACAAACCAAAAATTTCCCCTTCACTAATTTTAAAACTTATATTATCCAAAATTAACCTGTTACCATATGCAAGAGATATATTTTTAAATTCAATTATAGTATTAATCTTTTTAAAAGATTTAATTCTAAATTTTTTAATTACTGCCATTTTTTTTATTTAAAGATTTAATATTTATTTTTTTATTTTCTTCATACATAGAAATCTTAATATCTTTTGTCTTAATATCTACCTCAATTACATCTGCTTTTAGTGAACTTTTATTGTTTTTAAAGACTACATTTCTAGAAATTGTCATTAAATTTTTACTTAATGAGAATTCAAGATATTCTCCCATAATTATATTATCGAGGTATTCAATTATTACATTTTTTGAAAAAATAGTATCAAAATTATCAATATTATATTTACCAAAGTTAGATGATATATTTATAGAATTATAATCTTTTAAATCTATAGTTGCTTTAATTGAAGTTAAATAAATAATATTAGTATTATTTTGATCTATAATTCCTTCAGATGACTTTAAAGTATATTCATTACCACTGGAGTCCTTAGACCTATATTCAACATCTTTTATAATATTAGAGTTTTCTATTTCTTCTTGAACAATTTCTTTTTTTTCCTCTATTAATTCTTTATTATTTTGATTTGAATTAAAAATGATTATTATTAATAGAATTAAAACAGTAACTATAAAAGATACTCTTAAAAAAAAACTTTTCCCCATTTAAGATATATTCGACTGCAAAATATTGTGAATATGTAGTACGCCTATTATTTTGAGTTTATTTTTTTTATTAAAAACACATAAATTCGTAATTTTCTTATTATTCATTACATAGAGACCTTTGGCTGCTAGTTCATTCTTATCTATTCCTATTGGACTTTTTGTCATAATTTGCTTTACTAACAAATTATTTAAATTTTGTTTTTTTTGAGTAAATCTTCTAAAGTCTCCATCAGAAATTACTCCCTTTAATAACTTTTTTTTATCCCTTACAATCACAAAACCTAATTTTTTCGAATTTAAAACTTTTAATGCATCTTTCATCTTCAAATTTTCATTTACAAAGGGAATAGCTTTACCTACTAGCATTAAATCTTCTACAGTTTTTAATTGTGCTCCTAAACTTCCCGCAGGATGAATTTTTTTAAAATCTTTATTGTTAAATTTTTTTTGTCTCATTGTAGCAATTGCCAAAGCATCACCCAAGGCAAGTTGAGAGGTTGTACTAGAAGTGGGAACAATACTACCTGCCTCAGTAACTTTTGGTATTAACAGTTTAATATCTGCTGATCTGTAAAGCACAGAATCTTTTTTTGAAACAATTCCTATTAGTAAAATTTTGTTTCTATTAACATATTGTATAATATTTTTTAATTCATTTGTTTCTCCTGAGTTGCTAATTAGAATTAAAATATCTTTTTTTGAAATACTTCCTAAATCTCCATGAGAGGAGTCGCTAGCTGATAAATAAAATGAGGGAGTTCCAACAGATGAAAATGTTGCTGCTATCTTATTTGCAATTAGTCCACTTTTTCCAACTCCACACAGGATAACTTTTGATTGGCATTTAACAATTTGTTCAACAGCTAAATTAAATGAATTATTAATACTATTTTTTAATTTGTTTAATGCTTTAATCTCTAGATTAATTACAGCTTTTCCAATTTTGATAAATTTTTTTTTTTTCATTTAATGAGACCAGATATCGTCCTTAAACTCCAATAAATCAAGTTTTATTCTAGTGTGTAAAAATTTTATACATTCACGATATAAGTCCATTCTTTTTTCTCTCTCTAAAATTTTATCTAATTCAGAGTGAATTTTATGGAGGTAGATTACATCATTGGCACAATATTTTAATTGACCTTGAGAAAGCTCTCCGCCAAAGTCAGATGTTTGAAATTGTTTACTTACGTCTACATTAGCAAATTCTTTTATTAATATTTTTAATGAATGGCTATCTGAAAAAGTACGTGCCAATTTTGATTTAATTTTTGAACATTCAATATTGTTTACATCTGTTTTGAGATAATATTTAATATGGGTTAAATCACTTCTGGCATAGTGGAAGAGCTTTTTGATGTTTTTATCAGCTAAAATTTTAACTAAATTTGGAGCGTTGTAATTATTTCTGTCTAACTGAACAATGTGAGCATCAGAATTTCCTGATGAAAGCTGTATCAAACAAAGTGGATCCCGACGAACAGACAAGCCCATGAACTCTGAATCAATAGCTACTATAGTCCCCAGATTTAAATTTTCTGGTAAATCGGCTTTATGCAACTCAATCTTTGTATTCATTTTTAATTCATATATAACAGAAAAAAATGAAAGCAAAAAATGTTTTAATTTGTGGGGGATCTGGCCAAATAGGAAGACACCTGATAAGAAAGTTAACGAAAAACCACTATAGAGTTACTGTAGTAACCCGAAATATTCATCAAAAGGGCTTATTATTAAAAAGTATGGGCAATCAGGGCTGGATTAATATCGTGGAGGCAAATATTTTTGATGAAAAAAAAATTAGAAGTCTTTTTCAAGAGGCAGATATTTGCATCAATTTAATAGGTATTTTATATGAAAAAAAAGGAAGTTCATTTAAAAATATTCATACTTTATTTCCATCAATACTAGCTAAGCTTTGTAAAGAATATAATTTAGAGCAGTTTATACATTTGTCAGCATTAGGTGTTGATAAGGCAATAGACTCAAATTATGCGAAAAGTAAATTAGAGGGTGAAAAAGAAATTTTAAAAAATTTTCCTTTATCAACAATTTTACGTCCTTCTCTAGTTTATAGTAGCTCGGATGGCTTTTCCACCTCAATGATGACACTCTTAAATAGATTACCAGTATTTCCGCTTTACTATTCTGGAAAAACTTTATTTATACCTATTCATGCAAAAGATTTAGTGGAGATAATCTTTAATGCAGTTTCCAAGAATACAAATTCTCAGATTATTGAATGTGTAGGCCCTGAGACTATGACATTTAAAGAGATTCTTGAGAAATTGCTAAAACTAATCGGTAAAAGAAGACTTTTATTACCCGTTCCTTTGTTTGTTGGAAAGACGATAGCAAAAGTTTTTCAACTAATGCCAAAACCTTTGCTTACAGAGGATCAATTGAGACTTCTGAAATATGATAACGTTACTTCAGGAAAATATAAAACAAATACTGATATAGGTTTACCAGCAAAAAGTTTGTTTGAAAAAGAAGTTGAAAAATATTGTTATATGTGGAGAGAGGGTGGTCAATTCTCAATAAACAAAAATAAAAAAAATAGTTAAACCTAAATTAAAAACTAAATAAAAACTAGGCTGATTTAATTTTTTTTTCAATAAACTCCGGAACATCCTCTTTTTCAGTTACATCTTCTTTTTTACCCTTAGGAACATAAGAATAAAGTAAATGGAGACGACAGTAACTAAAGTCTTTTACAGAAGTTCTTCCACAGAAATAAAAATCTTTTTCATTTGGATGTCCGATCGGATAGCGACAAACACCATCCTCTAACTCTTCAAGAGTTTTAGGATTTTCTGGTTCAAAATCTTTTTCAATTATTAATGATTTAAATTTGCTTCTTCGACCCTTTTTAGATTTAATATCTTTATCAATTATTGTATTTTCAAAACTTTCATTTGAAGTTGCTGTTCTTGTTTTTATTTTTGCTGATAGTCCAAGTCGGCTCGCTTTTCCAATTATACTATTTCTTGTAAAACCAGGTCCCATTTTTTCTGCTAATTCTCTAGCTGTGGCAGTCCCCCAATTTTTTTTCAGAAATTCGACATTTTCTTTCGTCCAAGCACTCATTTTAAGTAATGTATTTTATACCCTATATATTGTATTAATATTTATTATTAACACAATATACTGATATATAGATTAAACAAACAACGATTTTTTAGGAGTTATCAACATAAGTAAGTTAAAATTGGTTTATAGGTATTTTCAATCATAACTTGTATCTAATAATTAAAATTTATAAATACTAATTAAAATTATGAGCTATTTAGCAAAAAATTATAACAGAAAAAAAATTGCCTTTAAGTATGGAAAAGGAAGTTATCTTTTTTCAACAAATGGAAAAAAATATCTAGATTTTGTTCAAGGAATAGCGGTCAATTGTTTAGGTCATGCCCATCCAAAATTAATTCAAGCTATAAAAAAACAATCAAAAAAACTCTGGCATGTAAGTAACGCTTTTGAGATAAATGAAAGTGAAGAATTAGCTAAAAAACTCGTAAAAAAAACTTTTGCTGATTATGTTATGTTCCAGAATTCAGGTACAGAATGTTCAGAATTATGCATTAAACTTGCTAGAAGATATTTTTTTTCAATTGGTAAACCAAACAAAAATAGAATTCTTTGCGTTCGAGGGGCCTTCCATGGAAGAACTTTGGCTGCAATATATGCAAGTGGATCAAAAAAAATGACTGAAGGATTTTCACCAGCCGTATCTGGGTTTGACCATTTTACTTTTGGGAGTCATGAATCTCTCAAAAAAAAAATTACAAAAAAAACTGCAGCAATAATGATTGAGCCAATTTTAGGAGAAGGTGGAATTCGAGTTATACCTGACCACTGTCTAAAGGGACTAAGACAATTGTGTAATGAAAAAAAGATACTTTTAATTTGTGATGAGATTCAGACAGGATGCGCTAGGACTGGGAAATTTTTTGCTTTTGAATATGCAAATATAAAACCGGATATTGTACCTGTAGCCAAGGGCCTAGCAGGTGGATATCCCATAGGTGCAGTTTTAATGACTAAAAAAGTAGCAAAAGCAGTTAAACCAGGAATTCATGGAAGCACCTTTGGAGGTCAACCTTTACAAACTAAAGTTGGAAGTATTGTAATGGATATAATTTCTAAAAAGAGTTTTTTGAATAATGTAACAAAAAACTCAAAATATTTTTTATCAAATTTAAATAAGCTTAAACAAAAATACCCTAAAATTATTAAAGAAATAAGAGGAAGAGGTTTATTAATTGGAATTCAACTTCAAACAGATCAAACAAAGTTTATTAAAAAATTAATGGACAATAAATTATTAACTATCCGTGCCGCTGAAAATGTTGTTCGTATTTTACCACCTCTAAATGTCAAAATTAAAGAAATAGATTTAGCATTAAAAATAATTAATAAAGTTTGCTCAGAAATAAAATAATCATGAAACATTTCATAAATCTAAAAGATATACCTGCAAAAGATTTGAGAAAGATTATTACCGATGCTAAGAAAAGAAAAAGTTTAAGAAAAAAACTAAGTACATTAGAGGTTGATAAGGGCGCACCCTTAAAAGGAAAATTATTAATTCAAATGTTTGAAAAATCTAGTTTGCGAACTAGATTAAGCTTTTATTTAGCTATCAAACAATTAGGCGGTGGTACTTTGACCTTGAGATCTAATGAACTGCATTTGGGTCAAGGAGGAGAAAGTATTGCTGATACTGCTAAAATTCTTTCAACCTATGGTGATGGATTTATGCTTAGAACTGATAGTGATAAAAAGGTTGAAAATTTTGCAAAATATTTATCAATACCAGTAATTAATGGTTTAAGTCCTTCATCTCATCCTACTCAGGTTTTGTCTGATGTTTTTACAGTTGAGGAAATAAAGAAGAAACCTATTTCAAAATTAAATATTTGTTGGATAGGTGACTCCAATAATGTTTTGGATAGTTTGATTGCTGCTTCAGTAAAATTTTCTTTCAAGCTAAGTATTGGCTGTCCAAAAAAATTTGAACCAGGAAAAGAGGTAAGAGCATGGGTCAAAAGAAATAATAAAAAAATTTATATTTATAATGATGCTAAAAAAGCAGTAGCTGATGCAGATGTAATTTTTTCTGACAAAGTTATTTCTTTAAATGATAAAGTTAATAAGAAGAAAAAAATTCAAGCATTTAAAAATTTTAAGATTGATAAAGAATTAATGAAATTTTCTAATAGCGGTATTTTTTTGCATTGCTTACCTCGTGGTGATGAGGTGAGTGAAGATGTTTTCTTAGGTAAAAAATCTCATGTATGGCAACAAGCTCTTAATAGAGTACATGTTCAAAAAAGTATTTTGTTATATTGTTTTGGAAAACTAAGGTAAAGATAAAGGACTATCCGCATTTTGGTTTAGATATTTGATAACTGAAGCTCTATCTTTTTCTTTCCTAAGTCCAGCAAAAGCCATTTTTGTTCCCTTAATCCATTTAGCAGGTTTTATAAGATAGCCATTAAGTTCTTCAAAAGTCCATGCCTTTTCATAAGCAGCTAATGCTTTTGAATATTTATAATCACTTACGGCTCCCACCTTTCTACCGACTACATTATACAAAGCTGGACCAATTTTATTTTTCCCCCCTTTTACAATAGAGTGACAAGCCGCACACTTTTTAAATATTTTTTCTCCACTAGCAACATCACCCATTGACATTAATGCAGCAATATCAACTACCTTTTCTATCGTTTCATTTGTGGAAGCAACAGCTGTAGTAATTTGATCTACTTCAACGCTGTAGCCAGGGGTTTCAGGCTTTTCAACATGAAAAACGACTTCAGAAATCTTACCTAATCCAATAATTAGCAAAGCAACCATCAAAATAGCTGCAATCACCTTATTAATTTCAAAAGAATCCATTTTATAAAAATATATTTTGAACGTATAACACTATTAATTAAAAATTGCTTATATTTAAATGTACAATTTTGCCTCTGTTTATTATCTAAAACTAAATAAAAAAAAGAATGAAAACATTAATTATTATTCCATCTAGATTGTCAGCAACCAGATTACCAGGCAAACCATTACTTAAAATTAATGGTTTATCAATAATTTCACATGTTTTTAAAAAGGCTGAGGAGACAAATATTGGTGAAGTCTTTGTGGCAACCCAAGATCAAGAAATTATTGATGATGTAAAAAAAAACGGTGGTCAGGCAATATTAACCAATAAAAATCATAAAACTGGCACTGATAGAATAAATGAAGCAATTAAAAAACTTGGAAGGACTGATGTCGAATTAGTTATGAACCTTCAAGGAGATGAGCCTTTAATGAATGTGGTAGATATTCAAAAGTTGCACGCTCAAATGGTTAAAACAAAATTTGAATTGGGTACTTTAGCATCAAATATTATAGATCAAGAAACATATGATAATTTAAATGTAGTTAAAGTTGTCACTAAAGAGAGTTTAGATAACAATCAATTTCCAGAGGCTATTAATTTTGCAAGAAAACTTAATGATAAACCTAAAAATATTTATAAACATTTGGGCATCTATTGCTATAAATTAAAAACTCTTGAAAAATTTGTTTCATTTAATCAATCTGTTAATGAGATTAAGTATAAATTAGAACAGTTAAGAGCATTAGATAATGAAATAAAGATTAACGTTGCATTTGCAAAATCTTCTCCAATAGGCGTTGATACAAAAGAGGATTTTGTAGCCATAAAAAAAATAATGGAATATAAATCAAAATGAATAAAATATATTTTCAAGGAACTTTTGGAGCATATTCGCATTTAGCAGCACTATCAATTAGTCCTAAAGCAGAAATATTACCATGTAAAACTTTTGATGAATGTTTTTTAAAAGCATCAAAGGACCCAAACTCTAAAATTATAATTCCTGAGTCAAATAGAATTACAGGCAACATTGGTATTGAGTATCTGATTTTTGAATACAGGTTAAACATTTATTCAGAATATTTTCAAAAAGTTGAACATAATTTATTGGGTATCCCTGGTACAAAAATTTCTGACATAAAAGATGTTTATTCGCATGGACAAGCTCTTTCTCAATGTTCTAAATTTATAAAATTAAATAGTTTAGTTGAACACGTGAGAGCTGATACAGCTGGTTCTGCAGAGATGGTTTCAAAAGAAAAAGATAAATCAAAAGCTGCAATCGCATCATCATTAAGTGCCAAAACTTACAATTTAGAAATAATTAAAAAAAATGTTGAAAACGAGAAAGGTAATCTCACAAGATTTCTAGTTATGGGAAAGAAAATTTCTCAACCAGAATTTACCAATAAAAAATATGTTACATCTTTTTTATTTAAGTTAAAAAATAAAAAAGCCGCTTTGTATTCCGCATTAGGAGGTTTTGCTATTAACGGGGTAAATTTAACAAAGTTACAAAGTTATCCAGAAAAAAATTCTTTCGATTCTTTCTTTTTTTTATGTGATTTAGATGGGCATATTGAAGATTTAAAAGTTCAAAAGTCATTGGAAGAGTTGGGGCTTCATTGCCAAGATTTTCACGTCCTAGGTGTTTTTGAAGCAGATAAAATAAGAGAAAAATAAAATTTAATCTTTTCTTGTAGACTAGAAATTATTACTGCTATAATACTTTTGGAGGCTAGAGGTGGGTGCTGCTTGAACCCGACCAGATCTTAACGGAAGCAGTCGTAGAGACAGTTATTCAGGTTCTAGTCTCCTTTTAGATATATGAATAATAACTCAAAAGTATTAGCATTAAAATACAGACCACAAACTTTTGATCATCTTATTGGCCAAGAGGTTGTTGCTGAAACTATTACTAATTCAATTAAAGCAGACAGAATACCAAACGCTTATCTTTTTACTGGTATTCGTGGCGTTGGAAAAACAACAACTGCAAGAATTGTTGCAAAAGCGCTTAATTGTTCAAATGGGATTGATAATTTATGTAAAAATAATTTTTGTGAGAATTGTGAATCTATAATTAATTCAAGCCATATTGATGTAATGGAAATAGACGCGGCGAGTCACACCGGAATTGACAATATACGCGAACTGATAGAATTTTCGAGATATGCCCCAACTTCAGCTAAGTATAAAATATTTATAATTGATGAAGTGCACATGTTAAGTAAACAAGCATTTGCTGGTCTCTTGAAGACATTAGAAGAACCTCCAGAATATTGTAAATTTATATTTGCCACAACAGACATTAAAAAAATACCTGTAACGATAGTATCTAGATGCCAAAGGTTTGATTTATCAAGAATCAAATCTTCAGAGTTATTGGATTTTATAAAAAAAATTAAGGATAAGGAAAACGGAAAAGTTACAGATGAGGCTTTAAAGCTTATAGTAAAAATTTCAGAGGGATCTGTTAGAGATGCCTTATCTCTGTTAGATAGAGCTCTATTAAGTTTGGATAAAGGGGCTGAATTAGACTTAACTGCGGCTCAAAAAATATTTGGTTATTTTGATAAGTCACAACTAATAGATCTCTTTAAACTAATTTTTGAGGGAAATGAAAAAAAGGTTATTTTAATTTATAGAAAAATTTATGATCAGGGAGTTGAACCAAAAATTTTTATTAATGATTTTTTAGAAATACTTTATTATTTTAAAAATATAAATTCGTTAAGTTTAGAAAGTACAAATTTTTCTTTAAATGATGATGAATTTAAAAAGATTAAAGAAATTTCTAATAGTTTAGAAAGTCAAACACTAATTTTATTTTGGCAGTTCACTATAAAAACTCTTGAAGAGCTAGATATAGTTTCAAATCAAAATTTATCAATTGAAATGTTTTTGACAAGACTGATTCACCTTAGTTCTTTAAAATTACAAGATAATTTTGAAGAAGAAATTAAAATCGATAATTCTATTGAAAATAAAGAAACTGATATTTCCTCTAAGATAGTTAATCAAATAAAGAATGTCTCTCAAGAAGAAAAAAGTAAGCCAGAAGTTCAAACTGAAATTAAAGCTGATAAAAATTTTATTATAAAGTCATTTAATGATTTAATTGAGATTTGTTCAAATAAAAAGGAAATAAAATTAAAATATGAGCTTGAAAAAAATGTTAATCTTGTAAAGTTTGAAAAAAATAGAATTGAAATATCTTTTAACGAAAGTTTAAATAAAGATTTTGTAAAAGAATTATCGTCTAAACTTTTTGAATGGACAAATGAAAGATGGATAATTACATTTAGTCAGTTAAAGGGTGAAAGGTCTATAAAAGATCAGCAAAAAAATATTAAAGAAAAATTAATTGAGGACTCTAAAAAATCAGAAATTTATAAAGATGTAATTAAAAATTTTCCTGATGCTGAATTAATAAATGTGAAATCGAAAGATAAAGGTAATGATTATGACTGATTTTAGTAAAATTTTAGATAAGGCTAAAGAGCTGGAAGCTAAGATGAAAGAAAGTCAAAAAAAAATTAAAGAAATAAGAGTTGAAGGTGCTTCAGGATCAAACTCAGTAAAAATAACTCTAGATGGGGAAGGAGAGATGCAGACAATTAAGTTATCTGATGAAATTATGAAAGAGGATAAAAATATTATTGAAGATTTAATTGTTGCAGCACACGCACGTGCAAAATCTGAACTTAAATCAAAAACAAGCGAAGAAATTTCAAAAGCCACAGGAGGTTTTGGAATACCTGGTTTTAAATGGCCTTTATAGGAAATGCAAAATATTAGTGAGATTGAAGAACTTATAAAATTAATTTCTAGACTTCCAGGTTTGGGTCCTAAATCAGCTAAACGTATTGTCTTAAAATTAATTAATAATCGTGATGAATTGGTTAAGCCAATAGCTAATGTATTGGCCACAGTTTATAAGAATGTGAATAGATGTAATTCTTGTGGATCATTAAAGTCAAATTCAACAGGTTGTATTAATTGTGATAGTTCAAAAAATAAATATACAAAAATCTGTGTAGTCGAAGATATTGCTGATCAATGGTCAATTGAAACTTCAAATATTTATCAAGGATACTTTCATATTTTAGGTGGTACGATTACCTCTGTGGGCCAGAGAAAGGAAGATCTTTTGATTAATTCATTAGTCGAAAGGGTCAATAGAGATAATATTGAAGAGGTAATTTTAGCAACTAGTGCAACTGTTGAAGGTCAAACTACTGCATATTATGTTCAAGATAGTCTTAAAAATACTAAAGTTAAGGTCACAAAGCTTGCTCAAGGATTGCCAGTTGGAGGAGAGATTGAAAGTTTAGATGATGGAACTTTATTTTCAGCTTTCAAAAATAGGTCAAAATTAAATTCTAATTCTGATTAGATTTTTTTAAAATTCTATTTAAATGCAGAAGTGGCTCTGTATAGCCAGATGGTTGTTTCTTACCTTTAAAAATTAAATCACAGGCAGCCTTAAAAGCGATTGAGTTTTCAAAATCATCACTCATCTTCACATATTTTTTATCACCTTCATTTTGTTTATCCACAATTTTTGCCATCTGTTTCATTATTTCCAAGACCTGAATTTTTGTAGTGACACCATGGTGTAACCAATTTGCAATGTGTTGAGATGATATTCTGAGTGTAGCTCTATCTTCCATCAGGAATGTATTACTTATGTCAGGTACTTTTGAACATCCAATACCTTGATCAATCCATCTTACTACGTAGCCTAATAAAGTTTGTGCAGAATTTGAAATTTCAGAATTAATTTCTTCAACTGACCAATTCGGTCTATTTGCTACAGGTATAGTTAGAAGATCGTCTAATTTTGCTGGAGGTCTAGTGGTTAATTTTTTTTGAACATCAAAAACATTTATTTGATGATAGTGTAAAGCATGCAAAGATGCAGCTGTTGGTGAAGGAACCCATGCGCAATTTGCCCCTGCTTTTAAATGTCCAATTTTTTCTTCCAACATTTTTTTCATCTCATCAGGTGCAGCCCACATTCCCTTACCGACCTGCGCAACGCCTGAAAAACCACATTTTAAACCTAAATCAACATTATTATTTTCATAAGCTTGTATCCATTTAGAGGACTTCATATCACCTTTTTTAATCATTGGACCAGCTTCCATAGATGTATGCATTTCATCACCCGTGCGGTCAAGAAATCCTGTATTAACGAAAAAAACTCTATTTTTTAAAGCTCTTATACATTCTTTTAAATTTACTGAGGTTCTTCTTTCTTCATCCATTATTGCACATTTTAAACTAAAATTTTTTATTCCTAATACTCCCTCAACTTTTGAAAAAATTAAGTTAGTAAAAGCACACTCATCTGGTCCGTGCATTTTCGGTTTTACGATGTAAATTGATCCAGTTCTTGAATTCTTTTTTTTCTTTAAATCATGTAAGGCAGCAGCTGTTGTAATAAATGCATCCATAATGCCTTCAGGGACCTCACTGTCATCTTTTAAAAGGATAGAAGGATTTGTCATTAAATGACCTACATTTCTAATTAACAACAAGCTTCTTCCATGAAGCTTTAAACCTTTACCATCTTTTGAAATATAACTTCTGTCAGGATTTAATTTTCTTTCTAAATTTTTACCATTTTTTTCAAATTGAACTTTGAGGTCACCTTTCATTAAACCTAACCAATTTCTATAACAAGCAACTTTATCTTCAGCATCTACAGCGGCAACACTATCCTCATTATCACAAATAGTTGAAACGGCGGACTCTGCTATTACATCACTTATTCCTGCTATGTCATGTGCTGCACTAAAAGCCTTTGGGTTAATGATGATCTCAAAATGGAGATTGTTATTTTTTAATATAACAGCCTCAGGTTTGTTTGCATCACCTCTATGACCTATAAATTTATCTGAATCTTTAAGTTTATATTCTTTATTGTCTTTAAGGATAATTAGTTCTTTGCCAACTATTTTTAATCCAGCTATGTTTTTCCAGCTTGTTCCATCAATCGGAATATATTTATCAAAAAACTCTCTTACGTATTTAATTACTTCTTGTCCACGATTTGGGTCATATCTTTCACTTCCACCTTCCTCAGACTCAATTATGTCAGTGCCATACAAACTATCATATAAACTAACCCATCTTGCATTTGCTGCATTTAGGGCGTATCGCGCATTCATTATGGGCACAACTAATTGTGGACCAGCTATTTTTGAGATTTCATCATCAACATTTTTTGTCTCAATTTTAAAATCAGGTCCTTCATCTTTTAAATAACCTATCTCTTTTAAAAATTTTTTATATTCCTCAATATTGATTTCATTTCCTTTATTTTTAATATGCCAGTCATCAATTTTTTTTTGTAAATCTTCTCTTATTTGGATTAATTCTTTATTTTTTGGTGCTAGTTCGTGTACTGCATTGTCAAAACCTGACCAGAATTTTTCAGGAGAAATTTCTAAACCTTTCAATAATTCATTATTTACAAAAGAGAGTAATTCTTGAGAAATTTTCAAATTATTCACGTTTTGATAGTTTTTAGACATCAATAATATCTAAAACCCCTGCAAAACTAAGTCAATTAATTAATAGTAGCATTGACATTTTATTGTCATTTTCCATAGTTAATTAAAAATTTAATATGAAAAATTATCTCAATTTTGAAACTGATATTAAAGAATTAGAAACAGAAATAGAAAAATTAAAAGACCCTTTTAATCAAAGTGGAGTTTCTGAGGTTGACACACAAAAAATTTCCAAAATTCAAAGTGACCTAGATGAAAAATTGGAAATGATTTATTCTAATCTTGACCCATGGCAAACTACAATGGTAGCTAGACATGAAGATAGACCAAAATCAAAATTTTTTATCGATAATTTATTTGAAGATTTTATTCCACTGTCTGGTGATCGACATTATGGTGAAGACAATGCAGTCTTAACTGGTTTTGCCAAATTTGAAGGTCAATCAGTTTTAGTTATAGGCCAAGAAAAAGGAGATGATTTAGATACTAGAATTAAAAGAAATTTTGGGATGATGAGACCCGAGGGTTACAGAAAGACTATTCGTTTAATGGAATTAGCTAATAAATTTAACTTACCAATAATATCTTTTATTGACACTCCTGGAGCTTATCCGGGTGTAGGAGCGGAAGAAAGAGGTCAAGCAGAAGCTATAGCTAAATCAATTGAATGTTGTATGAAATTAAAAGTTCCTACAATTGCTATAATAATTGGGGAAGGTGGTTCTGGAGGAGCAATTGCTTTAGCATCTTCTAATAAAGTAGTAATGTTAGAAAATGCAATTTATTCTGTGATTTCACCTGAAGGATGTGCCACTATTTTATGGAGAGATCCAAAAAAAATGTTAGATGCAGCCAAAGCGATGAAACTTTCAGCAAAAGATCTATTAAACCTAGAAATTATTGATGAGATAATTCCTGAACCACTTGGTGGTGCACATAGAGATAAAGATTTAATGCTAAAGAATCTTAAAATATCAATAAGTAAAAACTTAGAAGATTTTAAAATAATGACACCAGATGAAATATATAATGATAGAAAAAATAAATTTTTAAAAATAGGTAGAGGCAAAGGTTTCACTTCTAATTTAGATAGTTTAAGCACTTCAAGATTAGATAAAAACTTTAATCAAATTTTTAAATCAAAAAAAACATTGATAATAGCTCTTGGAGTGTCAGTAATTTTATTAACTTCACTAATTTATTTTTTATAATGCACCACAACAATTTTTAAACTTTTTTCCTGTTGCTTCACATTTCTCATTTCTAGAAATCTTTTTACCCTCATGTATCACCAATAAACATTTGGGGTCATTTGAATTAATTTTGGTCTTCTCTACACGTGGAGTTTCCTGAACTATTTTTAAATTCATTAAAATTGTTATAAAGTCAAATTTTAGTTTATTTAATAAATTTTCAAATAAATAGAATGCTTCTTTTTTATACTCAACTAAAGGATCTCTCTGTCCATAAGATCTTAGTCCTATAACTTGTCTTAATTGTTCTAAATATTGAATATGTGATTTCCAATTAATATCAATTGATTGTAAAAAAATCCTTTTTTCTATATCCTTTGCTTGATCTTCACCTAAAAGTTTTATTCTTTCATTTCTTACTTCATTAAATTTAGTATTTAATATTTCTTTTAGTTCTTTATCACTACATTCGTTCAATCTTTTTAAATCAGACTCTAAAAAATCCTTACCTAAAATCCCCTTAATTTTATTGTCAAAATCAGAACTTTTAGGATTAGATTTTTTCAGTATTTTTAATGGTATTAAACTTTCAACTATCTCATTTAAAAAATCTATAGAATATTGAAAAATTTTATCACTATTCATAGCATCTTTTCTTTGAGAAAAAATTACATATCTTTGGTCATTCAATACATTATCGAATTTTATTAAAGTCTTTCTAATATCAAAGTTTCTTGCCTCAACTTTTTGTTGTGCTCTTTCTAATGCTTTATTTATCCAGGGGTGATCAATACTTTCACCATCTTTCAAACCAAGTTTCTCTAAAATATTATTCATAGACTCTGATCCAAAAATTCTCATTAGATCATCTTCGAGACTTACATAAAAAATTGAGCTACCTTCATCACCCTGTCTTCCTGATCTTCCTCTAGCTTGATTGTCTACTCTTCTAGACTCCATTCTTTCGGTGCCAATGACGTACAAACCTCCGAGAGATTTTATCTTTTCCTTATTTATTTTAAGCTGATCTTCATCTATCGACCCTTTCTTTCCACCTAGTTGAATATCTACTCCTCTACCAGAAATACTAGTTGTAATTATTACAGAATTTTCTTTTCCAGCATTAGCAATTATTTCAGCTTCATTTTCGTGGTTTTTTGCATTAAGTACCTGATGTTTAATATTTTCTGTTTTTAAAAGATTAGAATATATTTCTGATTTATTTACACTTGATGTAAATACCAATAATGGCTGTCCTTTTTTATGACATTCTTTTATCTTTAAAATTATAGCATTATTTTTTTCATTCTCAGTTCTAAAAATTTGATCATTAAAATCATTTCTAATCATCTTTTTGTTAGTTGGAATAACTACTACTGGTAAATTATATATTTCAAAAAATTCTTGTGACTCTGTTACTGCAGTACCTGTACAACCAGAAATTTTTTTATAAAGTTTAAAGTAATTTTGATATGTAATTGATGCTAAAGTTTGATTTTCAACTGCAATATGGACTCTCTCCTTAGCTTCTAGAGCCTGATGTAAACCATCTCCAAATCTTCTCCCTTCCAAAATTCTACCAGTTAATTCATCAATAATTTTTAATTCATCGTTTTGAATAATATAATCTTTACCTTTTTGGAATAGATGATTGGCTCTTAAAGCTTGATTGACATGATGAACTAAACTTAAATTTTCAGGATCATAAAAATTATTATTTTTTAAAATACCAGCATTTGAAAAAATTTTCTCAACATTATTTATTCCCTCATTAGTTAAAAGGATATTTTTTTCCTTTTCATCTATTTCATAATCTTTTTCATTTAAGTTTCTTATTAATTTATCAATAGCAAGATATTGAGTGGTTCTATCTTCTGCCTCTCCAGAGATTATTAAAGGAGTTCTAGCTTCATCTATTAAACAAGAATCTATTTCATCTACAATTGAAAAAAAATGTTCTCTTTGAACCATTTCTTCATTTGAATATTTCATATTATCTCTTAGATAATCAAATCCGAGCTCACTGTTAGTTGCATAGGTTATGTCGCAATTATAATTTTTTTTTCTTTGCTGATCATCTTGATCGTTGTTTATATAACCAGATGTGAGCCCAAGAAAATTATATATAACTCCCATTTCTTGCGAGTCTCTTTTAGCCAAATAATCATTTACGGTAACTATATGCACACCCTTTTCACAAAGAGCATTTAAATATGCAGCGAGCGTTATAGTTAAAGTTTTACCTTCTCCAGTTTTCATCTCAGCAATTTTGGCTTGATGCAAAACTACACCACCAACCAATTGAACATCAAAGTGCCTTTCTTTTCTCATTCTTCTGGAAGCATCTCTCACGAGGGCAAAAGCCTCTGGAAGTACCTCATCAAGAGTTTCGCCATTTTTTATTTTTTGTTTTAATTCAAGAGTTTTTTTTGGGAAATCCGAATCAACCAGTTTTTTTGTAGACTCTTCCAGAGAATTAATTTTTTGTACAATTTTTTCTATCCTATCTAATTCTCTTTGATTGCTAGATTTAATGAATTTTGAGAATAAGTTGAGAGGGTTTAACATGACTTTTTGATATATTATTTACATATATCCTTTAATATAATTATGAAATAATTATTTTAAATACTATGGGTATTAATTTAACTAATTTTTTAGTTTCTAAATCAAAAAGTAAGAGAATGATGCAATTTCAAGATTTAGATCATATTGATGGTGTATCAATTTCAACAGTTAGCGCAAATTTGTACAATAATTCGAGAGATGATTTGGTTATGTTTTATTTCAGGGATGGGGCAAATAGTGCCTCGGTATATACTCAGTCAAAAATAATATCTGAAAATATTAAATGGAATTTAAATCAAAAAGCTAAAAGAATATATTCATTATTAATTAACACAAGAAATGCTAACTGTTTTACCGGAAGGCAAGGTTACAAAAGTTTAGAAAAAATTGCTGAGATAACTTCTCAAAAATTAACAGAAAAACAAAAAGAAGATGAAGATGAACCAAAAAAAATTAAATCAAAAGAGGTAATTTTTGGATGCACTGGCACAATTGGAGAGAATTTTCCAGAAGAAAAAATAAAATCTAAAATACCTGAGTTGATAAGTAAAATAAAATATACTCAAAACAAATTAATATGGATGAAGGCAGCTCTAGGAATAATGACAACTGATACTCAACCAAAGATGGCAATGGAGAAATGTTTTATTGGAAATAATGAGATAAAAATATTTGGAGTTGCAAAAGGTTCTGGCATGATCCAGCCAAATATGGCAACCACTTTAGGATATATATTTACAGATGCAGATATCAAAAATGATATTTTAAAGAAACTTTTAAAGAAAAATATAGACACAACATTTAATGCAATTACTTGTGATAGTGATACCAGTACAAATGATATGGTTTCTATTTTTTCAACAGGAAAATCAAAACATCCTAAGATAATCAGTTTAAATGATGAAAAACTTAAAGACTTTGATAATTCACTTAATAAAGTTTTATTAAATTTAGCTAAAAGAGTTGTAGCTGATGGAGAAGGAGCATCCAAATTTATCACAGTTAATATTCAAGAATGTAAGAGTGATGCTGAAGCTAGAAAAATTGCTTTTTCGATATCTAATTCTCCTTTAGTAAAAACAGCAATAGCTGGTGAAGATCCCAATTGGGGAAGAATTATTATGGCAATAGGAAAAGCAGGTGTTCATCTAAATTACGAAAAATTGTCTATTAAATTTGGAACTATAACGATAGTTCAAAATGGTAAAGTTAATCCTAATTATAAAGAGGAGGAAGCAGCAGAGTATATGAAAAATGATAGTATTGATATTTTTGTAAATATCTCAAGTGGATCAAAAAATTTTACAGCATATACAATGGATCTAACTAAAAAATATATTGAAATTAATGCAGATTATAGAAGCTAAGATAAATTTGATTGAATTCTTAAAAAGAATTATTAAATATAAATCATGATTAAATACAAACTTAGTTGTAAAAATTGCGAAATCTCATTTGATAGTTGGTTTGCCTCATCAAAAGAATATGAGAAACTCAAAAAAAAAAATTTGTTAAACTGCCATGTTTGTAATTCATGGCAAATAGAAAAATCTTTGATGGCACCAAAATTTATAAATAAACCTATTTCAAAAAGTTTTGATAATCAAAATTTGAAATTAAAAAAAATTAGTAATAAAATTAAAGAATACCAAAATTTTATTAAAAATAATTTCGAGTTTGTTGGTAAAAATTTTGCATATGAGGCAAGATCTATTCATTACAATAGTAAAAAAAATAATAAAGGTATTTATGGAGAAGCTACAAAAGAAGAAATTAAAGAACTTAAGGAAGAAGGTGTTAAAACAGAAATAATACCCTGGATAGAAGAAAGTAACTAGTCTTTGACAAATTTTCCAATATAATTGACAGACTTGTCTGAACTAATAGACCACTGATCTTTTATTAAATTGAATTTCATCCCATTTAATTTTTCAAGAGATAGATTATATTTTTTTAAAATTTTAGTTAGATCTTCTGGTATCACAAACTTTTCCCATTCATGCGTTCCAATAGGAAGCCATCTCATAACGTATTCTGCACCTATAATTGCAAATACATAAGATTTTAGAGTTTTATTGATTGTTGCAACAAACATTATACCCTCTTTCTTTAAAAGTTTAGCGCATGATTTTAAAAAAAAATCTACATCCTCAACATGTTCAACGATTTCCATATTTAGAATCACGTCAAATTTTGTATTGGTAATAAAATTTTCTGGTGAAGTGCAATGATATTTAATATTTAAACCGTTTTTTTTTGCATGTAGTTTTGCAACTTGAATATTTTTTTCTGAAGCATCAATTCCAACTACCTCTGCACCTAATCTACTCATTGGCTCAGATAACAATCCTCCTCCACAGCCTATGTCTAAAATTTTAATCTTTTCGAGAGGTTTTCTTTTATTTTTAAGTTTAAAAGAGCTTGTTATATTATCTCTAATGTATGAAATTCTTATGGGATTAAATTTGTGTAATGGTTTGAATTTACCTGTTGGATTCCACCATTCCTCTGCGATTTTTGAAAATTTTTCTATTTCTTCTTTATTAATTGTGTTATTTTTCATTAGAAATTTGACTTTATATTCAAGATGTATTTTATCAATATATTTTAACTTTAAGATAATATTTTATCATGAAAATTGTAGTACTTAAATTTGGTGGGACATCAGTTGGGACAATAGAAAAAATTAAAAAAGTTTCCCGTATTATTGGTGAATTTAGAAAAAAAAAATACAAAGTTATCGTGGTTTCATCAGCAATGAGTGGTGTGACAAATGAGTTAGTTAAAAAATCTAGACTTATAAGTGAAAATTTTTCTGAAAATGAGTACGATGTTTTAGTCTCCTCTGGTGAACAAATGGCCTGCTCTCTTATAGCGGGGAGATTAATCAATAATGGATTTAAATCTAGATCTTGGTTAGGATGGCAGTTACCAATATTTACTTATGGTCCTCATAAAAACTCTAGAATTTATCAAATAAACAAAAATAAAATTATTAAATATTTAAGAGAAGGAGGAATTCCAATAATTGCTGGTTTTCAAGGAATAAATAAAGAAAACAGAATTACGACAATTGGAAGAGGGGGATCAGATGCAAGCGCTATAATGCTTGCAAAGTTTTTTAAAGCTAAAAGATGTATAATTTACACTGATGTGGAAGGTGTATTTACAACCGACCCCAATAAACTAAGTAAAGCAAAAAAAATTAAAGTTATTTCATATGAAGAGATGCTAGAAATGGCATCTTTAGGCGCAAAAGTTATGCAACCAGTTTCAATTCAAGATGCAAGATTAAATAGAATTGATATTGAGGTTAAATCATCTTTTACAAATAGACCAGGAACATTAATTACAAAAAAGTCAAATATTACAAAAAATAAAATTATAACTGGAATTTCTTCGACCCACAATGACTCAAAAGTAACTTTAGTTGGAGTAAAAGATAGACCAGGTGTTGCAGCATCTATATTTAAACCATTGTCAATTAATTCAATAAATGTAGACATGGTAGTTCAAAATATTTCTGCTAATGGTAAGGAAACAGATCTTACTTTTACTATTAAAACAGATGATCTCAATAAAACAAAAAGAATAATTAAGGAAAACAAAAAAATTAATTTTAGAAAAATATTGTTTGAAAAGGGAGTTTCTAAAATCTCTATAATAGGCGTTGGTATGATTACTACACCCGGAGTTACTTTCAGAATGTTTCAATCTTTATCAAGTAAAAATATCAATATACAAGTAATCTCTACTTCAGAAATTAAAATTTCAGTTTTGATAAACAGTAAAGATGTTAAAAAGGCTTTAATAGTTTTACATAAAGAATTTAAGTTAGATAAATAAAAATGAGCATTAGACCATTTAGAGATATTAAGAGAAGGAAAACAAAAACAATAAATTTAGGAAATGTTAAAGTAGGTGGTGATAACCCTATATCAGTTCAGTCCATGACTAATACATTGACAACTGATGTAAAAGGTACCATTAAACAAATTAATGAAATTCAAAATGAAGGTGCTGATTTAGTTAGGGTGTCATGTCCAGATGAGGCTTCATCAAAAGCTTTAAAAGAAATTGTAAGAAATGTGGATGTACCAATAATAGCTGATATTCATTTTCACTATAAAAGAGCTATTGAAGCTGCCGAAAGTGGAGCAAGCTGTTTAAGAATAAATCCAGGAAATATTGGTGATAAAAAAAAAATAAAAGAGGTTATTGCAGCCGCAAAAGATCATAATTGCTCAATTAGAGTTGGTGTAAATGCCGGATCTCTAGAAAAAGACATTTTAGAAAAATTTAAGGAACCTTGCCCTGAAGCCTTAGTTGAAAGTGCGATTAGAAATATCAAAATTTTAGAGGATGAAGATTTTTTTAACCTAAAGGTAAGCGTTAAATCATCAGATGTTTTCTTGACAATTCAAGCTTATAGACAACTTTCAAAAGCAATAGACTACCCACTTCATTTAGGTATTACAGAAGCAGGTAGTTATGTATCTGGAAGTATAAAATCTTCTATAGGTATAGGAACATTACTTTTAGAAGGCATAGGTGATACCATCAGAATTTCATTATCTGATGATCCAGTTCAAGAAATAAAAATTGGAAATGAAATATTAAAGTCTTTGAATTTGCGAAATAGAGGTGTAAAGATTATTTCCTGTCCCTCATGCGCAAGACAAGGTTTTGAGGTAATTGAAACAGTTAAATTATTAGAGGAAAAACTCTCTCATATTAAGACACCAATAACTTTGTCAGTTATAGGATGTGTTGTAAATGGCCCAGGGGAGGCTGCACTTACAGATGTAGGCATTACAGGGGGCAGAAATGGAAATAATATGCTCTATTTATCTGGTATGCAAAAAGAAAAAGTTTTAACCAAGGACATGATAAATAGAGTGGTCAGTGAAGTTGAAAAAAAAGTCTCTGAAATAGAAAATAGCTAAAAATGATACCTGAAAAAACAATTAAGGAATTGATTAATAAACATTCCATTTTAGAAAAAGATTTATCCTCTGGCACAATTGATAAAAAAATTTTTGCTGAAAAATCAAAAGAATATTCAGATTTAAATGAAATAGTAGAGTATGCAAAAAAATATATTACTTATGATAAAGATAAGATTGAATTAGAAAAAATTTTAGAAGATCAAAATACAGATCAAGAATTAATTAATATGGCACAAACTGAATTAATCAATCTAAAAACACAGTACGAAAAAAATGAAAAAAAATTAAAATTATTTTTATTGCCAAAAGATGAAGCCGATAAAAAAAATGCTATTATAGAAATTAGAGCTGGAACTGGAGGATTAGAAGCAAGCTTATTTGCTGCTGATCTTTTTAAAATGTATGAAAAAATAAGCCATAAAAAAAAATGGTTTTTAGAATTGATATCAATTTCAAAAAGTGAAGCTGGAGGATTGAAAGAAGTAATTGCTTCTATTAAAGGAACAAATATTTACTCGACTTTAAAATATGAAAGTGGAGTTCATAGAGTTCAGCGTGTTCCTGACACTGAAACTCAAGGAAGAGTTCATACATCAGCTGCTACAGTTGCAGTTTTACCTGAAGCAGAAGAAGTTGATTTAAAAATAAATGAGTCTGATTTAAGAATTGATGTTTTTCGAGCTGGAGGTCCGGGTGGTCAATCAGTGAATACAACTGATAGTGCTGTAAGAATTACACATATACCATCAGGGTTATCAGTGTCACAACAAGATGAAAAATCTCAACATAAAAATAAAGCTAAAGGAATGAAAATATTAAGAGCAAGACTTTATGAACTTGAAAGATCAAGAATAGATCAGGAAAGATCTGAAGATAGAAAAAGTAAAATTGGAACTGGTGATAGATCAGAAAGAATAAGGACTTACAATTTTCCTCAAGGCAGGGTAACGGATCACCGAATAAATTTTACATTGCATAAATTAGAAGAATTTTTAGAGGGAGAGGCATTTGATGAAATAATTGAGTCTTTATCTTTAAAAGCTCAAGAAGAAAGTCTTAGTAAACTTTAATTATGAATATTCAAACTGCTGTTCAGAAAGCGCAACTATTTCTAAAAAAAAAAAATATAAAAACCCCAGTTTTAGATAGTCAAATTTTAATGTCTGAAGCGATTAAAAAAGAAAAAGAATTTATAATTTTTAATTTTGATAAAGAAATTTCAAACAAAAGCCTTGAATATTTTAACAAACTCATTCATCAACGTGCTAGGGGTGAACCAGTAGCTTACTTGGTTAAAAAAAAATATTTTTGGAAATATCAATTTTCTGTAAATAAAGATGTTTTAATTCCCAGACCAGATACTGAGATTTTGATTGAGGAGGTTTTAAAGTTAACAAAAAATAAAGATAATTTAAATTTATTAGATGTAGGGGTTGGTTCAGGCTGTATACTTATTTCAATTTTAAAGGATAAAAAAAATTTTTATGGTACAGGAATTGATATAAGCAAAAAATCATTAGATACTTGTAAGATTAACAGCAAAAATCTTGGGGTTATTAATAGATTAAAATTGTACAAATCAGATATTGACAATTTTCATTTTCGCAAATATGATTTAATTATATCTAATCCTCCTTATATTGAAAAAAGTAAGCTTAAATATTTGGAAAAAGATGTAATTGGTTTTGAACCTAAGCATGCTTTAGATGGAGGAATAGAGGGATTATCAGAAATCAGTAAAGTTATAAATAGATCATCTGAACTGATAAAAAAAAATGGTTTTTTGATTTTAGAAATTGGCTTTGATCAAAAATGGAAAGTTAAAAAAATATTAGAAAATAAAGGATTTTATATTAAAAAGGTTGTAAAAGATTTATCTAACAATGATCGCTGCATAGTCAGTAAAAAAATTTAAAATAATACAATGGTTACATTTAGAAATAACAACAACGGTAGAAGAAATAGTTTTAGAAGGAATGATAGAAATTATAAATCTAATGGTGACAGGAATAAATTTAGTAATAACTTTTCAAATAGCGATAATTTTCAAAGAAAAGTTCCAGGAAGAAATAACCATAATGCCCCAAAACTAATTGAAAAATATAATAATTTAGCAAGGGAGGCTTTATCTGGTGGTGATAAAATTTTATCAGAGAATTATTTTCAGCATGCAGATCATTTTACAAGAATTTTAAATGAAAAAGAAATTCAAAAAAAATTTTTTAATGATAAAAGTTCTGCTGACCAAAATAATTCTGCCGATAATCTAGAAAATAAAAGTTCTTCTGATAAAGTTGTTAGTAACTTAAATGAGACGCAGTCAGAGTCTAATTAATTTAATCCTATTATCTTTTCCGATTTAAGAACATCTAACTTAATTTTTTTAGTTTCAAAAAGTTTTCTCTCCGCATCCTTCAAAATTTTACCAGATGGTAATTTAAGCTTTTGGGAATTTACTTTTTTACCATTAATAATAACTTCATAATGTAAGTGAGGACCTGTAGATTTTCCAGTTGAGCCAACGTATCCAATAGTTTGACCCTGTTTAACCCTAACACCACTTCTTATACCTTTGGCAAATTTAGACATATGAGCATAAACTGTTTGATATGTAGAGTTATGTTTTATAACAATACAATTTCCTCCTCCACCACACCATCCAGCTTTTTTTATTTTTCCGTTACCAGATGCCATTATAGGTGTGCCCATCGGAGCCGCAAAATCAGTTCCTCTATGCATTTTATTAAAACCGTCAATTGGATGTTTTCTCATGCCGAATGATGAGGATAATCTTGCACCATTTATAGGTGTTTTCATTAAAGCCTTTTGAACACTCCTTCCATTTTTATCGTAATGTCCTTCACTATCTTTTAAGTCAAAATAATATAAAGAATTATTTTCACCACTTAACTTTAAATTTGCGTAAAGAATATTTCCTGTTTCAATGATATTTTTTTTGTCGTCAAAAAAAACTTCATACATAATTTGAAAACCATCTTTTTTTCTAATATCTCTTTGAAAATCGACCTGAAACCCATAAATCCTAGCAAATTCAATAATTATATTTGCAGGAATTTTCTCCTCTACAGCTGATTTATAAAGGCTTTCTAATATAATATTTTCATCATAAATGATTTTTTTATTAAGTTTAGTAACTACAATTTTTTGATTAAAATTGTTATCAAAATTATTTCTACTTAAAAAGATTTTTTCTGTTTTAGAAACCTGAAATATAAATTCTTTAACTAAAGAACTTGTTTGGTCTACTGTAAAATGAAACTTTTGATTAAGTTTAAGTCTGTTGATATCTATTTTTTTTGATAATTCACTCTTGATTTGTTGAATTTCAAATCTATTAACAGAATATTGTTCTAATATGATGTCAAAAGTTTCTCCAACATCTACAATGTGTTCAATTTTTTTAAATCTAGGTTCTAAATTATTAAATAAATGATTTATAGATTTTTTAAAATAAATGTTGTTTAACAAATCACTGTAGCTGTTTGTAATTTTTTTTTTATTATAATTATAATAAGAGGTAAAAGTTGCTGTAATTAGCAATACTAAAATTAAGCTAAAAATTTCTAAATTTTTTTTAATTTTTGTTTTTATTTTTTTTACCATTAGATTTTATTGTGAGCAGTATTATTAGTTTAGGATTTATCAAAAATCAAAAAAAACCCTTTAAAAATGAGGCTTTTAATCGATTTTTTTAACCATAAAAGCTTGATTTCCTAAAATTTTAGCCTATAAGCATCGAACTTTCTCAATAAAATTATTGTTTTACAATAAAATAAACGAGATTATTGAGCCTTTTTGCTCAATTAGCTATTTAAAAAGTCAAAATTTAAGAAGAGAAGTGTGGACGGTTAAGGTTACCAAAATTTGTCGTACACACTTCAATATTATATAAATTTTATTCTTAGAATTTATATAGAAGCTAGTGTGCGCCGTTTTTAAACTTGAGAGTTTGATCATGGCTCAGAACGTACGCTGGCGGCACGCCTAACACATGCAAGTCGAACGAAGTAGCAATACTTAGTGGCAGACGGGTGAGTAACATGTGGGTATCTACCCTTTGGCCTGGAATAACACGAGGAAACTTGTGCTAATACCGGATAAGTCTTTACAGAGAAAGCTTTATGCACCATTGGATGAGCCCGCATTTGATTAGTTTGTTGGTAGGGTAATGGCCTACCAAGACTGTGATCAATAGCTGATTTGAGAGGATGATCAGCCACATTGGGACTGAGACACGGCCCAAACTCCTACGGGAGGCAGCAGTGGGGAATCTTGCACAATGGAGGAAACTCTGATGCAGCGATGCCGCGTGAGTGAAGAAGGCCCTTGGGTTGTAAAGCTCTTTCGTCGGGGAAGAAAATGACTGTACCCGAATAAGAAGGTCCGGCTAACTTCGTGCCAGCAGCCGCGGTAATACGAAGGGACCTAGCGTAGTTCGGAATTACTGGGCTTAAAGAGTTCGTAGGTGGTTGAAAAAGTTGGTGGTGAAATCCCAGAGCTTAACTCTGGAACTGCCATCAAAACTTTTCAGCTAGAGTTTGATAGAGGAAAGCAGAATTTCTAGTGTAGAGGTGAAATTCGTAGATATTAGAAAGAATACCAATTGCGAAGGCAGCTTTCTGGATCATTACTGACACTGAGGAACGAAAGCATGGGTAGCGAAGAGGATTAGATACCCTCGTAGTCCATGCCGTAAACGATGTGTGTTAGACGTTGGAAATTTATTTTCAGTGTCGCAGCGAAAGCGATAAACACACCGCCTGGGGAGTACGACCGCAAGGTTAAAACTCAAATGAATTGACGGGGACCCGCACAAGTAGTGGAGCATGTGGTTTAATTCGAAGATACGCGCAGAACCTTACCAACACTTGACATGTTCGTCGCGACTTTAAGAGATTAAAGTTTTCGGTTCGGCCGGACGAAACACAGGTGCTGCATGGCTGTCGTCAGCTCGTGTCGTGAGATGTTGGGTTAAGTCCCGCAACGAGCGCAACCCTCACTTTTAGTTGCCATCATTAAGTTGGGCACTCTGAAAGAACTGCCAGTGATAAGCTGGAGGAAGGTGGGGATGACGTCAAGTCCTCATGGCCCTTACGTGTTGGGCTACACACGTGCTA
>QBYE01000004.1:67500-72881 GCA_003282985.1 Pelagibacteraceae bacterium AG-325-E08
TTCAAACAATTATTGGTGAAAAAGTAAAAGTTAAAGAAAAAGAAATTTTTTCTATGCAAGAAGACTTAGATAATAATTTAATGTCTGACCACTATAGAGTAGCATTAAAAAAAAAATAAAAGTTAATATCTTTTATAAGTAAGTTCGTTAACTAATTCAATTAATCCTCGTTTAATCTCAATCTTTTTTTTGGGAAAATATTTTATTTCCGGCTTTTTTTTATAAGTATATGGACTGATATTATAATGACCATACTTTGTTATTTTTTCATATTCAGGTTTTGATTTAATTTTAAGCATTTGAGATAATAATTTCATAATTTCCGTAATTCTAATTTTTTTTCTACCTGTAATTAAAACATTTTTGTTTTTAAACTTCTTTTTAAGAATTTCGTAACTAGCTTTTGCTGCATCTGTAACATTAATATACCTTCTTACCGCACCAGAAGTTCCACCTGTGTATTTTAAGACATTTTTTTTTAAAGCATTGCTTATAATTTTTGTTAAATTATTTTTTTTACTTGAACGAGCACCATAAACTGTGCCAAATCTTAGTATCGTATAATCAAGTGAATATCTTTTATTATATTCTTCGATATAAAGTTCAGAAGCTTGTTTACTAATTCTATAAAATCCACCTTGTGCACTATGAATATAAATTGTGCTAGCATAAACTAATCGCTTAATTTTGTATTTGGCACAAAATTTTAAAACTTTTAAAGTAAAAAAAATATTAATTTGAGCACTTTGTTGAGGATTATTTATACAATCACCAATATCTGACATTGCAGCAAAATGATAAACAAAATCGGAGCTTTTAATTGCTTGTTCAAGTTTTTTAGTATTACTTAAATTTGAAACAATCATTTTTTGTTTATTGTTGATCCAAGGTGACCTTATTTTATCAAAAATCGTAACATGATATTTTTTTTTAGTAAAAATATCCGCGATATGGGAGCCTAAAAAACCACTACCACCTATGATCAAAACTTTTTTCATTTTCGTTTAATATACAAGTAGTCTTACTTTTTTAAAACCTAAAAACTTAACTAATCTATTTTTATTGAAATTTTTTATTTCTTTTTTTTTATTTTTCATTGATGCTATAAATATTATCCTATTACACTTTTTTAGTTTTGTTAAAGATATAGTAACTCTCGATTTTGGAAATTTAGGAGAATTTTGAATTGAGTAATAACTGCAAGACTCTTTTTTTCTCTCAAAGATACTTGCAAAATGTCCATTTGAACCTAAACCTAAAATTGCAATTTTAAAATTAAGTTTATCTATCTTTTTGTTAAGTTTAGACAAATGCATTTTATTTATTTTCGATAGTCTATATGATATAAAATTTTTACGTAAAATAAGTTTTTTTTTGATTAATTTCTCAAAAAAAAGATCATTTCTAAATTTTGAAAATTTTTTAACCATTCTTTCATCACTTAATAAAATGATATTTTTTATCTTTTGATCTATATTTTTGAATATGTTCTTTATTGAATTTCCACCACTTATTATTAAAGGATATTTGTTTTCTTTTATTATTGAAACAGTATAATTTAAGAGTTCGTTTTTATTTTGAAAGATTTTTTTCAATTTTTTGAATAGTTATCTTAAAAAGATTATATTAAATATCTTCATTTTTTAAATAAAATAACACCTAATCAAATAAAAATAACAAAATTTGATCAAATTTGGATTCATTTTGATTAAATTTAGATTCATAATGTCCGATATTGATATTTATACTTTCATATTTAAAGAAAAATAAATAATATATTTCAATCAATGAAAAAATTTTTATCAAATTATAAAATTTTATTAGCACTAATTATCTTATTTTTAATAATGATAATAAATTTTAATGTAATACGTGGCTTTGTTAGATCTCATATGCCACATAACTATAAAGTATTTATTAAAGAAACCTTTTTTGGAAAAGAATACCTTGAAGAAATAAGTTTTTATAAAAAGTTAGGTTATAATAAATTTCAAATACCAAAAACCCAATTCGTAGATTTGGAATTTAAAAAAATTTCTTTAAAGGGATTAAAAAGTTTTAAAAGTCACTATAATATGGCTTTTAATAAAAAAGGTAAAACAAAAAAATTTTTTTTAGAGGATCTAGGAAATGGAATATTGATAGCTTCTGCTTCAGGAGAATTTAAATTTTCAACTGATTATTCATTTAATAAGTTTGAAGATATAAATACAAATTTAAGTGAATTAAATGTATTCCAAGTAGTTGATATTACAAAATTAGAAAATGATATTTTTGTATCTTTTGTAGTTAAAAGCGAAAACGATGAATGTGTTTTCTTTGGAGTTGCTAATGCTAATATAAATAAAGAAAATCTTTTATTTAATCTTTTTTATAAGGAAAATCAGTGTACACAAGAAACAAATGGATTAGGTGGTAGAATATACCCTTATATTTTTAAGGGAAAAAAGGGTTTTTTACTTACAACCGCTGCTACTGATAAAATGAAAAATAAATCTCAAGATTTAGAGTCTTTCTTTGGTAAAATTTGGTTTTTTGAGTCAGCAACAAAAAAGAAAATTTTGTTTTCTGTTGGTCATAGAAATCCACAAGGATTAATTGTTTCTGATAATATTATCATTTCTACGGAACATGGACCATACGGTGGAGATGAAATAAATAACATAAAATTTGGTAAAAATTATGGGTATCCAATATCATCATATGGTGAATTGTATAAATTTAAAAAAGATAAAGAAAAGTTTAAAGTACCAAAATATCAATTGTCCAAATCACATTTAGAAAATAATTTTGAAGAGCCAATTTTTGCATTTGTGCCCTCAATCGGAATATCAGAGATAGAGAGGATTTCAAATGATTTTTCTGAATATTGGAATGATAATTTTTTGATTACATCATTAAATGGAAGAACAATCTTTAGGGTAAAGTTTGATGAAGAGTTTGAAAAAGTGATTTATATGGAACCAATGTATCTTGGAGAGAGAATTAGAGACATTAAATATATTAAAAATAAAAAAATAATTATTTTAGCTCTTGAGGAGTCAGGTTCTATTGGTGTTTTAAGTGTGAATTAGTTCAAATAGCTTAATTTTTAATTTTATTTTAAAGAACAAAGATTTTTATTTACAGTTCAATTAATGAACAGTATATATGTTCAAAATATGAACAAAAAAAGAGAAGACCAAGATCATTTTGAGGTAATGAGAAAGATTCAACAGCATCCAAATACCTCACAAAGAGATTTAGCCCAACAGCTAGGATTTAGCTTAGGTAAACTTAATTACTGCTTAAAAGCTCTTCAGTATAAAGGACTAATAAAAATTAAAAACTTTAAAAAAAACCCAAATAAAATTAATTATATTTATGTCCTCACTCCACGTGGGATTTCAAAAAAAACAAGTTTGACTGTAAATTTTATGAAACGAAAAATGAAAGAATACGACGAGTTAAAAAAAGAATTACAAGGAAAAAAATAAATGTGGAATACATTTAATTTCAATCTCACAATTTTTTTTTTATTAAAAAAAAATAAATTTTTAAAGATTGGAGATAAACTAAAACTTATAATTAATTCAAAATTTAATGTTTGATTTTATATCTTTATATATATGGCTATCATGGGCTTAAGATCAATTTTACAATATAGAAGCAATGGTCAAAACGTTTATGAAATAGTAAAAAACTTAACTATATTTGTTAAGAAATTTGTTTCTGAAAACTTTTTATTCCAAAAATCATTAAGTGACTTAAGTGTCATTCTAGATATTCCTAAAACAGTTTTAGAAAATAGATCAAATCAAATTTTGTTTGGACTCTATCAATTTGATAAAAAAAAATTTATTTTAAAGAATAATATTTTATTTATATTTTACGACCTAGTTATTTCTCTATGTTTAATCCTATTCATGGTGTTGAATATATTTATACCTAATAAAAAAAAAATTAAAAAATTTGATTTAATATGTGAAAATATTGGTTCAGATGTAGATGTTAAAAGACATAAATTTCTATCCGAAAATTTCAAATCTACATTGTTACTAGGTTACAAAAATTTGGAATGTAAATATGATAATACAAAATTAATAAATATAAAAAAAGAATTATTTAATTTAGTTTCTATAAATTTTAGTCTTAAAAAAACAGCAAGATTAATTCTATTTTTTATTAAAATATTTTATTATTCTATTCTAAATAGATATAATTTTTTATCAGTTTTTAAACATTTAATTTATGATTTTATAAAGTATAAAAAAATCTATTCTAAATACTCAGCAAAATATCATTTCAACTGTAAATTTTATGATACCAATCCATTACATAATTATATTTTTAAAAAATCTGGCGGATTAAAAACATCATGTTATCAAAAAAATATATGCTCACTAACATTAAGCTGTTTTGTCTATTCGGATATTTTTTTTTCTTTAGGGAAAGATCAAGGAAAAATATGTAATGACTTAGGTGGCGAAATAGATTTGTTCAAACCTGTGGGATCTTTTTTTATGGAAAACGCATGGTTCAAACAAAGAAAGGATCTAGATAGGATTCCGGACATAGATATTTTAATAATTGGTATTAACGCACCTTGGCCAAGAGGGTGTATTAATGATGATTTTCACAATAGTTATTATAAAAAGTTTATTCCCTGGATTGTGAAGATTTCTGATGAATTTCCTAATAAAAAAATCTTTTATAAACATCATAGCTATTTTAAGGGAGATGCCAGAGAAACTAAATTATTAGACAATTCAAATATAAAGGTAATAGTTAACGATAAAAGCTTAAACTCAACTTATGGATGGGCTTTTAAGAGCAAAATCATAATTTCTTTTGCATCCACAATGATAGTAGAGTTAATTGGAAATGGAAAACAAGCTTATTTTATAGATCCAGGTGGAATAAATCATCAGTGGTTTTATGGAATAAATGATATTCAAAAATATAAAATTAATAATTATGACTCCCTCAAAAAAATTGTCACTAATAGTAAAAATATAAAAACTGAACAAAATGAAAATTATTTCTGTATAAGTGGTCAGAATACAAGCAAGATCATCTCAAATTTTTTAAAAAATGAAATTGATAAAAATTAAAAATAAAGAAATTAGTCAATTATTAATTGATAAAATTTGTAAATTTAAAATGAAGTATTGGAAATATAATTTAAATTCTCAACTCAATTTTTTTTATGAAAATCATAATAACGATGATTTACATTTTATTTTAATGAATAAAAATAAAATCTTGGCTTACAATGTTTTAAAAAAAAGAATTTTTACAAAATTAGATAAATCAAAAAAAAATGTAAAAAAATATTTTTTTTTATTTGACTCTTTTTTAGTTGATAAAAATTTAAGAAATCAAAATCTTGGATCAAAACA
>QBYE01000005.1 GCA_003282985.1 Pelagibacteraceae bacterium AG-325-E08
GCATAATCTCAATTACTCAGATACTCAAAGATGTATAAGAGCTTATGAAGTTAAGTCATTTACTAAAAGTTCTATTTATGATTGGTTTAAAAAAACTAAATCTAATTATGAACAGAAAGATTTTTATAAGATTTATATAGATTTTCCCAGAAATGAGCTTTTAGATAGAATTAGTTTAAGAGCCAAAGAAATGATCAAAAAAGGAGCTGTATTGGAAGTAAAAAGATTTATTAAAATAAAAGTTCGTAAAGACAAGACAGCCCACAAAGCCATTGGGATTAATGAGATTGCTCAATATATTCAAAAAAAAATTGAAATTAATCAAGTTATTGAGAAAATATCAATAAAGACTAGGCAATATGCCAAAAGACAAAGCACTTGGGCTAGAGGTAATATGCAAAATTGGATCAAAATGAATCCAATTGTCTTAAAGAAATTCTTAAAAAAAATTTAGATATCTCTTACTTAGCCTTGACCAATCAGCACAACTTCAGCTAGATTGGCCGAATGTCCAAATTATATTCAGGTGCTGAAATAGTATTTAAATGTCTTGAAGATCAAGATGTTAAGTTTATTTTTGGATATCCAGGTGGAGCTGTACTACCAATTTATGATGAGCTTAAAAATCATTCAACTATTAAACATATCTTAGTCAGACATGAACAGGGTGCAGGACATGCAGCAGAGGGCTATGCAAGATCTTCAGGTAAACCTGGAGTAGTTCTGGTAACATCTGGTCCAGGTGCAACTAATGTTGTCACAGCTTTAACAGATGCTTACATGGACTCTGTTCCTCTAGTATGTATTTCAGGACAAGTGCCAACTCACTTAATTGGAACTGATGCTTTTCAAGAATGTGATACAACGGGAATAACAAGACCATGCACAAAACACAATTGGTTAGTTAAAGATATTAAAGATTTACCTAAGATTATGCATGAAGCCTTTCGAGTTGCAACAACAGGAAGACCAGGCCCAGTACTAGTTGATATACCTAAAGATATTCAATTTGCTAAGACAAATTATTCAAAACCAAAAATAGAAAAAAAAATTAATGGAAAAATACATAATAAATTTTCACAAAATGAAATTAATGAATTAATAAATTTAATTTCAAAAGCAAAAAAACCAGTAATTTACACTGGTGGTGGGGTTATTAATTCTGGTCCAAAAGCGAGTGAGTCTCTAAGGGAGTTTGTCAGATTAATTGGCTTTCCGATTACATCTACATTGCAAGGACTTGGTGCATTTCCAGGCGATGACAATCAATTTATAGGAATGCTAGGAATGCATGGAACCTATGAAGCCAATAACGCCATGCATGATTGTGATTTATTAATTAATATTGGAGCAAGATTTGATGACAGGATCACAGGAAAGATAGATGAATTTTCACCAAGATCAAAAAAGGTACACATTGATATTGATCCATCATCAATTAATAAAATTATAAAAGTAGATTTATCGATAGTTGGTGATGTTAATGAGGTTCTTAAAACTACAATTAAAAAGATCAATAAAAAACAAAATGGTTCTAAGAAATCAAATAAGCAAAATATTTCTAAATGGTGGGAACAGATACAAAAATGGAGAACAAAAGATTCTTTAGGTTTTGTTAATAGTGAAAAAACTATTAAACCTCAACATGCTGTTAAAAGACTATATGAATTAACAAAAAACCAAGATACCTTTGTAACTACAGAAGTAGGGCAACATCAAATGTGGGCTGCACAACATTACAAATTTAACAAACCAAATAGATGGATGACATCTGGGGGACTTGGAACTATGGGATATGGTCTTCCTGCAGCTGTAGGTGTTCAAATCGCTCATCCAGATAAACTTGTTATTGATATAGCTGGAGAGGCTTCAGTTTTGATGACTATGCAAGAAATGTCTACAGCTGTTCAATACAATTTACCTATCAAAATTTTTGTTTTAAATAATCAATATATGGGAATGGTAAGACAATGGCAGGAGCTATTACATGAAAAAAATTATTCCGAAAGTTATTCAGAAGCTTTACCTGATTTTGTAAAATTAGCTGAGGCTTATGGATGTAAAGGAATTAAAGTTGATAATCCAGATGAACTTGATTCAAAGATTAAAGAAATGATTGATCACAACGGCCCTGTAATATTTGACTGTCAGGTTGATCCTAATGAAAACTGCTTTCCAATGATACCTTCTGGAAAGCCTCACAATCAAATGATTTTAGGACCTAACGATAAAGAGGAAAATAAGATTACAGGAAAAGGCAAAGCATTAGTTTAATGGCAAAACCAAAATCAGCATATAGTATACCAACTAAGATAGGTAAATTAGACACACACATTTTTGTTGTTTGGGTTGATAATGAATCTGGAGTATTAGCTCGAGTGGTGGGCTTGTTTTCTGGTAGAGGTTATAATATTGAGTCTTTGGCCGTGGCGGAAGTTGACGCAACAAAAAATATTTCTAGGATTACCATTGTAACTACAGGAACTCCTCAAGTAATAGATCAAATTAAGTTACAATTGAAAAAATTAGTCCCTGTTCATAAAGTGGCTGATTTTAAAAGAGAGGATAAAAAAGTAATATTTAAAGAAATGGCTCTACTTAAAGTTGTTGGAAATAAAAAAAAGATAGAAAAAACACTTAAAGCCTGTAAAAGCTTTAATCCAGTTATATTGGATAAAACTAAACAATCCATTGTTATCCAAATTACTGCTTTAAGGAGAGAAATAGACAAAATGAGTAAAAAATTAAAACCTTTTGGCTTAACTAGCACATCAAGAACTGGAGCTATAGCTATGACAAGAGGGGCAGAAGTTTTTAAATAAATAAATTGGGAGAAACAAAATGAAAATGTTTTATGAAAAAGATACAGACGTCAACTTAATCAAAGATAAAAAAATTGCAATTTTTGGTTATGGTAGTCAAGGACATGCGCATGCGCTAAATTTAAAAGATAGTGGTGTAAAAGAAGTTGCGGTTGCTTTGAGAGAAGGATCTTCAAGTAAAGCTAAAGCAGAGTCTAAAGGTTTAAAAGTTATGAATTTATCAGATGCAGCAGAATGGGCAGATGTAGTAATGATATTAACTCCTGATGAATTACAGGCCTCAATTTATAAAAATCATATTGAACAACGAGTAAAAGAAGGAACATCAATAGCTTTTGCTCATGGATTGAATATTCATTATGATTTGATTAAAGCTAGAAAAGATTTAGATGTTTTTATGGTTGCCCCAAAAGGTCCTGGACATTTAGTAAGAAGCGAATACGAAAAAGGTGGAGGAGTTCCATGCTTATTTGCTGTACATCAAAATGGCTCTGGTAAAGCTAGAGATTTAGCAATGTCTTATGCTTCAGCTGTTGGAGGTGGGAGATCTGGGATAATTGAAACAACTTTTAAAGATGAAGTTGAAACTGATTTATTTGGTGAACAAACAGTTTTATGTGGTGGATTAGTAGAACTAATTAAAAATGGTTATGAAACTTTAGTTGAAGCAGGATATGAACCTGAGATGGCATATTTTGAAACAGTTCATGAAGTAAAATTAATTGTAGATTTGATTTATGAGGGTGGAATTGCAAATATGAATTATTCGATTTCAAACACTGCTGAATATGGTGAATATCAAACAGGACCAAGAATTATTAATAAAGAAGAAACAAAAAAAAGAATGAAAGAAGTTTTAAGTGAAATTCAGTCTGGAAAATTTACTAAAGATTGGATGGATGAATGTAAAAATGGTCAAAAAAACTTCCTTGCAACAAGAGCTAAATTAGCTGAACATCCAGTTGAGAAAGTTGGAGCAAACTTAAGAGCTATGATGCCATGGATAGGTAAAAAGAAATTAGTTGATAGCGATAAGAAGTAAACTTTAGCTCCATATTGGGGCGAAAATTATTATTTTATTTTGCAATCTATACGAGAGGTTGTATATTTCTTAAATAAAATTTTTATATGTCTAAAAAAGATAAAGTATACATTTTCGATACAACGATGAGAGATGGTGAACAATCACCAGGTGCCTCTATGAGCGTTGAAGAAAAAATACAAATTTCAAGAGTTTTTGATGAGATGGGAATAGATATTATTGAAGCTGGTTTTCCAATATCATCTCCAGGTGATTTTGAAGCTGTAAGCGCAATTAGTAAAAGCGTTAAAAATTCAATTCCTTGCGGATTAGCAAGAGCTACTAAAAAAGACATTGATGCATGTTATGAATCATTAAAGTTTGCAAAAAGATTTCGTATCCATACTTTTATTTCAACTAGTCCTGTTCATATGAAGCACAAACTTAATATGACCAATGATCAAGTATTAGGGGCTATAAAAGAGAGCGTCACTTATGCAAAGAAATTTACTGATGACGTAGAATGGTCGTGTGAAGATGGAACAAGAACAGATTTAGAATTTATGTACAAAACTATAGAATTAGCGATTAACTGTGGTGCAACTACTATTAATATTCCAGATACTGTAGGTTATTCAATACCTGAAGAATTTGCTAAAAAAATTGAGTCGATAAAAAATAATGTTTCAAACATTGATAAAGCAATTATTTCTGCTCACTGTCATAATGATCTTGGATTAGCAGTTGCTAATGCATTATCTGGTTTATCCGCAGGGGTAAGACAAATTGAATGTACAATAAATGGTATTGGTGAAAGAGCTGGTAATGCAGCACTTGAGGAAATTGTAATGGCAATTAAAACAAGAGATGATTTATTACCTTATGAAACTGGAATAAAAACAGAATTAATTAGTAAAGCTTCAAAAATAGTTTCTAATGCTACTGGTTTTCCAGTCCAGTACAACAAAGCAATAGTTGGAAAAAATGCATTTGCACATGAGTCTGGCATTCATCAAGATGGGATGCTTAAAAATAGAGAAACTTATGAGATAATGACTCCAGAAAGTGTGGGTGTTAAAAAAACATCTTTAGTTATGGGTAAGCACTCTGGTAGACACGCGTTTAAAGATAAATTGAGCGATCTTGGTTATGCTGAAGTTACAGATGATGTAGTCCAAGCAGCATTTGGAAAGTTTAAAATACTAGCAGATAAGAAAAAACATATTTATGATGAAGACATTGTCGCTTTAGTTGATGATAGTTTAATTATTGATAACAAGATTAATGCAATTAATCTTAAATCTTTAAAGGTATTTGCTGGAACTGGTGAGCCTCAAAGAGCAGAGATGACTTTAGATGTTTTTGGCGATATTAAAGAAACATCACAAACTGGAGATGGACCAGTAGATGCTATTTTTAAATGTATTAAAGATTTATATCCTCATGATGTAAAATTATCTCTTTATCAGGTTCACGCCGTAACTGAAGGAACTGATGCTCAAGCAACAGTAAGTGTCAAAATTGAGGAAAATGATAGAACAACAGTTGGACAATCTGCTGATACTGATACATTGGTTGCATCAGCTAATGCTTACTTAAATGCTTTAAATAAAATGTTAATTAAGAGAGAAAAAAAATCTTTATATAAAAATATTGAACCAAAAAAATTGAAGGAGAGCATATAATGGGAATGTTTGATAGTATTAAAAAAGTTTGGAGCCAGGATATGGCAATTGATTTAGGAACAGCCAACACTCTTGTTGTTGTAAAAGGTCAAGGGGTAGTATTAAATGAGCCTTCAGTAGTGGCTATAGTTGATCAAGCTGGAAAAAAGCAAGTTTTAGCTGTAGGAGATGAAGCAAAAACTATGCTTGGAAGAACTCCAGGAAATATTCAGGCAATAAGACCTTTAAGAGACGGTGTGATTGCTGACTTTATTGTAACCGAAGAAATGATTAAACATTTTATTAAAAAAGTTCATAAAGGTAGAACTTTTGCAAATCCAAGAATTTTAATTTGTGTTCCGACTGGCTCGACACCGGTTGAGAGAAAAGCTATTCAAGATAGTGCTCTTGCCGCAGGAGCAAGAAGAGTTCAATTGATAGAAGAACCTATCGCTGCTGCCATAGGTGCTAATCTTCCAATTTCTGAAGCCACTGGTTCAATGGTTGTTGATATTGGAGGAGGAACGAGTGAGATAGCTGTCATGTCTTTAGGAGGATTAGTTTATTCAAAATCATTAAGAGTTGCTGGAGATGCAATGGATGGAGCAATGGTTAACTATATGAGAAAAGAGTATAACTTAATGATTGGTGATAGTACTGCTGAAAAAATAAAAAAAGAAATTGGAACGGCCATTCCAACAAACAACAACACCTATGCTGTTAAAGGTAGAGATTTAAGATCAGGTACCCCAAAAGAAGTTAACATAACTGAAGAGGATACTGCAGAAGCATTGAATGATATTTTAAAAGAGATGGTTAATGGCATTAAAGATGCATTAGAGAGTACACCCCCTGAATTATCTGCAGACTTGGTTGATATGGGTTTAACTTTAACTGGAGGTGGTGCTTTATTAAAAAATATAGATAGAAGATTCTCTAAAGAAACTGGTTTACCAGTGCATATAGCAGATGATCCTTTATCTTGTGTTGCAGTTGGAACTGGAAAAGCTCTTGATCAAGAGCAAACATTCTCGACGATGTTGACTGAATACTAAGAAAGATGGCATCAAGTAGAGATGATTTTATAATAGCAATCAGATCTGCTTTTTTAAAAAAAAGTACCCAGCAAAAATTTTCTTTACTTAGTTTAGTATTTACGTCGATTTTTATAATTGTATTATCTAATCTAGATTTTAAAGCTGTAAGATATCTTAAAATAGGAATTAATGAATTAGTTTACAGATCTTCTTTTGTAGTATCAATTCCAGAAAACATTATTAAGGATACATTTATAGAAGTAACTGACTATGCAACTTTCTTTAATGATTATAAAAAAAAAAGATTAGAATTAAGTAAATTAAAATCAAACTTCGTCTCTAGTGAGATAATTCAAAATGAAAATAGAGAATTAAAAGAGTTAATCAATGACTATGTTTCAACTTCAGATAAAATTTTGGCAAAAATTATTGTCGATCATGAAAGCCCTTTTTTAAAAAGTATAATTATTAACAAAGGTAGTAAAGATAATATCAAAATTGGCACGAACATATACGATCAGTCATATTTAGTAGGTAGGGTAATTGAGGTTAATTTTAAGACCTCAAGAGTATTATTATTATCTGACCTAAATTCTAATGTTCCAGTTACGATTGCTCCTCAAAATATTCAGGCAATAGTTACAGGTACAGGAGATAATTATGGTCAAATTAAATACATTAAAGATGGCCTTTCTAAAGAAATTGACGAAGAAAGTATAATTTATACCTCTGGAACAGGGGCAATTTTTAAAAGTGGAATTCCAATTGGAACACTGGAAATTATAGGAGAAAATTCATCGAATGAATTTAGTGTAGAATTTTATAGTGATTTTTCTCAACTTAAATATGTTTTTGCTGAAATAACAAGTACATCTGAGATTCCAGATCAAAATGTGTCTGAACCTGACAATGAAACTAACAATAGCATTAATGCAAAACTAAAAATTTTAGAAGATGAACTTGAAATTATTGAGGAGACTAATTCTAAATTTTTAGAAGAAAATATAGATTTAAAAAGTGAAATAAATAATCTTAACAATAAGCTATTAATATTAAATAATGAATTATCCTCTAAAAATATTACTATTAGTCAGTTTGATATCGATAAAACAGAATTAGAATTTTTAAGACTTAATTTAGAATTTGGGCATAAGTGTCGCAAATCTAATAAACTTTTTCAAAAATCTGTAGGTTTTGAACCTGGAAGTGATGAATATAAAAAGTGTGTTTTAAACAAGGGAGTAATAATTAATGACTAGTTTAAAATCTAAAGGTTTTTTCTCAAAATTTTACTCATGGTTGCCGATAGTTGTTTTATATGTGTCTGTATTAAATGAATTTGATGTTAATTATTTAAACCTTGACTTTTTCTCTTTCAATTTTCCTTTTATTTTAATCTTTTTTTTCACATTAAAAGATTTTAAAAACTTTGATTATCTTTTAGTTTTTTTGGCGGGATTGATTAATGATACTGTTGTAGGTTTACCTCTTGGTTTAAGCAGTTTATCTTTCATGATAATTTGTATAGCAACATCATATTTTCGAAATATTACAATTAGACCCAATCAAGCAAAAGATTGGTTTTATTTTTTATTTATTATAATTTTAGTTAACTCTTTAAATTACTCAATCTTAACATTATTTTTTTCATATAATTTAATATTATGGGGTTATGTAGTTAATACTTTTTTTACTTTCTTATTTTATCTTATTTTTCTGACAATATTTAAATTTTATCTAAAAGGTATAAATGATTAATTCATCTAGCGATAATGTAAAAAAACTTAATTCTATAAATAGAAGAATGTTTATTACTGGCTCAGTAAAGTTTTTTATAATGATTGGATTAGTAAGTAGGTTATTTTTTTTACAGGTTAAAGAAAATAAAAAATATTTAACTCTTTCAGATAAAAATAGAATAAGAGAATGGAAGTTAGCTCCTGTAAGGGGAGAATTTCATGATTATTTTGGAAATGTTATTGCGGGTAATTTTGAGGCATATCAATTACATATTATTCCAGAACAAGTAGAAGATTTTAGATATGTAATTTATAGAATAAAAGATTTACTAGAATTGAGTGATAAAGAATTTAAAAGAATAATAAAAAAGAAAAATGAGATTAAGTCATGGGAAACTTTAATTGTATCAGACAATCTAAGTTGGAAAAAATTCTCAAAAATTAACAATCATCTTTATGATCTAAATGGTGTTAAGCCAGTTATTTCTATTTCTAGAAATTATCCTTTTGGATCTAATTTTACCCATGTTATCGGATATGTAAGTCAGGCAAATGAGCAAGATATTGAAAATAATGAAGCGATAAAGAAAAATTTTGTACCTGGTCTTAAAATTGGAAAAGTAGGTTTAGAAAAATCTTTTGAAAAACAACTTATTGGCTCTAATGATATTGAGAGATATGAAGTAAATGCTTATGGAAGAAGAATTAGTCAGTTAGAATTTCAAAAAGGAGAGAAAGGTAAATCTCTTAGGTTAACAGTAGATACTAAAGTCCAACAATTATCCAATGAATTACTCAAGGATCAGGCTGGATCTATCTGTGTCATGGATATTTATACAGGTGAGGTAATTGCAATGCATTCTTCTCCTTCATTTGATCCTAACCTATTTGTTTTTGGCATAAGCCAAGATGATTGGCAAATTATTCGTAATGATCCAATGAAACCATTAGTTAATAAAACGTTACAAGGAAATTACTCTCCTGGGTCAACTATTAAACCTATTGTTGCTTTATCAGCTTTAGAGAATGGAATCATTAATACTAATTTTACTGTTAATTGTAGGGGCCATAAGCATCCATTAGAACTCTATGGTCAAACTTATCATTGTTGGAAAAAACAGGGGCATGGATTTATGAATTTAAGAAATGCAATGAAACAATCCTGTGATACCTATTTTTATGAGATAGCTCGAAAACTTGGAGTAGATCGATTAAGTGAAACTGCCAAAAAATTTGGATTAGGAAAAGAAGTTTTTGGCAATCTATTTAACATTGAAAAAAAAGGTTTAGTTCCAAGCACTCAATGGAAGAAAAATGCTTTAGGACAAAGTTGGGTATTGGGAGAGACTGTAATTACTGGAATTGGTCAAGGCTATATTCAAACAACTCCAATTCAATTATGTTTAATGACTGCTCAAATTGCGAATGGAGGCTATAAGATTTATCCAAAAATAGTTATGGATGATGAAAATAAGGTACCTCCAATAGATAAATTTACGCCATTGTATAAAAATTCTAAAAATATCAAGATTGTTCAAGATGCAATGTTTGCCTCAACCAATGAAGTAAGAGGAACTTCCTATAGATCTAGAATTGATGATCCAAAATATCAATTTGCAGGAAAAACTGGAACTGCTCAGGTTAAAAAAATTACTGAGAGAGATCGTGAATTAGATTTAAAAACTTTTCAAATTCCTTATGAAGAAAGAGATCACGCTCTTTATATAGCATATGGTCCTTATAAAAATCCACGTTATGCAGTTAGTATTTTAGTTGAGCATGGAGGAAATGGAAGCACTACAGCAGCTCCAATGGCAAAAAAATTATTTAAAACAATTATTGATAGACATCAATTAAGAGAGTCAATTAATAATAAAAAATATTTGGATATATAGATGTATCAACATAATAGATTAACAACAAATAATTTTAATTTTTTTTCAAAATTAGCAAATTTTGACTATGTTTTAATGGCATGTATTTTGTTGTTGGGTTTTATTAGTCTCGCTACGATGTACTCAACTGATGGAGGAAAAATTTTATTTCATACCAAGAGTCATTTTACTAAGTTGATTGTTTTTACAATTATGATGTTGATATTTTCCTTTATTAACATCAAATTTTGGTTTTCTATTGGTTATTTTTTTTATGTTATAATAATTGGACTTTTAATTTGGACATATTTATTTGGAATTAAATCTTCAGGATCTCAAAGATGGATAGATTTATATTTTATAAATTTACAGCCCTCAGAATTAATGAAGATATGTATCATTTTATGTTTGGCTAAATATTTTCATAGAATGAAATTAGAAAACGTAAATTCACTTTATGCAATTTTATCATCTTTAATTATTATTTTGTTACCAATGGGTTTAGTAATTGTTCAACCTGATTTAGGAACTTCACTTTTAATATCTATTAGTGGACTGGCTGTATTATGGTTTGCTGGAATAAATCATAAATATTTTATTTATACTATGATAGGATTTTTAATCTCTTTACCTTTTATAATCTCTTTTTTAAAGCCTTATCAAAAATTAAGAGTTTTAACTTTCTTAAATCCAGATAGAGATCCTCTAGGTGCAGGATATCAAATAATTCAATCTAAAATTGCTGTTGGTTCAGGAGGAATTTTTGGTAAAGGTTTTTTAAAAGGTACTCAAAGTTATTTAGAGTTTTTACCAGAAAAACATACAGATTTTATTTTCACATTATTTTCTGAGGAATTTGGATTTATTGGTTCAGTATTTCTTCTTTTAATATATGCAATCATTATTTATAGGATAGTTGCAATTGGTGCTCAATCTAGAAGTTATTTTGCAAAATTATTTTGTTACAGTTTTGCAGCATCAATTTTTGTTTACATCACAATTAATATGAGCATGGTACTTGGTTTGCTTCCAATAGTTGGATCACCTTTGCCAATTATGTCCTATGGTGGGTCATCAATGTTAGCTACAATGATCGGCTTTGGAATAGTAATGAGTGCCAAAGTCCACAGTCAACAATCAATTGCATAAGTATAATTTGTCACCTAATTTATTTTAAAAATTATTATATAAGTTTATTATGAGTAATTTTTTAAAAGTTGGAATAATTGGTGCTGGTATTCAAGGAATATCCAATGCTTTATTTCTCCAAAAAAAGGGTTTTGATGTAACAGTTTTTGATAGAGAAGAGCCCGGCAGTCCGGCAGCATCGTATGGAAATGCAGGTCATTTTTCTCCATATGCTTCATTATCTTTAAATAGAACCGATGTATTAGCTGATGTACCAGCAATGTTAATGAGTTCTACAGGGCCATTGGCACTTAAATGGAATTATGTTCCAAAAATGATTCCGTGGTTTATTAAATTTATTTTAAATACATCAAAAAATAAAATGATGCATACGGCAAGAAATATGCATCAAATTTTAGATTTAGCTTTGCCAGCATATGACGAATTATTTGATGAAATAGACTTAGAGGGATTAGTTGAAAATAAAGGAATACTATACATATGGAATGATAAAGATTTAAAAAGTAGGGAATTAGAAATTAAAGTTAGAGAAGAATTAGGTGTCAAACAACAACTTGTAAGCAAAAATGAAATTCATGATTTAGAGCCTAACATAAAACCATTTTATCATGCTGGCGTTTACTATCCTTATGCAAGACACGCAAGAAACCCAAAAAAGATTTTATTAAAACTTTTTGAACTTTTTTTAAAAAAAGGTGGAAAATTTAATAAAATGAATATTCAAGATATAAGTTTTGATGAAGAGAATCCTGTATTTGTGACTGATAACAACAGACATACTTTTGATAAAGTAGTTATTGCCTGTGGAGCATTTTCTAAAAAATTAACAGATAAGTTAGATGAAAAAATTCCTTTAGATACAGAACGGGGTTACCATGTGCATTTTAAAGATTGTGATCATCTTTTAAGTAGACCAGTAATATTTTCTAATCGAGGCTTTGGGATCACACCAATGGAGCAAGGATTAAGAGTTGTTGGAACAGTTGAGTTTGGTGGATTAGATAATCCTCTTTCAAAATCAAGAATTAAAAATTTAATTGATAATGCGAAATATATGTTGGGAGATTTACCTGATCATGAAGATGAATGGTTAGGATTTAGACCAACTTTACCAGACTTTTTACCCGTTATGGGACCATCAAAAAATCATAAAAATGTTTTCTATTGTTTTGGACATCATCATTTAGGATGGACATTAGGCCCAATTTCTGGAAAGATTGTTTCTGGAATGATAGCTAAAGAAAATACCAATTTAAATTTAGACCCTTATAGCTCAGCAAGATTCAATTAATTCATGCAAAATACCAAAGCATATATAATGCTGGTATGTGCTACATTATTCTGGGCAGGTAACTTTACATTAGGAAAGTTTGCTTATTTAGAAAATATACCTCCAAACTCTCTTGCATTTTTAAGGTGGTGCCTAGTATGGATAATTTTACTTCCATTCACTTATAAAGAGATATTGAAATTAAAAAATCAAATTAAAAGAAACTTATCATTGTTCCTTATTTTAGGCTCTACCAGTGTGTGCATATTCACTTCACTTACTTATAATGCCTTGAATTATACTCAAGTAATCAATGCATCACTTTTTAATACTGCAATACCTGTAACAATAATTTTAGTTTGCTTTCTTTTAAAAATTGAAAAAACAAATATTTTTCAAATATCTGGATTACTGATTTCAGTTTTAGGGATTTTAGCTATTATTACTAGACTTGATCTTAATATTTTACTTACCTTAAATTTTAATAGTGGAGATTTATTCATGATCGGAGCAATAATCGCATGGGGAATATATTCTGCATATTTAAGAAAAAGAACTTTTAAAGTATCTTTACTTGCTCTGGTCCAAATAATTTGTACATTTGGATTAATTTTTCTTTTGCCACTATTTATTTTAGATATAACACAGGGAAAAGTTATTGAGTTAAGTGAAAATCTTTTTTATATCTTAATCTATGTTGCAATATTTCCAAGCATTGGATCTTATTATTGTTGGGCCGGGGCAGTTTCTATCATTGGAGCAAATAGAGCCGGCATATTCTTATCTCTAATTCCATTATTCAGCACAATAATGGCAATATTCTTTTATAATGAACAATTTAAATTTTTTCACTTGATTGGAGCAATTTTAATTATATTAGGTTTATTCTTATCAAATAAGGAAATAAAAAATGCTTAAAGTTGCGATTTTAGATGATTATCAAAATGTTTCTCAACAATTTATTGATTTAGAAAAACTATCAGGGAAATATGAAATTAAAATTTTCAGTGAACCTTTTGTTGATGAAGCAGATGTAATTGAGCAATTATCAGATTTTGAAGCATTATTGGTAATGCGAGAAAGAACTCCAATCACAAAAAAAATTATTGAAAATTTAACTAAATTAAAATTTATTATTACAAGTGGATTAAGAAACAAATCTATTGATCTAGAGGCCGCCCAAAAAAGAAAAATTATAGTTTGTGGAACGGAATCGAATACTAATCCAACTCCTGAGTTGACTTGGGCTTTAATACTTGGATTAGCTAGAAATTTTAAAGAGGAAATTGATAATATGTATCAAGGATACTGGCAGACAACAGTAGGGGTGGAACTTAAAGGAAAAATTTTGGGTTTAATTGGTTTAGGTAAAGTTGGATCACAAGTAGCTAAAATTGGAAAAGCTTTTGGCATGCAAGTCATGGCTTGGAGTGAAAATTTAAACTTAGATACCTGTAAGGAGCTAGATGTTTTGCCATGTAGTAAAGAAGATTTAATTAAGAATTCAGACTTTCTATCAATTCATGTTCAAGGTGGAGAGAGATACAAAGATTGCATTACTTTAAAAGAGATGGATAAAATGAAAAAGACTTCTTTCTTAATAAACACCTCAAGAGGTCCAATTATAAATGAAGATGATTTAATTATAGCTTTATCAACTAACGAAATTGCAGGAGCTGGAATTGATGTTTACGATAAAGAACCTTTACCTGAAAACAATAAATTGAGATTTTTACCAAATGCTTTGCTTACCCCACATATTGGCTATGTGACAGCCGAAAATTACACTACTTATTATAATCAAATGATTGAGTCTTTAGAGTCTTGTGTAAATGGAAAACCTATTCGTATTATAGAATAAAAATGGATTTGCCGGTTATTAATCATGAAGATTATTTTGCTAAAATTGGAGATGATCATAAATTTCCAATTAATAAATTTAGTGAACTTGCAAAATATCTAATAGATCAAAAGATAGTAAAAGAATTTCATAAACCATATCCATGTTCTAACGAGACCTTAAAAAGGGCCCATTCGGAAAAATATATTAAAGATATTAAGAATAAAACTTTAGATAAAAATGGAGTAAAAAAAATTGGCTTCCCTTTAGTCGATAGTGTTGTTCAAAGATCCTTAGTGGCAACTGGGGGAACTGTTTTAGCATCAAAGCTTGCAATTAATTATGGTCTCGCTTGCAATACTGCTGGAGGTAGTCACCATGCAAATTTTGAGGGTGGTGCTGGTTATTGTGTTTTTAATGATGTGGCAGTAGCTGCATATTATCTACTTGATAGAGGACTAGCAGGTAGAATTTTAATTGTTGATTTAGATGTACATCAAGGAAATGGAAATTCAGATATATTTAAAGGTAATTCAAATGTATTTACTTTTAGCATGCACTCAAAATCAAACTATCCTGCTAAAAAATCAATAAGTGATCTAGATGTTGAACTTGAGGATAATTTAGAGGACAAACAATATCTTAAAACTCTCAAGTTTTATTTAAATGAGCTAAATGAAGAAAATTTTGATTATGTTTTTTATATAGCTGGTGTTGATATTCATCATAACGACCGTTTAGGTAAATTAAAAATTTCTGATGAAGGAATTAAAGAAAGAGATGAACTTGTCACAGAAAACTTCTTTTCAAAGGGTATCCCCCTTTGTGGTGTTTTAGGAGGGGGTTATAACAAAGACTTTTATAAATTAGTCGAATTGCACTCATTTTTACACCAATCATGTGCTAAATTATTATAATTTTATGGTAAAAAAAAATTCTAATCTAACAGCAGAACAAAAATTAGTAATGTTTGAAGATGGTACTGAACCACCTGGCACTAGTGAATTAAACAACGAAAAAAGAGAAGGCAGTTATCATTGTGCCAATTGTGGAATAAAATTATTTAATTCAAATAGCAAATATGAAAGTGGTTCTGGTTGGCCTTCTTTTTATGAGTCTTTACCAGAAGTATTTGAAACTAAAACAGATCATTTATTAGGTTACGCTAGAACAGAGTATCATTGTAAAAATTGTGGTGGACATCATGGTCACATATTTGAAGATGGACCTCAACCAACTGGAAAAAGATATTGTAATAATGGGATTTGCTTAGTTTTTAAAGAAAAATAATGATTATTAAGTACATTAGCTTTTTAACTGGAATTATTTGGTCATACTCAATAATAAAAACACAATCAATTTTTAGTAAGAAAGCTGGAATAATATTCAAAATTTTTATTACAAAAGTTTCTTGGCTTACTTTTGTTGTGGCTTGTTACTTCGGTTATAAAAACTTTACGATTAAATCTACTATAATCGGTGTTACAATTGGAATTTTGTTAGTAAATATTGGTTTTTATTTACTAAAAAAATATATAAATCAAAAGTTTAACGAAAAACAAATAACAATTTTTAAAAGTTTTTTTGAATATTCTTTGATTTTTTTAATAGTTTACTTCGTTTTATTTTAAGAGATCTTTTAATTTATTTTCTTTTTCTAAAGCTCTGACTTCATCGTAGCCACCAATGTGTTCTTCATTAAAGAAAATCTGAGGAATTGTTCTTTTCCCATTAGCTTTTTTAATCATTTCATCCATAGCACCATCTATTTTTCCAATATCAATTTCATTATAAGTAGCATTATTTCTAGTTAATAATCTTTTAGCTGCATCACAATAATTACAAAATGGACCTGTATAAATTGTTATTTTTTTCATTGTTTAAAGATAGTCACCTTTTTTTATTTTACTAGTAATTTGTTTTCTAGAGTATTCAAACTTTTTTCTATGCTTTATACTTTTTTGATTTACTCTTTTTCTCCATAATCTAAATGATGATGGTTTGAGAGATCGTCTCATTATTTTAATTACATCAGATTCTTTGTAACCAGTTTTTTTTTCAATTTCCTCAAAAGTGATTCTATCTGCCCAAGCAGCCCAGATGACCCAATCTGGACTTTCAACATTTGGCTCAGGATTTTTGACTCGGGTAATTGGGGTGTGACCTTTTTTTTTCATAAATTCCTTATATTTGAAAAAAATCGATAATGCATTTTTTTTCAGATCTGATATATTATTATAGATAGTCCTTCTTAGCCATCTTTAGCTCCCGGTTTTTAAGGGCTATCTTTTTTTAAATGCTCCCCTTAAATTATTTTCTTTTTTTACAGATTATAATTTTTCTTTTTATCACACCTGGTACTCCTAGAATTGTTATTATCTCATATTCAATGAATTACGGAGTTCAAAAATGTATTTGGACTGCATTAGGAGATATTACCGCAAACTTAATTCAAGCTACTTTAGTTATATTTGTTTTGGGTAGTTTTTTTTCGGATAACCCAAATTTTTTAAGTATATTAAAATGGATAGGTGTAATTTATTTACTTTATTTAGCTTATGATGTTTACAAAACAGCGCCAAAGAATATTAATTCAGATGTGATTTCTTCAAAAAGTTTTTTTTCTTTTTTTAAAGATGGTTTTTTAGTTGCAGGTACAAGTCCAAAGGCTTGGTTGTTTTTTCCATTAATATTCCCACAGTTTATAGATTTTAATTCAAATTATGTTGTTCAATTTTTTATTTTAATAACAACTTATGTAGTTTTAGATTTTTTATCTTTGATTGGTTACGCTTTACTTGCACAAAAACTTATTACTTGGATAAAAACAAATCCAAAAACAATTAATACAATCTCAGCGAGTGTTTTAGTTCTAATTGCTCTAATAATTATTATTTCACAACAATATTAAAAAAACTTATTGCACCTTTTGTCTCTTGCAAAACAACTGTTTTCTTTATTTAATTAGTAATTAATTAATTAATTAACAAGGGAAATAAAATGAAAATAAATAAAATAATCTTAAGTTTTATTTCTGCAATAGCATTATTATTATCTACTTCAGTAACATCTTTTGCAAAAGTTGTTGGTGATAAGATAGTTTTAGGTTCTGCTATTTCATTAACTGGAAAATATTCCTCAAATGGTGTTCACACTCAAAACGGTTATAATATGGCCGTTGACAGAATCAACAGCATGGGTGGAGTTAAAGTTGGTGGAAAAACTTATAAGTTTGAAATCATTTATTATGATGATGAGTCAAACCCAAAAAGAGCAGCACAACTTGCAGAAAGATTAATCTCACAAGATGGTGTTGAGTTTATGCTTGGCCCATACAGTTCTGGATTAACAAAAGCAATCGCTCCAGTAACAGAAAAATATGGTGTACCAATGGTAGAAGCTAATGGTGCATCTAGATCATTATTTACAAAAGGATATAAATATTTATTTGCAGTGCTTGCACCAGCAAATTTATATCTAGATGTAGCGATTGATTTAGCTGTTGAAAAGAACGGTGGCAAGCCTGTAAAAATAGCACAAGCTTTTGAACAAGATGCTTTCTCACAAGATGTGAGATTAGGTATTTTAGAAGCTGCTGAAAGAACAGGTTCAAAAATCATTATTGATGACAAGTTACCAAAAGAACTAAATGATATGGCTGCAACTTTAGCTAAAGTTAAAGCTGTAAAACCAGATGTTCTTGTAGTTTCAGGTCATACAAAAGGTGCATTAACTGCAATCAGACAAATAGCTGAGATGAAAGTTGATGTTCCAATGTTAGCAATGACTCACTGTGATGCTGCAAAATTATCTAAGCAACATGGTAAAAATTCTGAGTATGCATTATGTGCATCTCAATGGCATAAGACTCTATCTTACAAAGATAAGTTCTTTGGAAATGGAATGAAATATGCTGCTGACTTTGAAAAAGAGTTCAAATATGACCCACCATATCAAGCGGCTGAGTCATCTGCAGCTTTATTAGTTTTTAAAGATGCATTTGAAAGAGCAAATTCTTTTGATAAGAAAAAAGTAAGAGATGCTCTAGCAGCTACTAATATGCAAACTTTTTATGGAAACATAAAATTTGCACCTGGTGGTCAAAATGTTGACAAGCCAATGGTATTATTCCAAGTTATGTGTAATGCTGATGGAAGTAAGTGTGAAAATAAAGTTGTAGCTCCAACTAAATGGGCTTCAGCTAAATTGATCCACCCAATTCCAAGCTGGTCAGAAAGATAATATCTAATATTTGAAATGCCCCCTAGTTCTAGGGGGCATTTTTTTATAACAGTATCTAAATTATGGATTTTTTAATATTCCAAGTTCCAATGTTAACTCTACAAGCAACGCTTGATGGAATTCTATTAGGAATATTATTTGCATTAATTGCTTACGGTATGGCTCTTCAATGGGGAGTCATGAATATTATCAATATTGCTCAAGGTGATTTAGTTATTTTAGGTGGATACATTGCTTACTTTATGTATCTGTGGGGAATTCATCCTGCATGGGGAGTGATTGTTTCACCATTTATAATGTATTTTGTGGGGGTAGGAATTTATAAATTGGTTATTAATAAAGTAGTGGATAGAGATCTATTTATCTCAATTCTAGCAACATTTGGAATAAGTATTTTATTTATGCAATTAATGAACTTTGCATTTGGTGCTGATGTTGTTCTTGCAAACTCTGGCTATGGAACAACAATGTTATTTGATAACTCCGTAACATTGCCAAATTCTAAAATATTTTCAGCATTCATTAGTATTGTTTTTGCAATAGGTTTAGTTGTTTATATGAAAAAATCTAAACTTGGCAGAGCAATTAGAGCTACAGCTCAAAATGCGCGTGCAGCAAAGATTTTAGGTGTTGATACAGAAAAAGTTTATGCTGCTACATTTGGTATTAATGCTGCTTTATGTGGTGTTGCTGGAGCTTTAATATCAATTACTTTTACAATTCATCCTTACATGGGATTACCTTATACAATTAGATCTTTTATGATTGTGATTGTCGCGGGATTAGGAAATCTTCCTGGTGTAGCAATGTCAGGAATGGGACTAGGAGTTTTTGAAGAATTTGCTGATTATATTTTAGGTACAGAATTTAGAATTGGTTCAGTATTTTTATTATTAGTTTTGATTTTAGTTTATAGAAGATTTAAATTATCAAGAAAAAGAGAGTATTTAAAATAATGAATAAGAATATTATTTTATATGCAGCATTGTTAATTTTTGGATTAGCTGCGCCATTTATATTTCCAGCTTTTAAAGTTCAACTATCAATACTATGTGTTTTAATTGTTTTAGCTCTTACTTGGAATATTCAAGGTGGGGAAATGGGTTACAACACCTTTGGAAATATACTATTTTATGGACTTGGAATGTACCTTTGTGCATCAGTTCAAGTGGGAATGTTTTTTCCACTAGCTGAATGGACTGAAAGTGGTGGGGAGAAAACATTTGTACATACTCCAACTCAATTTTTTCAAGGAATGGCTATGGGTCTTGTTGTTGCTGCAGTAATCCCAACAATTGTTGCTGGATTAATTGGTTACTCAATTTTAGGATTAAGAGGCCATTACTTTGCAATTTGCACTTTAGGTTTAGGAGTTGCAGCTGGTGAGATTTCAGGTGGTATAGAAATTATAGGAGCTGGACAAGGTTTTACAACTCCACCTTTCCCAGATGTAGGAAGCTTGGAAGCAAGAGGTGAATTCTTTTACTTCTTGAGTTTCATGGCAGTTGTTTTGACTTTTATTACAGTCAAATCAATTTATTCAACAAGATTTAAATTAATACTAAATGCAATAAGAGACAATGAAGACAAAGCTGAGGCAATGGGAATTCAAACAATGAAATATAAAATTATTGGTTGGATGATATCTGCATTTTTTTGTGGACTAGCTGGAGGAATTATGGGTGGTCTAGTTGGTTATATAGACTCAACTGATGTTGCATTTGATGGAAGAGAGATGGGAGTGTTCATGGTCTTGATGGCTATCTTAGGTGGAAAAGGAACTTTATGGGGACCTGTTATTGGAGCAACTGTATTTCATATCTTCAAAGAAGGTTTTTGGACATTCTTCTTAGGTTGGCAATATGTTGCACTAGGAGTTCTTATAGTTGTAATTGTAATTTATTTCCCGGAAGGAATAATGGGATGGTTAAGAGAGAAATACCCAGAGAGATTTGGGGAAGTAGTTGATGAAGCAGATCGAAAAGCGCAGGTAGAATTAAAATGAGTATTTTAGAAGTTAGTAATGTAAGTAAATCATTTGGTGGTGTAAAAGCCAATGTTGACATTTCAATGAAAGTTGAGAAAGGAAAAATTGTTGGTCTAATAGGACCAAATGGTTCAGGTAAAACAACTTTATTTAATTCTATTGTCGGCACTTATCCAATCGATAACGGATCAATTAAATTTAATGAGAAAGAAGTATCAGAATTACCTGTTCCAGTAATAGCAAAACTTGGTTTATTAAGAACATTTCAACAAACTAGAATTTATGGAAAATTAAATTGTGTAGAGAATATGCTAATTAGTCATAAAGGAAGTGACGCAAGCTTATTCACAATTTTTTCAAAAATTCCAAAAGACTTAACAGAAAAGGCAGAAAATTTATTAAATTTTGTTGGATTATATCAAAAACGAAACTTAAGAGCTGGCGATTTATCTTTTGGACAACAAAAATTATTAGAATTAGCAATGGCGCTTATGAATGAACCTGAAATGTTGCTATTAGATGAACCAACCGCTGGTATCAATCCTACTTTAATAAATGGAATTATAGATAGATTAATTAAAGTTAATCAAGATTTTGGTATTACACTTTTAGTTATCGAACATAATATGAAAGTAATTATGCAATTAGCTGAAGATATTTTTTGTTTAGCACATGGCAAGATGCTTGCAAATGGATCACCAGATGAAATTAAAAATGATAAGCGTGTTATCGATGCTTATTTGGGAGCACAATAATGTCAAATCAATATGAAGTTTTGGGTAAAGCTCCTGTTGCTGAGGATTTAAAGAACCTATCTCCTAATGATGTTCATTTAACAATAAAGAATCTCAATGCTGGTTATGGTAAAATGGAAATACTTCATAATTTTGAACTTTTTGTAAGTAAGGCACAATCACTTTGTTTAATAGGTCCTAACGGAGCAGGAAAATCCACAATACTCCATTCAATTTATGGATTTACAAATATTTTTTCTGGAAAAATAGAAATAGATGGAAAAGAAATTACAAATCTTTCTCCTGCTGAAAAACTTAAATCAGTTGGAATAGCCTATATTCTTCAGGATAATTCAGTTTTTCCAGATATGACAGTAGAAGAAAATTTATTAATGGGCGGGTTTATTAAAGATAAAACAGAAGAGTCTTATGAAGAAGCAGAAAAAATTCTTCAAAAATATGAAAGATTAGGAAATAGAAGATATCAACCAGCAAAAGTATTATCTGGGGGAGAAAGAAGATTATTGGAAATTTCTAGAGCATTAGTGATGAAACCATCAGTTTTATTAGTTGATGAACCATCAATTGGTTTAGAGCCTAGATATATAGATATGGTATTTGAAATTTTGAGAGATCTACAACAGAATGAAAAAAAAACTATTATTCTTGTAGAGCAGAATGCAAAAAAAGGTCTTGAGTTTGCAGATATTGGTTATGTTTTGGTTTCTGGACAAACTGCAATAGCTGGTAAAGGAGACGATCTTTTAAATAATCCTGATGTCGGTCGCTTATTTTTAGGCGGTTAATGATTAAAAAAGAATTATTTTTTAGAGGATTTAAATCAATTTTAAAACCTGATAGTCCCGCAATAGCACTAGGATGTTGTTTCATCGCTATTGGTGCGCTTCTTAAAAATATAGGTTTTAATATTCAGGAAAGCATTTTTTCTACAATGTTAATTTATGCTTTACCAGGCTCATTAGTCATGGCTGAGTCAATTTTAGTAGGTGCTTCGTTGCTAAGTATTTTTATTGCAGTTTGGTTTGTTAATGCAAGACTTTATCCAATGGCAGTTTCTTTATTCCCTTTGATGATGGATGAAAAACAACCAAAATGGAAATATTATTTATCTTGTCATTTCATTGCTGTCTCAGCTTGGTTAATTATGAAAAGTAACTATGAGACGATTGAAAAAAAAGATCGAGTTGATTTCTGGATAGGCATAGGTTCTGCAACATGGAGTGTTGCAGTTGTGTCAACAATTCTTGGTTTTTATTTATCTGATTATCTAAATAAAGATATGTTAATGGGTTTAGCTATTTTAAATCCAATCTATTTTACATGTATGTTGGTAGGAGCGATGAAAACAATTCAAATTAGTTTATCAGTTATCCTTGGAGGAATATTAGGTCCGTTTTTTTATTTTTTTTCACCAGAATGGTCAATTTTACTTGGAGGATTAATTGCAGGATCGATATCTTATTTAATTGGAGAAAAAAATGTCAATTAATATTCTATTATCAATAATTGTAACTTCATTGGCAACTTATATATCAAGATTCTTAGGAGTTTTGTCATCAATTAGAATTAAAGAAACTTCAAAAATATTTCGTTGGTTCAATTGTTTGGCTTATTCAACACTAGCAGCGCTTATTGCACGAACTATAATATTTCCTGTTGGGGCGTTATCTGACGCAAGTTATTTAAGTAGAATTTTAGTTGTCATGTTGAGTTTAGGGATTTTTTTTGTTACAAAAAAAAACTTTGTTTACCCTACAGTATTTTCAGCAATTGCAATGAGCTTAATTAATAATTATTTTTAAGACTTTAAAAACTTGTTATAATTGGATAAATTATTTTAATTATGAATGACATATCAGGATTTGAAATTTTACCCAATAAAGTTTCCCCTAGAATAATCGATATTAAGATTAAAAATGAAACTATTGAAAAATTAATTTTCCCTTTTAAAAAATTTGATCTAACAGCAATTGAGTACAAACCATTTACGAGATTTACAATTGCAAAAAGTTTAGATGACTTAACTCAGAATAAACTTAGTATTTTATTAAATAAAATTATCAGAGATAGAAAATTAGGGTGTTTTATAATTGGTCCAGAAGATAAAAATTCTAATATTGATGATATCTTTTTGGTCAAGTTGTCTACTGCAATATCTCATTTAATTGGTAACCCCAATCATGACTCTATGGCAGGAAAGTACTATGCAAGATTTCATGTAAAACATGTAGATAAGAGTGACTCATATTTAAGAAAAGCTTATACCAACATGGATCTTCATACTGATGGAACATATGTAAAAGAAGTAACCGATTGGCTTTTGATGACAAAGATTGAAGAAAAAAATGCTGAAGGTGGTGAAACAGCAATGCTACACTTAGATGATTGGGAATACTGTGAGGAATTATTTAACGATCCAGTGGGTAAAGAAAATTTTGTTTGGTCTTCACCAAAAAGTAAAAATATAGATTATAAAGTTGAACATCCAGTATTTTCAAAAGATGAAAATGGAAAAGCTCAAATTTCATACATTGATCAATTTCCTGAACCAAAAAATATGTCTCAAGGAAATTTTTTGCAAAAACTATCTGATTGTCTGGAGGAGAGTAAAAATAAAGTCATAACAAAATTACCAGTCGGCTCAGCTATTGTAGCAAACAATTATTTTTGGTTACATGGCAGACGTCCATTCAAAGAAAACAAAGATTTGAGCAGAGAACTCTTGAGAATTAGGGGTTCATTTTTCCAAAATTAAACTATCATCCCTTAAATAAGAAATTTATAAATTTATGAAATTAGGATTTATTGGAACAGGAAAAATAGCTTCTTCAGTTATTTTAGGAGTATGTAAATCTAAGATAAAGTTTAGACAAATAATAGTATCACCAAGAAATAAGAGAATAGCAAACAATTTAAAGAAAAAATTTAAAAAAGTAAGTATTGCGAAAAACAATCAAGATGTAATTAACAAATCAAATTGGATATTTTTATCTGTCACTCCAAAAGTAGGAGATAAAATTATTAAAGACTTAAAATTTAAATCTAATCAAACAATTATAAGTTTTATTTCAACAATAAATCTTTCTGAACTTAAAAAAATGATCAAAGTAAAATCTAAAATTGTTAGAGCAATACCACTGCCTCCAATTTCTATCAAGAAAGGCCCAGTTCCTATTTGTCCACCTAATAGACAAGTAAAAAGTTTTTTTGATAAAATTGGATCTACCATAGAAATTAAAAATGAAAAACTGTCTATTAATTTTTGGTCGACATCTGGGATGATGGCGTCTTATTACGAAATGTTAAGAGTAATGAGTAATTGGCTTGTAAAAAAAGGCATAAAGAAACAAGATGCTCAAAAATATATAACTTCATTATTTTTAGCTTTGTCAGAGGATGCAGTTGTAAATTCTAACAAGGATTTAAAATATTTAGTGAAAGAGTCTCAAACACCAAAGGGACTTAACCAACAAGGTCTTAATACGATGTCAAAAAAAGGTGTTTATAAATCTGTTGTTAATACTTTAAACAGTATTCACAAAAGATTGAATAAATAATTAATGTCTCAAAATATTTTAGAAATTAATAATCTTTCAAAATTTTTTGGAGGATTGGCTGCTGTATCGGATTGTTCATTAAAAGTAAAAAGGGGAACTATCACAGGGATCATAGGTCCGAATGGATCTGGTAAAACAACTTTATTTAATTTAATAGCTGGAAATTTAAAATCATCTAATGGAAATGTTAAATTTAATAATGAAGATATTACAGATACTCCATCATATGAATTATTCTCTAAAGGTTTATTGAGAACTTTTCAAATTGCACATGAATTTACGAATTTATCTGTCCTAGAAAATCTAATGATGGTACCTGGAAATCAATCTGGTGAAAAATTAACGAATGTTTTGTTAAAACCTTCTCTTGTTGCGAAAGAAGAAAATTTAATTAAAGAAAAAGCAAAAGAGGTAGTAGAATTTTTAAATTTAAGTCACCTTTCAAATGAACTTGCTGGAAATCTATCTGAAGGTCAAAAAAAACTCTTAGAGCTTGGTAGAACAATGATGGTTGATGCAAAATTAGTATTATTAGATGAGGTTGGTGCTGGAGTTAATAGAACATTGCTTAAAGATTTAGGCACTGCAATTCAAAAATTAAATCAAGAAAAAGGTTATACTTTTTGTATGATTGAACATGATATGGATTTTATAGGGAGACTTTGTGATCCAGTTATTGTTATGGCGGAAGGTTCAGTTTTATTCGAGGGTACTGTAGAAAACGCAAAAAAAGATCAAAAGGTTATAGAGAGTTATTTAGGTAGAGGATCAAAATTAAAGGATAAAAACTGATGGCTTTCTTTGAGGGAAATAAAATGACTGGTGGTTATGGAAATGGTCCTGATATTATTCACTCATGTTCTGTTACTGTTGATAGGGGGGAAATTGTATCTATTCTTGGACCCAACGGTGCAGGAAAATCTACAGCTATGAAGGCTATGTTAGGACTTCTTAATTTAAAGTCAGGTACAGTAACTATAGATGGAAAAGATATTTCAAACTTGTCACCCCAAGATCGAGTGAAACAAGGAATTTCATTTGTACCTCAAACTAAAAATGTATTTGCAGGTATGACTGTTGAGGAAAATTTGGAGATGGGAGCATTTTTATTTGATAAAGATTTAAAAAAATTGATAGATGATATTTTTGATTTATTTCCAATTTTAAAAGAAAAAAGAAATCAATTAGTTGGAGAGCTATCAGGAGGACAAAGACAACAAGTTGCTTTAGGAAGAGCATTGATGATAAAGCCTTCAGTATTAATGTTAGATGAACCTACAGCTGGAGTTTCTCCGATAGTAATGGATGAGTTATTTGATCATATAATAAAAGTAAAAAAAACTAATGTTGCCATACTTATGGTTGAACAAAATGCCAAACAAGCATTAAACATTTCTGATAGAGGATACGTATTAGTAACAGGAGAGAATCGTTATTCTGGTACGGGAAAGGAATTGTTGAATGACTCAAGAGTAAGAAGCTCATTCTTAGGTGGTTAAATGGATTTTATAAACGCAATTATTCTTTTACTAAACTATATATTTATTCCAGCTTTAACTTATGGTTCACAGTTAGCACTAGGCGCAATATTCGTGACATTGATTTATGGTATTTTAAGATTTGCCAATTTTGCTACCGGGGACATGATGTCATTTGGAACTATGGCGGCAATTTTGTTTACTTGGTATTTTCAATCCTTGGGTGTTTCGTTGGGTGTTTTGCCAACAGCACTTATAGCTATTCCATTTGCAATCATTTTTATGATTTTTTATATGCTATTGATTGATAAATTTGTTTTCAAATACTATAGAAATCAAAAAAGCCCACCTGTTCAACTTGCTATGGTTAGTATAGGTGTGATGTTTGTTACTCAAGCAGTAGTAAGAATTATTATAGGGCCTTCAGATAGAAGATTTTTTGATGGTGAGAAATTCATAATTAAAGCAGGTGAATTTAAAGAAATTACAGGTTTAAATGAAGGTCTTGCAATTAAATCAACTCAAATATTAACTATACTGGTAACACTAATTTTAGTTTCAACTCTTTTTTGGTTTTTGAACAAAACTAAGACTGGAAAAAGTATGAAAGCTTATTCGGACAATGAAGATCTAGCTTTACTCTCAGGAATAGATCCCAAAAAAATAGTTATGATTACTTGGATAATTGCTGGAATATTAGCAACTATTGGCGGAACTCTTTATGGTTTAGACAAAAGCTTTAAACCATTCACATACTTTAACAATATGCTACCCATATTCGCTGCAGCAATAGTTGGGGGAATTGGTAATCCTTTTGGAGCATTTTTAGGAGGATATGTAATTGCTTTCTCCGAAATATTTTTAACATATGCTTATAAGAAATTTTTTATGTATGTTTTACCAGAAAGTATGGAGCCTGATGGTTTAGTTCAGTTACTTTCAACCGATTACAAATTTGCAGTTTCTTTTTCAATATTAGTAATTGTGTTGTTATACCGACCGTCTGGAATATTTAAAGGTAAGGTATTGTGAGAAAAAACCTAAACGTAATTGCTGCCTACAGTATTATGATGGGATTAATCATACTTGTTGGAATATTTCAGTCATGGAATATTGCTTTATCAATATTTAATCTTTGTTTAATCTCAGCTGTCATGACGATGGGTGCTAATATCCAATGGGGTTATGCTGGTCTAATTAATTTTGGAATAATGGGTTATACAGCTTTAGGTGGCTTAGCAGCAGTTTTAATTTCAGTTAATCCAGTTCAGGAAGCTTGGAGTGTAGGAGGTTCTAATATTTTACTTAGCTTATTCTTAATTATAGGAATGGTATTGGCTATAAGATATGTTTTAAAAAAATATGATAAATCAAAACTTCGAACTTATATAATTGCCACAATTATCATTTCAGGAATTATTTTAGTTAGATTTATTTCTGAGCCTGGTATTGAAGCAATAGAAGAAGTAAATCCTGCTAAAACAGGTTTTCTTGGTGGCTTTGGATTACCAATTATTTTTTCATGGATAGTAGGGGCAGTATTTGCAGGTGGTTTAGCCTTTATTATTGGTAAAGTAGCTTTAGGCCTAAGAGCTGATTACTTAGCAATAGCAACTCTACTTATTTCAGAAATCGTAATAGCAATTATTAAACATGAAGACTGGTTAACAAGAGGTGTTAAAAATGTAATAGGCCTGAAGCGCCCAGCACCATATGAAGTAGATCTTCAGCAAACAGATTGGTTCATAAATTTAATTGAAAAATTTAATTTCAGTAAATTAAATTTGATACAAGATTTTTCAGAAAGACAAAGTGCACTTAACCAGTTGGTTATTGAAGGTTCTTCAATTTTCGTAAAACTTTGTTATTCAGGATTATTTTTAGTTGTAGTAATTATTCTTTTAATATTAACACAGAAAGCTCTTTATTCTCCATGGGGACGAATGATGAGAGCGATAAGAGATAATGAAGAGGCAGCAAATGCCATGGGTAAAAATGTTGTTAAGCAACATCTTCTAATATTTGTTTTAGGCTCAGCTATAGTTGGAATTGCCGGAGCAATGTTAGTAACTCAAGATGGGTTATTTACCCCTGGAAGCTACAGACCAATGCGATATACTTTTTTAATTTGGGTAATGGTAATTGTTGGAGGAAGTGGAAATAATTTTGGTGCAATTTTAGGTGGTTTCGCAGTTTGGTTTTTATGGATTGAAGCTGCACCAATTGCACTCTTTGTAATTAATCTAACTACATCTGGATTAGCTGATACTCATTTTTTAAAACAACATTTAATTGAAAGTGTTCCTTACTTTAGGTTTTTAATGATGGGAATAGGCTTATTATTAATTATGAGATACAGACCAAAAGGTATACTTCCTGAAAAAATAGAAATAAAATGAAATTATGAAATATATTATAACAGGTGCTGCAATAGCTTGGGCTTTGTATATAGCAGATAAATATATTTTTTTTTAAAAAAAACCCCCAACAAACCAATGCTGGGGGTTTAAATTTTAAGATAAATTATCTTTGTTTTTTAGTTTTGAATTTTCCGCCTTTAATTTCTTGTTCTAAGAAAGAACCTTCAGCCTCACCGACGCTAGTAAAAGTAACTCCAGTTGCACCCTCATAATCAACTTTTTTACCTTTTGCTAGTAAATCCAAACCTTTTTTTAGTTCACCTGGATAAATTTTTGTTCCAGGACCATTAGCAACATCCATCACATTTTTTGCAATTGATGCTCTATCAGCTGATCCACCTGCTTGCATTGCTAAAATAATTAAAGCAGCAGCATCATAAGATTCACCAGTGTAAGGACCTGAGCTATCGATACCAGCAGCTTTTGCTACATTACCGAATACACCTGCACCTTTACCAGTTGAACCTGGCATTGAACCAAAAGATTTTTTCAAGTCTTTTCCAAATGCATCAACTAACGACTGACCGATCATACCATCAGATAAAATGAATTTATCAAACGCACCAGAGTCTAGAGAGGCTTGGATAATTCCTTTACCACCTTGGTCTAAGTAACCAATTACAGCTACTGCATCACCACCTGCTGAAGCAAGAGTTGCTACTTCAGAAGAGTAATCCGCTTTACCATCTTCATGAGCGGTTACAGTAGTTACTTTGATACCATGAGCTTCAACAGCTGCTTTGTAAACATCTGCTAAACCTTTTCCATAGTCATTGTTAGTATAAGTGATTGCAACACTTTTAACTTTTCTATCTTTCGTAATATCAGCTAAAATTTGACCACCTCTAGCATCAGATGGAGCAGTTCTGAAGAAATACCCTTTGTCATCTAAAGTAGTTAATCCTGGTGATGTAGCTGATGGTGAAATCATTACTACACCGTTTGGTACAGCAACATTTGAAGCTATTGCTCCAGTTACACCTGAACAGTCTGCGCCCATAATAGCCGCTACACCTTGCGCAATAACACCTTCAGCTGCTGCGGTTGCCGCTGCTGAGTCCACACAAGTAGAATCTGCTCTTACTACTGAAATAGTTTCCCCACCTAATAGTGATCCTGAGTCTGAAGCTTCTTTGAAAGCAAGCTCAGCAGAGGCAGCCATTGCTGGTGTTAGAGATTCAATAGGACCAGTAAATCCTAATATAATTCCCATTTTAACATCTGCAAATGTATTCGTTGTAAAAGTTGAAACGAATATAAAAGCAGCAATAAATAGTTTTTTCATTATCTTCCTTTTAATTGTTAACAATTTATAAAAGATAAATTAAATCTAATTTTCAAAAAATTTTCAATAACCAATTTAACTTATTTTATGCAGAAAGATTACAGAACTAATCACAATAATGCCGCCTATTACAAATAAGAATGACGGAACCTCTCCAAATATAAGAAAACTTAGCAAAATACCAAAGATTGGAAACAAGGAATAGAAGGGAAAAATTTTACCTACTGTATAAAATTTATACAAATAGAACATTAATAGATGTGCACATAAAGAAACAATAATTGCTTGGTATGAAATTAATATCCAAGACTCCATTTCAATTAGTCTGATATTCTTAATTACCTCACCTTCTAATATTGATGAAATAAAAATTAAAATAACAAAACCAAAAAGACCTGTGCTTGCATTAATTAGACTGATACTTAAATCTTTTAATTGTCTAGAGTAAACTTGTGCTAACCCAAAAAATAATGCCATTAAACTCGCAAATAATAAACCAAGAAAATTGTCAGTTAGTTTTGGATCAAAAAATATTATTAGAATCCCTAAAAAAGAAGTAAAAATTAATATCCACTTTTTTCTACTGATGTTTTCATCAAGTATAAAAGCACTTGCAATAATACCAAATGGAATTGCCAATTGTGATCCTAGTATTATTGGAGAAATTATAGAAGAATGGAATAATGATAAGTTCATAAATACGTAAACCATTACTCCCATAGATAATGAAAAGAATATTAAGGACTTATAATATTTTTTTTTTGGTAATTTGAACTTCCAAAATGGAATTAAAATCAATAACACTAATGCCATACGCAGGGACGCCATTAGTATTGGTGGTACCGAATTGTTTAAAGCCAATTTAGCTACAGGAAAAGCACTACCATGTGCAGCCATTATAAAGAGTAAAATTAATAAATGTTTGATTGGCAAATCATTAACCCATTGTGAATGGATCAGACATTGGCTTATCAGAGGAGTTATACCAAGTTGTTTTAATTCTCGTATACTCTTTAATTGACTCGATACCCGCTTCTTTTCCATAGCCACTATCTTTAATTCCACCAAAAGGTGCCATTGGAGATATTAATCGATAAGTATTTATAAATACTATCCCAGCTCTTATTGCTTTTGAAACCCTAAGGCCTCTTGCAAAGTTAGATGTATAAACTCCAGATGATAATCCATATTTGTTATCATTCATTTTTTTTATAACTTCTTCTTCTTTATCAAATTTCATAACGGATAATATTGGTCCAAACAATTCATTCTCTGCTACTGGAAGGTTATGATTTTCACATTCAATAATTGTTGCAGGAAAATAATAACCTTTATTTGAAACAGATGATCTCTCACCACCACATCTTATTTTTCCACCTTGTTCAGTAGTTGCCTTAATATTTTTTTCTATATTTTCTAATTGTTTAAAACTATTTAAAGGTCCCATCTGAGTATCTTCCTCCATAGGTCCACCTAATTTTATTTTTTTTGCTTTAGTTATCAATTTGTCTAAAAATTCATTATAGATTTTAGATTGTAAATAGAGTCTTGATCCAGCAATACAACTTTGCCCACTAGCACCAAATATTCCTGCAGTAATTCCATTTAAAGCATTTTCTTGATCAGCATCATCAAACACTACGACAGGACTTTTTCCACCAAGTTCTAAACTTACTTGTGATAAATTTTCAGCAGAATTTTTTACAATATGTTTGGCTGTTTCAGGGCCACCAGTGAATGCAATTCTTTCCACAAAATTGTGTGTAGTTAGTGCTTTACCACATGGTTCTCCTAATCCGGTAATTATATTAATTACTCCTTTGGGTATTCCAGTTTTTTCTATTAATTTTGCAAATTCTAAAAGGGTTACTGGGGCAAGTTCTGATGCTTTTATTACTACTGTATTTCCCATAGCAAGTGCAGGAGCAAGCTTTACAGCAGTCAATAGCATTTGAGAATTCCAAGGAATAATTGCTGCTACAACACCAATCGGTATCCTTGTTGTAGTAACTTGCATGTCAGGTTTATCAATTGGAACTACAGTTCCTTCAACTTTGTCAGCCAGTCCAGCAAAATAATCATAATATTCTGCAATATAATTAGCCTGGGTTTTTGTTTCTCTATAAATTTTTCCAGTATCTATAGTTTCTATTTTTCCAAGATGCTCTGCATTTTCTCTTAGTTGATCTGCAATTAATCTTAAGTATTTTGCTCTATCTCTCGGGTGAAGTATTGACCAACTATTTTCAAAAGCATTTTGTGCTGATTGAACAGCTTTATCTACATCTTTCTCATTAGCTTCAGGAACTGTTGCCCACACCTCATTGTTTTCTGGGTTAAGAGTTTGTATTTTCTTACCCGATGAGGAGTCTACCCACTCACCATTTATATACATTTTAAAATTTTGAATTTTTTGCATTTAATTATTAATAAAATTCTTGATATTCATATTAACATCATCTGCACACTCTATACTACAAAGATGTTTTCCATTTTTAATTTCAATAAAAATTGAATTAGGTAGGTCTTTAGCTAATTCTTGAGACATTTTTGGAGTCGATCCTGGGTCATTAGATCCAGTCATAATTAAAGTCTTTGAAGTAATTTTTTTGATTATTAATGAATTATCGTTGTGATTAGCAAATAATTCGTAAGCTTTAAGAAAGTTTTTATGATCCTCGGGTTCTTTAGTTAGTATTTTCATAAACAAATCGTAAGTAGAAGGATTGTTTTCTAGATAATTATCACTAAACCATCTTTTTAGTGCTTGTTTTGATATTGGTTTATTTAGTTTAGCTTGGTTATATCTATCTAAAACTAGTGCTCTTTCAGATTCAGATCTTTTATAAGTTGTCCCGATTAATATAAGCTTATTAACTTTATCTTGGTAATTTGAGGCAAAGTCTAAGGCTATTAGAGATCCAAGAGAAAACCCAACAAGATTAATCTTATCTACTTGGAGATTATTTAGTATTTCATCAAGTTGTTTCGTAAAATCATTGAAGGTTAACTTTTCTTTTTTACAAGGTGTTTTTCCATGACCCAATAAATCATATGTAATTATAGAAAATTCATTTAATTTACTAATTTGTGATTGCCACATTTGATGATCAAGGCCAACTCCATGAATAAAAACCAATGGAGTTGTGTTTTTTTTTAAAAAAAAATAGTGATTTTGATTTGAATCAAAATTATCAGACATTAAATTATTTTGGATCTAAACCCATTTCTTTCATATCTTGATAACGATCTCCAGTTCTGGCATGTGCTCTACCACTTGAAGCACCTCCGATTGCAATTACTATTTCATCATCAAATGGTGCATCGTGAATTGTAAACTCATGAGTTAAATAATAAGGTCTTAAACCTGAGTCGGTTTTATGCATCATTGGTATAGATATTTTAGAGCCTGCAGGACCTCTAGTGTTTGTAAAACTTAAATAAGATGTTCCACCAACAGCATCTCTAAATTTATTTCCAAATCTTAAGGTATGAATGAATGCTGATGCATGTTCAATTTCACCGTTTAAGCCAACAGTTCCTGCTTTACCATAAGCTAAAATTTTTTCTGGTGATCCAATTTCTTTTATTAATTCTGGAACTAAAATATCACCAAGTTTTGGAGCCAAATCTAAAATGATTGGTTTTAAATCTTCGACAAAACCTTTTCCAGCCCAAGGATTTTTGAACACAGCAGCTACTGATACTAATAAGACTGGTTCTTTAGCTTTCTTTCCACCCTCAATGAAAGTTTTATCAACAAACTTTGTAAACTTTCTAAGTTCTAAATCCATTAACTTGCTTTTTCTATATTAGAAGAGTCTAAATTAATTTTTGGAATTACCTCGTCATTAAATAATTTAATGCTTCTCATGCAAGCTTTATGATCTATACCGGGGAAGTTTGACCAAACTTGTAGATTTTGTAAATTTAATTCAGATTTTAATTCGTTAATTTTACTAACAACATACTCAGGAGTACCAAATAATAAATTTCTTTTATGAAGAAAATCATAGTTTAGTAAATCCAATTTATGTTTTGTCTCAGGAAGTTCTTCGCCAGGATCCATGTGATTTCCTAAGCCTCTCCAATGACAAACCCATTTCATATAATTAATGATGTGTTCACCAGCCATTTTTTCTGCTTCTTCCATAGTTTCAGCAACAAACATATCTCTTACTAAAGATATACCTTCTCCTAATGGAACATCTCTATTTTCAGCCTTTGATTTTGCATCTCTATAAATTTCAAATCTTTTCTTTAAAGCTTTAACAGTTGGTATCCACATAATTGTATTTAAACCATTCTGTGCAGCCCACTCAATTGATCTAGCGCCATCAACAACTTGCCAAATAGGAGGATGCGGTGATTGTTTTGGTTTAGGAACGATACTTATTTTTTTTATTTCATTTGTTTTTGTATCTAAAAATTTTTCACTTGGCGGACTCATATCATGTTGCCAAACAAAGTTTGGTGATGGATAAGTATAAAATTCACCTTGGTGATTAAAAAACTCTTCTGTCCAAGCTTTTTTCATGATTGTTAAAGACTCTTCGAATAGTCTAAAATTTTTAGCTTGGTCTTTAAGATCAGCCTCTTTATTCATATTTATTGCTTCTCTTCCATAAATCCCTCGGCCAATACCTACATCAACTCTGCCACCTGATAATTGATCTAGTAAAGCTATGTCTTCTGCTAATCTTATTGGGTTATGAAATGTAATGACATTGCAGGCTTGTCCAATTCTTATTTGTTTAGTTCTAGCTGCTGCATCAACACCCATCATTAATGGATTAGTACAGGACTCCATTCCTTCATGATTAAAATGATGCTCAGTATACCAAATTGAGTCCCAATTATTTTCATCACAAAAAGTTGTGATCTCTTTAGTTTCATCAAGTAGTTGATTATATGGCTTGTGATTCCAATTCGTGGTGTTGCAAAAATAACCAAATTTCATTCGAACCTCCTTAAATAATCAAATCTAAGACGATCGATCCCACTTTCGTATTTTGTAAATATCGACGAGTTATGTATCGCTCAATCAAGACTGTAATTTAACTAGACTATTTAATCAATATATATTTAATCAGCAATTAAATGAAACTAACTAAAATAGAACCAAAATTTATTAAAAAACATAACCCAAGGGTAGGATTAATTACTTTAGCAAGTGATTTTAGGATTGAAAAAGATTTTAACAATATAATTTATGGTAAAGACATAGACTTATTTTGTAACAGAATTCAAAGTTACAATCCCTTAACAAATGAAACATTAAAAAAAATGGCAGATGATATTCCTAAAGTTGTTAAGAATATCTTACCTGATCAAAAAATTGATTGTATAGCCTATGGATGTACTTCAGGAACAATTGCTGCAGGATATGCATCTATTTATGAAAAAGTTAATTCAACAAAACCAAATACAAAAGTTACAACACCAATTACATCTGCAATTAATGCATTAAAGGCACTTAAGATAAATAAATTATCTGTATTCACACCTTATACAGATGAAATAAATCAGTCAGTAATTAATTATTTTAAAAAAGAAAATATAGAAATCACTGGACTAACTTATTTTGATATAGCCTCAGATTTAGATATAGGAAAAGTTAATCCAGATCATTTATTTGATGTTTTAAATAAAATAGATTTGTTAAATAGTGATGCATTGTTTGTTTCTTGTACTGCGTTACCCGTGTTATCAATTATTAAAGATCTAGAAAAAAAAATGAGTAAAATTGTTTTATCTAGCAATCAAACTTTAATATGGGACACACTTAAACAGATTGATTTTAAAAGTAAAGTTGAAGGCTACGGTGAATTATTTAATAATTAGATTATGAATTTTACTAGAGAAGAATACAAATCAAGATTAAAAAAAGTCCAAGCTTCAATGCAGAAAAAAGGTATTGAACTTTTAATCTCACAAGATCCATCTAATATGAATTATTTAACAGGTTATGACGCTTGGTCATTTTATTATGCTCAATGTGTAATGGTACATATAAACGCCGATGAACCAATTTGTTTTGTTAGAAATCAAGATGCGGGAGGCGCATATATAAAAACCTATCTAAAAGATGAAAATATAATTAAGTATCATGAAAAATATATTCATACATGGCCGTTACACCCTTATGATGCTTTAGTAGATCTTATTAAAGAAAGAAAGTGGGACAAACTCTCAGTAGGACTTGAAATGGATAGTCATTATTTCACCGCTTATTGTTACGAGAAAATTAAACAAGGTTTACCAAATGCAAAAATTTTGGATTGTGAGCGGTTAGTAAATTGGGTTAGAGTTGTAAAATCTGATGCAGAAATAAAATTTATGAAAGCTGCATCTCAAATTTCTCAACTAGGAATGAAAAAGGCTTTTGAAGTTATCAGTCCAGGAGTAAGACAATGCGATGCAGTTTCAGAAATATATACTACATTAATAAAAGGAACTCCTGATTTTGGAGGAGATTATTCATCAATAGTTCCAATGATACCAACTGGAAAAGGTACATCTGCTTCACATTTAACGTGGTCAGAGGATAAATTTGTTGAAGGAGAAGCTACAATTATTGAATTATCAGGTGTTAATAAAAAATATCACTGTCCTATGGCTCGTACAGTTCTACTAGGAAAACCAGACCAAAAAAAAATTGATACTATGAAGAAGACTAATGAAGCGCTTCAAGCAGGAATAGATCTAGTTAAAGCAGGAAATACTGCTGATGATGTTGCTCAAGCTTTTTGGAAAGTGTTAGATAAATATGGAATAGATAAAACTTCAAGAACTGGATATTCCATTGGTATAGGATATCCACCTGATTGGGGCGAGCATACTTTAAATATTTCTAAAGATGATATGACGGTTTTACAACCTAATGTTACTTTTCATATGATTGCAGTGATGCAATTTGGGAATTGGGGAGTTGAAGCATCTGAAGCAATTAGAGTTACAGATAAGGGTTATGAATTATTTTGTAACTTTTCTAAAGAACTTCATGTGAAAAGCTAGTTATTAGGGGTTGATATTTACACTTACAAATGTTTTAAATTCATAATTTTATTTCAATGAATAAAGAATTCGTAAAATTTGACAAAGTAGATAAAAGTTATGACGGTAAAATACTTGTCGTAAAAGATCTTCAATTAGACATTGAAGAAGGAGAGTTTGTTACTATGTTAGGACCTTCTGGTTCTGGTAAGACTACTTGTTTAATGATGTTGGCTGGATTTGAAACACCAACCCATGGTGAAATTTATTTAGACGGAAAAGCAATTTCAAGTATTCCACCCCATAAAAGAGGTATCGGAATGGTATTTCAAAATTACGCTTTGTTTCCACATATGACAGTTTATGAAAATTTAGCATTTCCTTTAAGAGTTAGAAAAATTCCTAAAGATGAAGCAGATAAGAAAATTGATAAAGCTCTATCAATGGTTTCACTGCAAGGATTTGCTCAAAGAATGCCAGGTCAATTGTCTGGGGGACAGCAACAAAGAGTTGCAGTAGCGAGGTCACTAGTATTTGATCCACAACTAGTTTTAATGGATGAACCTCTGGGTGCTTTAGATAAAAATTTGAGAGAGAGTATGCAGTATGAAATTAAACATATTCATGAAAGTATTGGTGTGACTGTTGTTTATGTAACACATGACCAAAGTGAAGCTCTTACAATGTCAAATCGTATTGCAGTTTTCAATGATGGTAAAGTTCAACAGCTCTCAAGTCCTGATGAACTGTATGAAAAACCAGTTAATTCATTTGTTGCAGAATTTATTGGAGAAAATAATACTTTTGCTGGAGAAGTGTCAGATATTTCTGGTGGAAAATGTAAAGTGAAGTTAGCTAATGCAGAAATATTAGCAAATCCTATTTCTGTTAAAGGAAAAGGGGATAAAACTACCGTATCTTTAAGACCTGAGAGAGCTTTAATTAATCCAAGTGATAAGATGGATAATGTTCATAACGGAAAAATTGAAGAAGTTATTTACCATGGTGACCATACTAGAGTCAGAATTAATTTATTAGGAAATTCTGAATTTATTCTCAAAGTACCAAATAGTTCATCTAATCTTGATATTAAATTAGGTAATGAAATCAAGATTGGTTGGAATAGTGAAGATGCTAGAGCATTAGACCCAAAATAAACACCAATTACATCTTGTATAACTTACAAAAAGGGCTGTTGACTCTCATTATCGATCTTGTTGTAATCTACTTTTATAAAAAAACGTTTAAACGGAGGAAAAATGAAAACACTTAGTAAATTATTACTAGCCATTTCTTTTGCTATCTCTGTAACTACTTCAGCATTTGCAGTAACTGCAGTGTCTTGGGGTGGAGCTTACACAGAGTCTCAAAAGTTAGGTTATGGTGATCCTACTGGTAAAGCCCTTGGTATAACTATCAATTGGGTTGATTATTCAGGTGGATTATCTGAGATCAAAGCACAAAAAGAAGCTGGCAAAATTACGTGGGATATAATCGACGTATTTGCAATGGATACTATCAATGGATGTGATGAAGGATTATTTGTTGAATTTGATTTTGACAAAGATTTCCCACCTGCACCAGATGGAACTCCTGCAAGTAAAGATTTCTTTACTGCAATGCCAAGTAAATGTGCTGTAGGAAACATTTTATATTCTTGGAACTACGCTTATAACAAAAACAATGTTAAAGGCACTCCAAAGACTATCAAAGATTTCTTTAACACTAAAAAATTCCCTGGAAAAAGAGCTATCTACAAAGGCGCTCTAACAAACTTAGAAATCGCTTTAGCTGCAGATGGAATTAAACCAGGAAAAGGTGGAGCAAAAATCTACAAAGCTTTAAATACTGAAAAAGGTGTTGATAGAGCTATGAACAAGATCAAAGAATTATGCACAGATCCAAAAGGTGGATGTGTATTTTGGTCTGCAGGTGCTCAACCACCAGAACTATTAGTTTCGGGTGAAGTTGTAATGGCTACAGGTTGGAATGGTAGATTCTTCAATGCAGAAGTTGGAGAAGGTGCACCAATCGTACAAGTATGGGATGGACAAGGTCTTGACTACGAGTATTTCGTACAAGTTAAGGGTGGACCAAACGATGCTAATGGTATGGCTAAAAAAGCTTTAGCTATGATGACTAGTACAGAGATGTTAGCAGGAAGTGCAAAATACATTGCATACGCTCCTTGGAGAAAATCTTCTATAGCGATTATGGAAGCAGGAGAGCCATGGTATAAAGATGGTAAAACTAACATGGTACCACAAATGCCAACTGCACCACAAAACACTAAAAACTATTTCTTAGTTGACCCTATTTTCTGGGCTGACAACGGAACAGAGCTAGGTGAGAAGTGGGAAGCTATGAAAGCTGGTCTATAATTTAAGTTTTATTAAACTTAATTATATATTATAATTTAAGGGCGGTTATTTGATAACCGCCCTTTTTATTTATGAGCTCAGAAACACAAAAAATTTTAACGACAGACGGTATACCTTTAGAAGTAAGTCTTAAGAAAGCCGAGAGAAGAAACAAGATAAAAGCTTTTTTACTTGTTGCTCCACTATTATTATTTTTGATTATTACTTACGTGTTTCCAATTGGTGATATGCTTATGAGAAGTGTTGATGATAAAATGGTGACTGAAATGCTCCCTAAAACATTTAAAGCGATGGAAAAGTGGGATGGAAAAGAATTACCAGAAGAAGATGTTTTTAAAGCCTTCTATTTAGACTTTAGACAATTAGTTGATGAAAAGCGTGAAGGTAAATTATCAACTCAACTTAATTATACAAAAAATGGATTTAAAAGTATTATTAAAAAACTTAGAAGAAAATCAAAAAACTTTGAAGAAGGAAATTATAAAGAACAAATAATGGCAGTCCATAAAAGATGGGCTGATGTTGAATATTGGAAAGCAATTAAACGAAGAGCCCCAGCATATACAAGTCAAAAATATCTAAAAGGTATGGATATGTTTAAAAATGAAAATGGGGAAATTGTTAGTGTTTCTGAGGATAGAAGAATTCACAGAATTTTATGGCTTAGAACTTTAGAAATTGCATTTTTTGTAACGCTATTTTGTTTTTTGATGGCTTACCCAATAGCTCATTTGTTAGCTACTTTACCCATGAAGTATAGTAACTTACTAATGATCTGCGTGTTGCTTCCGTTTTGGACGTCTCTTCTTGTAAGAACTGCTAGCTGGATGATTTTGTTACAACAGCAAGGTGTCGTAAATGATTTCTTTGTAGGAATAGGTTTAGTTGCTGATGATGCAAGGCCTGAGATGATGTACAATAAAACAGGGACATATGTTGCAATGACACAGATTCTGTTGCCTTTTATGGTTTTACCACTTTACAGTGTTATGAAAACTATTTCACCAAGCTTAATGAGGGCTGGAAAATCATTAGGTGGAACACCAATAGTTGCGTTTTGGAAAGTTTATTTTCCTTTAACAATTCCTGGAATTGGTGCTGGTTGTTTACTGTGCTTTATATTAGCAATTGGTTATTACATTACACCCGCCTTAGTTGGAGGAGCTTCAGGAACATTGATTAGTAACCAAATAGCATTTCACATGAAAAGTACACTTGATTGGAGTTTTGCATCAGCGATGGGTTTAATGTTGCTTGCTGGAGTTTTAGCAATTTACTGGGTTTATAATAAATTAGTTGGAATTGATAATATAAAGTTAGGATAAATAGAATGGCTTTACCAAAACATACAGAACTACACTATAGGATTTGGCATTATTTTTATTTAACAATCTGTGGTCTTGTCTTCTTTTTCTTAATTGCACCACTGTTTGTAATATTTCCACTATCTTTTAATGCTGAAGAATTTTTAAGTTTTTCAGACGGAATGAAAAGTTTAGACCCAGATGCTTTCTCATTAAGATGGTACAAAGATATGGTTTATGGAACAAAAAATCCTTGGGGCTTAGCTGCCAAAAATAGTTTTATCATTGCAATTTTTGCAACAATTGGTTCAGTTTTATTGGGAACAGTTGCTGCTCTAGGTTTAAGTAGTAGGCATATGCCCTACAAAGGTATAATCATGGCAGTTTTAATATCTCCAATGATTGTTCCATTAATTATTTCTGGTGTAGCAATATTTTTCTTTATGGCTAAAGCTGGTTTAGCAGCAACTCATACAGGTATAGTTCTAGCACATATTATTCTAGGTACACCATTTGTAGTTATTACTGTTACTGCTACTTTATCAGGATTTGATCATAGTGTTACGAGAGCCGCGGCAAGTCTTGGTAGTAATCCAGTTAATACTTTTATGAAAATTACTTTACCTTTAATTTTACCCGGTGTGATATCTGGAGGACTTTTTGCTTTTGTAACTTCTTTTGATGAAGTTGTAGTAGTTTTATTTTTAGCAGGTTTAGAAAACACGACTATACCAATTCAAATGTGGACAGGTCTAAGAGAACAGTTAAGTCCAACTATTCTTGCTGTTGCAACTTGTCTAATTATTTTATCAACATTAATATTAGTAACCGCTGAACTTTTAAGAAGAAGATCTGAGAGACTCAGAGGAATAAACCGATAGTAAAAATCATCTAATGAAGATTAAGAATGTAGTGGTGATTGGCTCAGGAACAATGGGAAGTGGTATTGCTGCTCATTTATGTAATGCAAATGTGCCTGTAACTTTACTTGATTTAAAAACAGAAATTAGTGAAAAAGCAAGAGATAAAATCCATAAGTCTAGACCTCCGTTATTAATTGACAAATCAAAAATTAATAACATCAAAGTTGGAAATATTTCTGACGACTTTGGTGTAGTCAAAGACGCTGATTGGATAGTTGAAGCTGTAGTTGAAAGAATTGATATTAAACATCAAATTTATGAAAAGATATTTAAAGCAAGAAAAGAGGGGGCTATTGTTTCTTCCAATACATCCTCAATTCCAATAAAAGTTTTATCTGAACATTTAACAGATACTGAGAAAAAAGATTTTTGTATCACACATTTTTTTAACCCTGTTAGATACATGGGTTTATTAGAAATAGTAAAAAATGAAAATAATGATCTTAAAAAAATTAATCAGTTAAAGGAATTCTGTGAAATTGAATTAGGTAAAGGAGCTATTGTTTGTAATGATACCCCAGGATTTTTAGGAAATAGAGTTGGTGTTTATGCCATGCAAATAGCAATGACTGAGGCTTTTAAGATGAAACTTTCAGTCGAAGAAGCAGATGCAATTTTTGGAAGACCAATGGGAATTCCAAAAACAGGAGTATTTGGTTTATATGATTTAATCGGTATTGATTTGATGGCCGATGTATTAAAAAGTTTTATCAAAGAATTACCAGAGACCGATGAATTTCACGAAGTTGCAAAAGAAATTCCATTAGTGAAAAAATTAATTGAGACTGGCTACACTGGAAGAAAAGGAAAAGGTGGATTTTATAGAATGAACAAAACTGGAGCTATAAAAGTTATGGAAGCTATCAATCTAGAGTCTGGTGATTATTCACCTAGTAAAAAGATTGATGTTAAATCAGACAAGGTAGATCTTAAAGGATTGATCAATAGAAAAGACAATTATGGTGAATATGCTTGGTCTGTAATATCAAAAATAATTAAATATGCATCTTCATTAGTTCCAGGAATTACAAAAGAATTTAATGATATTGATGAAGCAATGAGGCTTGGATTTAACTGGGCCAAAGGACCTTTTGAAATGCTTGAAGAAATTGGGGTTAAAAATTTCTTTGATAAAGTTGATGATTTTTCAGGAAATAGTTTCTTGGAAAAATTATCTGAATCTAAGAATGAAAATTTTTATGGTGAAAGACAAAAATATACAAATATTGAAACTTTAGGAAAAGTTAAGAAAACAGCATCAAGTTCTGATGGAAATGATTCTGCTAAAATTTATAGGTTTAATGATTATAATATCGTTGAGTTTACCACTAAAGCTAATGCTCTGGATTATGACTCCATGGATGCCCTGAAAAAAGCAACTGATAAACCTTTAATTATAATTAATGAAAGTATGCAATTTTCTGCAGGTGTAAACTTAACTTACACAATGCAATTTGCTGACAAAAATGATTTTAAATCTATTGAAAAATTTATTAAATACTTCCAAGAAACATGTAAGCATTTAAAATATTCAAAATACCCAGTAATTTCTGCTCCTTCTGGATTAACATTGGGCGGTGGATTCGAAGTAATGGTGCAAAGTAATTTTGTAGCTTCGCATACAAATATTGTAGTTGGACTAGTTGAAACTATTGTCGGTTTAATTCCTGCAGGTGGCGGATGTAAGGAAATGTTAGCAAGATGGCTTGATACTGATGAAGCAAAATCAGATCCTAATTTTGCTTCCCTAAAAGTTTTTGATATCATTGGGTATGGTAAGACAGCCACGTCACCTGTTGAAGCAGAACCTTTGAAATACTTAAGGCCAAGTGATAAAAAAATAATGAATAGAAATAGTTTATTAGAAGTTTCTAAAAAGATCTTAAACGAAAATAAAGATTTTAAACCACCTGAAGAACTAAGTTTTAAATTACCTGGAAAAGCTGTAAGAGGTGAAATGGATAAAATTTTAGAAAAACTTTATAATGATAAAGTGATATTAGATCATGGAGTTGAGGTTGCTAAGGAACTTGCACATGTTTTGAGTGGTGGTGATACTACAATTGATAAAACTTTATCTGAAGATGATTTGTTTAAATTAGAGCTTGATGCTTTTATGAAACTGATTGAAACTCAAAAAACACAAGATAGAATTAAACATACTCTCTCAACTGGCAAGCCTCTAGTTAACTAACATTCTTAAAGAATTTATAAAGTCAGGCCTTAGTACATATTGAGATTTATCTAAATATTTTATTGTCCCCAAAGTTTCCAATCCATAAATTACTTTTCCAATAGGGGTATACTCAGTTTCATATAATGGTTCATCTCTAAGAATTATAAAGAATTGACTATCTTCAGTATTATATTTTTGTGTTCTAGCAAAACCAACACTGCCTTTATCAAAATTAAATGGAGAATCTACTTCTGAGTTAATCGTTCCTAATCCAGATTTTCCAGTTCCAATTTTTCCATAGTCAATATTTTCCTTTTTACCAAACTCTAAGTCTCCTGCTTGAACAAGTGTATCTTTGATTACTCTATGAAAAGCAATATCATCATATGCTTTAGATCTAACTAGTTCTTTAAATCTTTTTACAGCCTCAGGTGAAATTTCAGGGTAAAGTTCAATAATAACATTTCCACATGTAACATTTAAAATGGCAATATTTCTTGGATTATCAAAATTAATCTTTTGAGGATCATAACTTTTTATAAATAAACATTTGTCTTTTATCAAAAAGAAAGAACCAAAAAAAAATATCGCTAAAATAACAATAAAAGTAAAAATTATTTTTTCTAAATTTGATGCTCTTATTTTTTTGATCATAAAATAAAATTTTGATCAATTTTGAGTAGATTACTTTTAATAAACTGTATTTTTCTTTTTAAAATTGGATCAAGATTATTTAAATTTACTCCAATCATTAAATGGGAAAAAACCTCTGCCATATCCTCAGAAGCGGTAGATTGAGAATATTCAGAAAAAAAACCTTTAGTTCTAATATAAGTACTTAGCCCTAATTTATCTGTACAGGTGGAGCATTCAGCATATTCGAATTCTTTGACATTAAATTTAGACCAGACGTCTTCGTCAAATAATTGCTTAAAACTATCATTTATAATATGGAATACTTCATGGTGGATTACACGTTCAAAATAATCTTCGTTAAATTTGATATCTAAGATTAATGTTTTCATTACATGATCAGGGATTCCAGCAGTATTAATATTTGATATGGATAAATCCTCACACAGGACTATGTATTTAAGATTAATTTTTTTAAGAAATTCTTGACTATATCTATTTAAATTTTTTTTAATTATTTTGTATTTTTGATCGAGAATTTTCTTTTTAGAATTATAACAATTTATATTTTTTTCAACACCGAGCGTAAAAGGTTGTTTAGCATATAAATATCTCAGTTTGTTTGAAGTTTTAATGTCATAAATTTCTAAATTTGGAATTTTTATAAGATTATAAATAGTATCAGCTTGAGTTTGAGTAAAAATAAATAAAGATAGTATAATTAATCTAATTAAGCTCATAAATTTACACATAGAAGATATTCCAATTTAGATGAATGTGATACAATTTTACTGTGAAAAAAAAAAGAAATAAAGATCCAATCCAACCAGTAAGTGGAACTAAAGTGCCACGGTTTGCTGGACCTTCAACATTTGCAAGATTACCTGAGCTAAGAGATGTGGAGAGTTGTGATGTTGCAATTGTCGGGATTCCATTTGATGCTGGAACCAGTTACAGACCAGGTGCAAGATTTGGACCCCAAAGTATTAGACAAGCCTCCAGACACTTAAGAACAAATTACCATCCAAGCTATGATGTTGAACCTTTTAAAGTACAACAGGTAGCTGATGCAGGAGATATTACTTGCAACCCATTTAATATTGAAGAAGCAATTAAACAAATAGAGGTAGGAGCTGAAGAATTATTGAATAAAGTTGGGGGAATTATAAGTCTTGGTGGTGACCACACAATTGCATTTCCATTGTTAAAAGCTGTTAATAAAATTAATAATGGTCCAGTAGCTTTAGTGCATTTTGATGCTCACCTAGATACTTGGGATACTTATTTTGGTGCACCTTACACTCACGGTACGCCTTTTAGAAGAGCAAGGGAAGAAAATTTATTTTTAGATGATGCTTCAATGCACGTAGGTATAAGAGGACCTTTGTACAGTAGAGATGATATCAAAAATGATGAAAGTTTTGGATTTAAGATTATTCATTGTGATGAGTTTCAAACTCAAGGAACTGATAAAATTGCTGAAAGAATTAAAAAAAGAGTTGGAGATAACCCTTTATATTTATCTATTGATATAGATGTATTAGATCCTGCTTTTGCCCCTGGAACTGGTACACCAGAAATTGCTGGAATGACTTCAAGAGAAATGGTTAATACTATAAGAGGTTTATCAGGTTTAAATTTAATTTCAGCTGATGTTGTTGAGGTTTCACCAGCTTATGATCATGCTGAAGTAACCTCTCTTGCTGCAGCAACAATAGTTTATGAATTAACTAATTTGTTTGCAAAAAAATAAGGAAAGGTTAGGAGTCTGCTATGGAAAATAAAAAAAATTTTTATATAGATGGTAAATGGGTAACAGCAATAAGCAAAGAAGAAATTAAAGTAATCAACCCTGCTACAGAAGAAGAATGTGCTGTAATATCATTAGGAAACAAAGAAGATGTTGACCTAGCAGTAAATGCTGCAAAAAAAGCTTATAGTTCATGGGCATTTTCACCGAAAGAAGAAAGAATAAGATTATTAGAAAAACTTTATGAGAATTATAAAAAAAGATGGGCGGATATTGCCAATGCAATTACTGTTGAAATGGGTGCTCCAAAAGACTTTGCTACAAAACTTCAAGCTGGAACAGGTGCCGCCCATTTAAAGTCTTTTATTAGGTATTTAAAAAATTTTGAATTTGAAAAACCATTAGGTGAACATGCTCCAAACCAAAGACTTATTTATGAACCAAAAGGAGTTTGTGCATTAATAACACCTTGGAATTGGCCAATGAACCAAGTTTGCTTAAAAGTTATGCCTGCAATAGCTTCTGGATGCACAATGGTTTTAAAACCATCAGAGCTTGCGCCATTATCATCAATGATACTTGCTGAATTGATAGATGATACCAAATTTCCTGCAGGAGTGTTCAATTTAGTTAATGGAGATGGAGCCACAACAGGCGATGCACTAACAAGCCACCCGGATATAAATATGATTTCTTTTACAGGATCAACTAGAGCAGGAGCTTTAATCTCTCAAAATGCTGCTAAAGATTTTAAAAGAGTAAGTTTAGAATTAGGAGGCAAAGGTGCTAATATTATTTTTAAGGATGCTGATCCTGAAGCAATTGAAAGAGGTGCGTTAAGATGTTTTAGAAATTCAGGTCAATCATGTAATGCTCCTACAAGAATGTTAGTAGAGAAATCTATGTATAATGATGCAATAGAAAGATTGAAAAAATATACAGAAAATTTTGAGGTAGGTGACCCTAAAAAAGAAGGAGAGCATATAGGCCCAGTGATTTCTGAAACTCAATATAATAAAATTCAAACTTTAATTAAAAAGGGAATTGATGAAGGTGCTAAATTAGTTGCAGGTGGACCAGGTAAACCATCAGGACTAGATAAAGGCTATTTTGTTAAACCCACTGTATTTGCAGATGTAAATAATAATATGGAAGTCGCAAGAACAGAAATTTTTGGACCAGTATTATCGGTAATTCCATTTGAAACCGAAGAAGAAGCAATTGAAATTGCCAATGACACACCTTATGGATTAACAAACTATATTCAAACTAAAGACTCAGAAAAAGTAAAAAGAGTTGCGAGAAAACTGAGATCAGGAATGGTTGATGTAAATGGAGCTGGTATTGCAGTTGATGCTCCATTTGGAGGTTTTAAACATTCAGGAATTGGTAGAGAAGCGGGTGAACATGGCCTTGAGGAATTTTTGGAAGTAAAATCTGTGGGTGGCTGGAGTTAATTTAGAAGAGATTGTTTTTTTAAACCATCTAAAAACTTTAAACACTTTTTTAATTCATTTAGTTCAATAAATTCATCTACTTTGTGAGCTTGTTCAATTGAGCCTGGACCACATACAACTGTACTCATGCCAATTTCCTGAAATAATCCTGCCTCTGTTCCAAAAGACACAACTTCTCTTGAATTATCACCAGTGAGACTTGAGACTAACTCACAAGCCTCAGATTTTTCAACTCGATCGAATCCTGTTACTTCACCTATTATTTCTTTTCTAATATTTGATTTAGAAAAAACTTTTTTCATTTCTGGCAAAAGAATATCATTCGCGTATTCATCAATTTTTTTATTTAAAAAAACACCATCTTCTTTAACAACTGGTCTCGTTTCCCAATTAATATGACACTTATCAGCTATAACATTATGAGCAATACCTCCAAATATTCCTCCTACTTGTAAAGTTGAAAAAGGTGGATCAAATATAGAGTCTTTTGGTGCTCTTTTTTTGAGTTCATTTCTTAATTCAATTAATTTTGATGCATATCTTGCCGCAAATTCAACAGCACTCACACCCTTATGAGGAGCAGAGCTGTGTCCTGCTAAACCTTCAAAATAAGTTGTATATTCATAACAACCTTTGTGAGCATCTATGATTTTCATTTTAGTAGGTTCACCAATAATACAAATTCCATCTTGAATATTTCTTTTTTGAAGTTCTTTGATTAAAATAGGAGCTCCTAAACATGCTGTCTCTTCATCAAAGGTAAATGAAAAATGGATATCTCTATTCAAATTTATTTTTGCATAAATTGGAGCAAAAGCTAAAGTGCATGCTATAAAACCTTTCATGTCACAAGAACCTCTACCATAAAGTTTGTCATCCTTAATTGTTGCTTTAAAAGGATCAGTGCTCCAACTTTTAGAGACAGGAACTGTATCTGTATGACCAGATAAAATTATTGGTTTAGCACCATTAGATTTTTTTGCTTTAATAGATGCAAAAAGATTCACTCTTTTTTTTTCATTATCAAATGTTTTAAAAGATGTTGCGCCAATTTTTTTTAGTAAATTTTCACAATAATTTATTAATTCACTATTATCTTCTCCTGAAATAGTCCTAAAACCTATTAGATCTGATAAAATTTTTACAGAATTATTATATAATTCTTCTAAATTAATATCTGTACTCATAACCAATAATTAATATAAATACTGCATTTATGAAAGAAGAAATAACATACGATATTTTTGATAAAGTTGATATTAGAGTTGGAACAGTGGTTTCAGTAAAGAAAAATGAAAAAGCTAGAAAACCCTCATTGGTTGTTGAAGTAGATTTTGGAGAAGAAATTGGTATTAAGCAATCATCAGCTCAGATTACTCATTACTACAATGAAGAAAATTTAAAAGGTAAACAGGTTATAGGTGTTTGCAATTTTGCTGAAAAAAATATTGCTGGAGTAGTTTCACAAGTTTTGATTTTAGGTTCAATCGATAAAGAAGGAAAAGTAATCTTAGTACATCCATCTCAAAAATCTGAAAACGGTCTTCCTATAGCCTAATTTCATGCACCCTGAAATTTTATCAATGGCTTTATTTTGGATAGTAGCAGCCTACACCCCAGGTCCGAACAATGTAATAGCTTCTTATTCAGGTTTTAATTTTGGTATAAAAAAAACATTACCACATATTTTTGGAGTTGCATTAGGATTTACTTTTCTGATTTTTCTATTAACAATTGGTTTAGTTAATGTCTTCAAAATATTTCCTATTATTCAAGTTTCTTTAAAATATTTAGGAAGTATTTTTTTAGTTTACTTAGCTTATAAAATTTATTTTTCTAAGATAGATAGTGAGAAAAAAAATGAAAACCCAGTAAAGTTCATTGAGACATTTCTTTTTCAATTCTTAAATCCTAAAGGTGTATTAATTGGTATAATTATTGTATCAACTTATGTCGAACATGGAGAGAACTATGTGAAATATGCGACTCAAGTTATTCTTTTTGCATTCTTAGTTTCTTTAAGCAGCATTACTTTTTGGACATTTGTAGGTAAATATCTTAGGAAATTTGCGACAAATGAGAAATTTATTAAATACTTTAATTGTGTTATGTCACTGCTTCTTATTTTAAGCATAATTACTTTTTATATATAATACATGAAACCAGGTACAAAAAATTCATACAATTCATTAACAGATTTAAAGATTAATAATAAAGACTTTAAAATTTTTTCTTTATCTAAAGCTGAGACTAATGGCCTAGATGGTATATCAAAGCTACCCAAATCCCTTAAGGTATTACTTGAAAATCTTTTAAGATATGAAGATGACTTGTCAGTTACTAAAAATCAAATTGAAGCAATAAAAAATTGGCTAAAAGAAAAAAAATCTAAAACTGAAATAGCATATAGACCAGCAAGAGTTTTACTTCAAGACTATACTGGAATACCTGCAGTAGCAGATCTTGCTGCTATGCGAGAAGCTGTTAAGGACAAAAATAAAGATCCAAATACAATTAACCCTCTTTCAGCTGTAGACCTTGTTATTGACCACTCGGTACAAGTAGACCAATCTGCAAAAGCAGACTCTTTTGATAAAAATGTTGAAATTGAATTTAATAGAAATGGAGAACGATACTCTTTTCTTAAATGGGGACAACAGGCATTTAATAACTTTAGAATAGTTCCACCAGGAACGGGGATTTGTCATCAAGTTAATCTTGAATATCTTTCAAAAGTTGTTTGGTCAGCTGAGTACGAAGGTCAAAATTATTTATTTCCTGATACACTTGTTGGTACAGATAGTCATACAACAATGGTTAATGGCTTGTCTGTTTTAGGATGGGGTGTTGGAGGTATAGAAGCAGAAGCAGGAATGTTAGGTCAGCCAATATCTATGTTAATTCCAGAAGTTATTGGTTTTGAAGTAAAAAATAAAATGCCTGAGGGCACTACAGCTACCGACTTAGTTTTAACAGTTGTTAAGATGTTAAGAGATAAGGGTGTTGTTGGAAAATTTGTAGAGTTTTATGGTGATGGTTTGAAGAATTTAACTCTAGCTGATCGAGCAACAATAGCAAATATGGCTCCAGAGTATGGTGCAACGTGTGGATTTTTTCCAATAGATGATGAGACATTAAAATATTTAAAATTTTCTGGAAGAGATCAGTCCACAGTAAAAATAGTGGAGGAGTATGCAAAAGCTCAAGGATTATGGGCGAGTGATGATATTGAATTTACAGATGCTTTAACTCTGGATATGTCTACAATAGTACCTACAATTTCTGGACCAAAAAGACCTCAAGACAAAGTTTTGCTAACTGATGCATCAACAAGCTTTAAAAAAAGTTTTAAAGAAATAACTAATAAAAAAGATTTCTCAATAGCTAAAGTTCCTAATACTGATTATGAAATAAAAGATGGATCTATTCTAATTGCAGCAATTACATCTTGCACAAATACTTCAAATCCAAACGTTCTTATAGGAGCAGGTTTGCTTGCAAAAAAAGCTGTAGAGCTTGGTCTTGATGTAAAACCTTGGGTAAAAACTTCGTTAGCTCCAGGGTCTCAAGTGGTTACAGATTATTTAGCCAAAGCTGGCTTAAACATTTATTTAGACAAATTAGGTTTTAATTTGGTTGGTTATGGCTGCACTACATGCATTGGAAATTCTGGTCCATTGGCAGATAATATAGTTGAAGCTATCCAAAAAGAAGATATTTACGGTGTTTCAGTTTTATCTGGAAATAGAAATTTTGAAGGAAGAATTTCTCCTCATATTAAAGCAAATTATTTAGCATCTCCTCCTTTAGTAGTTGCTTATGCTTTAGCGGGACATATGGAATTTGATTTGTACAAAGACTCTTTTGGAAAAGGTAAAAATGGAAATGATATTTTTATGAAAGATATTTGGCCGACTAATAAAGAAATAGAAGAAACTCTTAAATCATCTTTAAACGCTGAAATGTTTGTTAAAAGATACTCAAATGTTTCTGAAGGACCAAAACAGTGGCAAGAAATCAAAACAGAAAAAACAAGCATTTATAATTGGGAAGAAAATTCTACCTATGTAAAAAAACCTCCTTTTTTTGACAACCTTCCAGATGAACCAGAGGGTTTTCAAGAAATTAAAGATGCTAGACCATTACTGATCTTAGGTGATATGGTCACGACAGATCACATTTCACCCGCTGGAAATATTCAGAAAGAAAGCCCTACTGGTGAATATTTTATGAAACATCAAATATTACCCAAAGATTATAATTCCTATGGTTCAAGAAGAGGTAATCATGAAGTCATGATGAGAGGAACTTTTGCTAATATAAGAATTAGGAATGAAATGGCCCCAGGTACAGAGGGGGGTTTTACTAAGCTATACCCTGAAGATAAAGTAATGCCAATTTATGATGCAGTTGTGGAATATAAAAAAAGAGGAACAGACCTAGTTGTTATTGGAGGCAAAGAGTATGGAACAGGTTCTTCTAGAGATTGGGCTGCTAAAGGAACAAAACTATTAGGAGTAAAAACTGTAATTGCTGAAAGCTTTGAAAGAATTCATAGATCAAATTTGATTGGTATGGGTATTTTACCATTACAATTTATTGATAAAATAGATAGAAAAAAACTTAATTTAATTGGATCTGAGTTAATAAGTGTAATGGAAATTGAAAATGGAATTAACCCTTCTGATAAGATTAAGGTTGAAATAAAGTATGCCTCAGGAGAGATCAAAAAGATTCAAACATTATGTAGGATCGATACTAAAAATGAATTAGAGTATTATAAAAACGGAGGCATATTACAATATGTCCTTAGAAATATGATTTAAATATGGATGAAGAAATCTCAATAATTGATAGCAATACAAGAAATCAAAAAATTAAAGATTTTTTTATAAATAATAAAAAAATATTAGCAACAATTACAATTTTTTTAATATTTTCAATATTAAGTTTTTACATATATCAAATTTATAAAGACCAACATAAAGAGAAGATTTCAAATAGATATAATAGTGCAATAATTGAACATAAGAACGGTGATGACTCTAAAATTATCTTTGAGATGAAAGAAATTATTGAGGATAAAAACAGCACATATTCTCCTTTGGCACTATATTATTTGATCGACGAAAATTTGATAAAAGACAAAAATGAAATTAATTATTTATTTGATGTTCTTATAAATAAAACTTCCTTAGATTATGAAATTAAAAATCTTATAATATATAAAAAGGCTCTTTTTAATGCTGATACGACTAATGAAAATGAATTATTGAATATATTGAACCCCATCATTAATTCAAAAAGCATTTGGAAGTCACATGGATTATATTTATTGGCAGAATATTTTTACTCAAAAAATGAAAAACAAAAGTCAAAAGAATTTTTTAATCAAATACTAAATACAAAAAATGCTAATACGGATATAATAAAAGAAACCCAAAAAAGATTAAACCGAGATCTTAGTGAATAAACTATTAATATTTATCTTAATTTCTTTTCTTCTAAATAATTGTTCATTAAACAAGAATTCAAAACTATGGAATGAGAAAGAAAAAATTGAAAATGTAAACAAGAATTTAAAAAAAATTCTTGTTGAAAAAGAAAATGTAGTGAGTGAATTAAATGCTTCATTAAAATTAAACTTGTCTAAAAGTCAAAATAATAAAAAAACTAATAATAAACTCAATAACTTTGGATCACTGGAATATGAAGGACATCTTAATAAAATTGCAACTCATAAATTTTCAAAATTTGAAAATTTTGCGCAATCTAATTTTGAACCATTATTTTTAGATAATGGTTTAATATTTTTTAATAAAAAAGGAGACATCATAAGAATTGATGAAAATAAAAAAATTTCTTGGAAAAAAAATTATTATTCTAAAAATGAAAAAAAATTAAATCTAATTTTGTCACTTTCTTTGGTAAATAATAACTTAATAGTAGCTGATAACGTGTCAAAAATCTTTTCAATTAATAGCAATTCAGGAGATTTAATATGGTCTAATAAAAGTGATTATCCATTTAATTCAGAAATAAAAATTAAAGATAACAAATTTTTTGTAGTTGATTATAAAAATATTTTAAGATGTTTTTATTTAAATGATGGTTCTGAATGTTGGAATGTACAGACAGAAGACTCTTTTACTGTTTCAAAATCAAAATTTTCGTTAATAATTAAAGATAACTTAATTATTTTTAATAATTCAATAGGGGATATTACAGCAGTTGACATATCCTCAGGATTAATACAATGGCAACTTCCCACCCAAAAAAGCACTATTACTAATGAGACGTATAATTTTAACTACTCAAAATTAATAAGTGATGGTAATTCAATTTATTTTTCAAATAATAAAGATCAATTTTATTCAGTTGATTTGAAAACTGGAACAACTAATTGGATTAATGAAATTAATTCTATTTTAACACCTATTATAGTTGATGATTTTATTTTTACCGTTTCAAATAGTGGACATCTTTTTACTCTTCAAAACAAACAGGGTAATATAATTAAGATTAACAATCTTTATAAAAATTATGATCAAAAAAAAAGAAAGAATTTAAAACCAACAGGTTTTTCTATTGGTAGTAATAAACTTTATCTAAGTAATTCAGATGGAAGTTTAATAATAATAAATTTAAATTCAGGAGATGTGTTAAAAGCTGAAAAAGTTGCTCGCAACTTTATATCGAAACCTTACATTCAAGGTGGAAATTTATTTGTTGTTAAAAATGGATCTATAATTCAATATGATTAAATATGTTTTTAAGATTCTTAGAAAAAATTGGAAGAAAAAAAGTTGTTTTAGATAGAGGACCCTCCCATCCTAGATATGCTGAAGCTAAACCATGGATGAATAGGTACTATGTTCTTTTGAGACATAGACCAAAATGGTTTCCCTTTAACATCTTGATCCATGAAATGTTGGCTGATGATCATGGAGACGGAGTTCATAATCATACATTTCCTTATATTACGATAATATTAAGAGGAGGTTATTGGGAAACTTTGACCACAGGAAAATTTTGGAGACCACCAGGATACATTGGTTTTAGATCAGCTAATAATTTACATAGAGTTGATTTAAAACCTGGTACGAAGCCTTTAACTATATTTATTTCAGGTCCTTTTGGATTGAGACGTGGACCAAGATCAGAGTACGGAATAGATTTTAAAACAAAAAAATGAATTTAAACAAATTATTTTTAAATCATTGTGAAGATAAGCAATATGAAATTAATCAAAATCAAATTGATATAATAGATAAACTTAAGGAATTCTATTCAAGTAATTTTAATCAAAATTTTCTAAAAAAATTTTTTAAAAAAGAGAAGAACAAATTAGGATTCTACTTAGTTGGAGATGTAGGAGTTGGTAAAACGATGATTCTTAATTTTTTTTTTAAAACATTAAAGGAAAAAAAATTGAGACTTCATTTTAATGAATTTATGATTAAATTTCATAATCATATTTTTGAAAATAAAGATAAGGAAAATGGAATCAAAAATTTTGTAAAAGATTTAAGTAAAAAAACTGAAATTCTTTACTTTGATGAATTTCAAGTCACTAATATCGTTGATGCAATGATTTTAGGAAGATTGTTTGAAAAGATATTTGAGGAAAATATTAAAGTTATTTTTTCGTCAAATATACTTATAAAAGACCTTTATAAAGATGGTTTGCAAAGAGATCAATTTATTCCATTTATTAAAATTTTAGAAAATTATTGTTTTCAGAAGGAACTATTAATTGATGAGGATTATCGCTCAAGTAAAAATGTGAATTTAGAAAGATTTTTATCTCCAATTGATAAATCAACAAATTTTATATTTAATAAATATTTTAGAAAAGTTACTAAGAATAAAAAAAAGACACTAAAAATTTTAGAAATAAAAGGACGTCAATTAAGATTAGAAAATTTTTATGATGGAGTTATAAAATTTAACTTTGATGAATTATTTGATAAAAACTTAGGATCTGAGGATTATATAGCGATCGCTGATATTAGTGACTTTATCTTTATTATAAACTTACCTAAATTTGATAAAAATAATTCTAATCAACAACAAAGATTTATTACTTTTATTGATATTATTTATGAAAAAAGAATTCCATTAATGATTACATCTGAGGAAAATTTAAAATTTTTAGAATCATCTAATAATTTGAATGAACCATTTAAAAGAACCATCAGTCGATTACATGAACTAACCTCAAAGAATTATTCATAGAAAATGAGACAAGAATTTTTGAATTATCAAATCAATACAAATGGTCAACAGCTTTACGAGTTCACTTCAGAAATTGTTCAATGGGTAAACAAAAATAAATTTAAAAATGGTATTTTAAATTTAAATATTCAACATACTAGCGCATCATTAGTTGTTCAAGAAAATGCAGATCCAGATGTTCGAACAGATTTAATAAATTATTTTGATAAACTTGTTCCAATGGATAAATCTCTTTATATTCATACCACAGAAGGTAAAGATGATATGCCAGCTCATATTAAATCCTCTTTAACAAATAATCAGATAACTTTAAGCATTAAAAATAGCAAAATTATACTTGGAACATGGCAGGGATTATATCTTTTTGAACATAGATTAGATCCTCAAATAAGAAAAATTTTATTCCATTTTTTAGGTGATTAAAATTTTTATCGGTATGGATCGTAAGCCCACTGTAATATTGCTTGTCTTTGTCTCTTTCTACATCCTAAGTCACCTTTTTCACAATTTTTTTCTATTGCCAAAACGTGTCTTCTAAAGTTTTTCCATCTTTTAATTTGGATTTCGTCTATATGAGGAATTCTTCTTCCATTAGTATATCTACAATACCATTGAAACCAACCCAGAGGATCCTCTTTGAAAATCCATCCCTTTTCAATCCAGTGTTCTCTTGATAATCCTGATACCACTTTAAATCTATTGAGATTAACATCAAAAGTTTTGCTAATTTTTACGTTTTTAAACCATATTTTTGGATATTCTTTTACATTTAATCCAAAATAAGATCCTCCAAACACTCCTAACTCCATCATTCTTTTTGGTGTTAATTCTGGCTTAAAAATTTTATAAAAATCTAAATTATCGACTTTCTTTTTTAAAATTTTTTTCATTAAAACACTATTTTATTGATTTATTAATTTTTGATACATTTCTTTGTCTGTATCTCCCTCACATCCAATTAGTAAAACATTTGAATTTTTATTTAGTTGCATTTTTTCTTTTATTTTCTCATTTTCACAACTTGAAATTAAACTTATTACTCCCGGTGTTGAGTTTTCTCCTGCAATAATTTTTTCATCACTAAAGTTTGCATTTCCAAGTAATTTCATAGTTTTTGCAATATCATCATCTGGTAAACTAATACAATATTTAACTGAATTTTTTAATATTTCCCATGGGACCAAAGATACTTCTCCACAAGACATTCCACCCATTAAACTTTCTCTTATAATGTCAATTTTTTCTATTTTGCCTGTTCTAATGCTTTCCAAAACACATGCTGCACTATCAGGTTCTACAACTACAGTTATTGGTATATTTTTAAGATATCTTGCAACACCAGCAATCATTGCTCCAGCCATACCACCCACACCTGCTTGTAAAATTATGTGAGAAATTTTGTTATGATCAAGCTGGTCAACAATTTCTTTCATCATAACTGCATATCCAGCCATAGTATATTTTGGAACAGTAATATATTCTTTCCAAGCAACATCTTGAATTATCTGCCAATTATTTTTGGTTGATTGTTTAATACATTCAATTAATGAACTTTCATAATTACCTTTTACTTTAATTACATCTGCGCCGAGATCAGACATCACTTTACCTCTAGCATCGGTAACATATTCACTAATAAAAATTTTGCATTTAAGACCTAGTCTTTTAGCACCCCATGCTACTGATCTTCCATGATTACCTGCAGTCGCCGTTGCAACTATGATATCTTTATTTCCTTTTGTAACTTTTTCTACAGCATATGCCCCTCCAAGTGCTTTGAAAGACTTTAGGTCAAAACGTTTACTCTCATCTTTATAAAAAATTTTATTTAGATTTAATTCTTTTGATAATTTATTTAATTCTACCAAAGGAGTTGGAGAATATCCTTTCCAATTAGATATTTTTGTATAAGCATCATCAATATCATCTTTGGATAATGAATTTAAAATTTGATTTTTGTTAAAAGAGAACTTTTGGTTTTCAAGAAATTCGGTAAGTTTCCATAAATGACCATTAGACAAGATTGACATATCTTAGCAGTCTAACGTATTATCTCTTTCCCACCTAGTAATAGCTTTTGTTTTGTCAAAATTTTCTTTTTGTTTAAATTGGTTAATTTCAGAATTTTTAAGTTTAATATAACTATTGATAACCTCTTTACCAAAAGCATCATTTATATCTTTATTACTTTTAAGTTTTTCAAGTGATTGATCTAATTCGTTTGGAAGCTTTGGAAGATTAGGATATTTTTTATGATCCTCATACATATTACAATCTAATGGTTTTCCTGGATCAATCTTATTTTTTAAACCATCTAAACCTGCAGCTAATACACTAGCTTGTAACAAATATGGATTTACAGACCCATCCATTAACCTTAATTCAAATCTACCAGGATCTGGAATTCTAATCATGTGCGTTCTATTGTTGCCAGTATAGGAAATACTACTAGGTGACCATGATGCTCCAGATTTAGTTGGAGGAGCATTTATTCTTCGATAACTATTTATTGTTGGATTAAAAAAAGCTGATAATGAAGATGCATTCTTTATTACACCTCCAAGAAAATTATAAGCCATTTTACTTAAACCTAAATTATTAGATTTATCTAAAAACTTATTTTTTTTACCATCCCAAACTGAGATGTGAGCATGACACCCATTGCCAGTTAAATTTTCAAAAGGTTTTGGCATAAACGTTGCTCTTAATCCATGTTTTTCTGCAATCGTCTTTACCATAAATTTAAAGAAAGTATGTCTATCAGCTGTAACTAAACAGTCATCATAATCCCAATTCATTTCAAATTGACCATTAGCATCCTCATGATCATTTTGATAAGGACCCCATCCCATTTCAATCATGCAATCACAAATTTCTTTAATTAGATCATATCTTCTCATTAAAGCTGATTGATCATAACAAGGTTTTGACTGAGTATCTCTGGGGTCAGCTATTGAATTACCATCTGTTGAAATGAGAAAATATTCACATTCAACACCAGATTTCATCTGTAGACCCTTTTTTTTAAGTTTTTTAATTTGATCTTTTAGCATTACTCTTGGTGATGCTTCCACAGGCTTTCCATTCATCCAAAGATCGGATGCTAACCAACCAACTTCTTTATTCCATGGTAATTGAATTAAACTATCAGGGTCTGGAATACCAAACATATCAGAGTCAGCAGGTGACATATCTAACCAAGCAGCAAATCCAGCAAATCCTGCTCCAGCTTCTTGCATTTCTTTTATAGCTCTTGTAGGAACCAATTTTGATCTTAATACTCCAAATAAGTCAACAAAACTTATTAAGAAGTATTTTATTTTTTTTTCTTTCGCAATTTTAAATAAGTTTTTTGACATGAATTAAATTAACATAATTACCTAAAAAAAGAAAAAATTGTTTCTCTATAATATATAAGGTTAACAACAATAATTATTAATATAGCTAAAATAACTCCATACTTCGATTTTGGAAAAGCAACACCTCGCATTTTGCTAGGTCTTAATTCTTTATTATTTTCTTCTTCTTGCATTTTATGATTGAAAATTAAAAAGGGCGCTACAATTCAAGTAGCGCCCAAATTTTTATTTTGTATTACCATTCAGCAATGTTGCTTTTATGATCATTAGCACTATGTCTTTTTCTTGCCAATCTTTCGAGCTCTTCACTCTCAGATTTTGCAGTCAAAACATGCCAACCGATCCATATAACAAAGCCTAGGATAACCAGTAGTGTTTCACTTGAACCAGCACCAGGATAAATAGCACCTGCAACTTCTTCTGCAGGTTTATTTAGGTGATCGATCCAGTTTGTAACTGTAGCCATATATTATCTCCTTTACCTGGTTGCGGATGAAACTGCTTTTTCATCACTCTTAGCAGACTCCATCATTTCATAGTCAAGCCCAGCTATTTCTACTTCTCGGGGGATCCTTAATTTACCCATACCATGAAGTACTTTAGCTATGACATAACCTGGTAACATTCCAAGAACACCAAACATTATGATTGCCCCTAAGAACTGTCCTAACGGGTTAATTGAAGCATACGTTGTTCCATCCCACATAGCACCAACACTGTAACCAGATGCTGGATAACCGTTTAGAACAAAACCGCATATTACTAGACCAATAAATCCAGCATAACCATGTACTGCGACTGCACCTACTGCATCATCAATTTTGAACTTACGTTCAACCCAATAATGTAGTTTGTATGAAATCACAACACCGATCATACCAATGATCATTGCTTGAATTGGATGATATAAATCATTTCCAGCTGAAGCACATATAATACCAGCTAGTCCACTTGAGTAAGTCCAGAAAGGATCACCTTTAGCAATCCAATAACCGGCTAATAATCCTCCTGACAATGACATCAAGAAGTTAAAAGTAATACCACTAAGTGTAGTAGGGGTTACGTATATGTTTGTAGCTGTCCAATAACTTATTCCTTCCATCCCATATTCAGGTCCAAGGTCAAAGATTGGTATATTACATGCTGCATAAAATCCCCAGAATCCAGTATAAATTAAAAATAATCCTACTGTAACTAGCCAAGGATTTCTTGGTCCTATGTTTCTTGGCTCACCACTAGATGAAAACTTACCAATTCGTGGTCCCAAAACCATTAGAACACCCAAAGCAAATCCACCTGCAATTGCGTGAATTACTCCTGAGGCATAAGCGTCATGATATCCTAAAATTTTAAGCATCCATCCATCGAAGTGCCATCCCCAAGCAGCATCAATTGTCCAAAAAACAGATCCAATCGCAATTGCTAAAATTCCAAATGCAAAAGTAGTTATTCTTTCAATGATTGCTCCTGAAACGATAGAAGCAGCTGTCCATGAGAACAGTAAGAATGCAGCCCAGAACACTCCACTTATGTGGTCACCTAAGTTAACCGCCATGTATTCTGTATTAGCTAAATACCACTTTGCACTAAAAGTACTGTCGTCAGTGATAAGAGCTGTGCTTTCATTCATTATTGAAGGAGCAATTCCTGGTCCTGTTGGAAAAGCCCAATAAATCCACCAACCAAATAAAAACCAAGTTACTGTTACCAACGGTATCAGCATTGTATTTTTCATAAGAGTATGTTGATGGTGTTTGTATCGTGATGCACCAACTTCATACATACAGAAACCGACGTGAATTAAAAACATCAGTACCACTGTCACCCAGTAGTAAAATTCTGTAAATATAGTAGTAAGAGCACCTAACTGATCAGTCATATTCTCTCTCCATATTAGTTTTCAAAAGCCTATTAAATTTTCTAAGGTGTGACAAATGAAACAACTACAAAAAACCTAATATAAACGTCAGGTTTTTAAAAAAAAACAACTTAAGATTGTGGAATTAAAATTTTAGATAAGCTTTTTTTAAATCTACAAGAGGATGTTTTGGAGACATTTGAAATTTAACTAGTAACTCTCTAGCTATCATATCTCTATCCTGCTGATTTTCTGGTAACTTTATTGACTTTGGAATTGTAACCCATCCATTTGCATTTCTGCAAAACACCGCAGGTTTTCCCTCTTCATAACCCATATGAACATCTTCTAACCAGTTAAGATCATCCCAGCCCATAGCTTCTACATATTTTTTTAGGAATGGCGTTATTTTTTTATAATCTGGAAGTAAGTTTACATCATATCTATAACCAATATGTTGGCCAATTAATTTTTCTCTAGCAGTTTCCTTAAAAGTACCAAGTTTCATTTTCTTTTCTTTTTTTGATTTACTTTTAATTTTACTATTTTTTTTCTTGGGCATGATTATCTTTATATTTTATGATAGTTATCAACTCCAACAGTATAGTTTGTTCCTGCCAATGGTACTTTTGCTAAAGCAGAAGCTTCAGATGTTAATGCAGCTAAATCTTCTGGCTCTAAAGAGTGAATATTAGTTTTTCCACAAGCTCTAGCTAAAAGTTGTGCTTCTAAAGTCATAGAATGTAAATAATTATATACTCTTAAAGCTGCATCATCAGGATTTAATCTTGCTCTTAATTTTGGATCTTGAGTAGCAACGCCTACTGGACATCTTCCTGTATGACAGTGGTAACATTCTCCAGCTTTTACTCCCATTTCTTTTTCAAAATTTGCTTCAGGAATGTCTTTATTACAATTTAATGCAATCATTGAACCAGTTCCGATTGCAATTGCGTCAGCACCTAATGCTAAAGCTTTCGCCATATCAGCACCATCTCTTACTCCACCAGCATAAATTAAAGTTACTTTTCCAGTCTTACCAACATCATCTAAGGCTCTTCTAGCTTCTCTGATGGCAGCAATTCCAGGAATACCAGTATTTGCTGCAGCTATGTGGGGACCAGCACCGGTAGAACCTTCCATTCCATCTAAATAAATAGAATCAGGATCACACTTAGCCGCCATACGAACATCATCATAAACTTTTGAAGCACCAAGTTTTAGTTGAATAGGTACTCTATTTTTAGTCAATTGTCTTAATTCTTCAACTTTTAAAGCTAGATCATCTGGACCTAACCAATCAGGGTGTCTTGCTGGAGATCTTTGGTCAATACCAGAAGGTAATGATCTCATTTCAGCTACTTGGTCAGTAACTTTCTGACCCATTAAATGTCCTCCCATCCCAACTTTTTGTCCTTGTCCGATAAATACTTCTATTCCATCTGCTAGTTGAGCGTGATGTGGGTTAAACCCATACCTTGATTGAATACATTGATAAAACCATTTTTCAGAATATCTTCTTTCATCAGGTATCATTCCACCTTCACCTGAACAAGTTGCACTTCCAGCCATTGTTGCTCCTCTAGCTAAAGCAGTTTTTGCTTCATAAGAGAGAGCACCAAAACTCATTCCAGTAATATATACAGGAATATCTAATTCAATCGGATTCTCACATCTTGGTCCAATTACAGTTTTAGTTTCACATTTTTCTCTATAACCCTCAATAACAAATCTTGTAAGTGTCCCAGGTAAGAAAACTAAATCATCAAAAGTTGGAATTTTTTTCATCAATGCCATACCACGCATTCTGTATCTTCCTAATTGTGCTTTAATATGAATGTCGTCTATAACTTCTGGAGTAAAAATAGCATTATGACCTAATAAACTTTTATTTCTTTTTCCCTCTTCATGTGCATGGACATCAGCTTTTCCACCAACTCCTTTACCATTAGATTTTTTTTTCTTTTTTCTTTTTGCCATTAGATAGCTCCTTTTTTTTCAGTTGGTTCTAAATTGTCATAATTCCAAAGTTTTTTTCCAGCTACTATTTTTTTCATTTTACTCACGTCAAAATTTTCACCAATTTCAGCAACTTTTAATTTTCTTTTTAGCCAATCTTGATCACTTTTTGTTAACTCTGAGTCTACAGCATCACTACCATAAGACCCAATTTGTCCACCTATGAAAATTGTCCCATCATACATCGAGTCACCTAAATTAATTCCTACATCTCCAAGTATAATAATTCTTCCTCGTTGCATCATAAATCCAGTAAATGCTCCAGCATCACCACCAATTATTATTGTTCCACCCTTCATGTCTATTCCAGTTCTTGCGCCAACACTTCCTTTACAAATTAAATCACCACCTCTGATTGCAGCTCCAAAACATGATCCTGCATTTTTTTCAATTACAACTTTTCCAGCCATTAAGTTTTCTGCACATGACCATCCAACTCTCCCATTAATTCTAACAGTAGGACCATCACATGATCCCATTCCAAAATAACCTAAACTTCCTTCAAAAATTAAATTTAATTTATTCAAAATACCAACACCTAAACTATGTTTTCCTTGAGGATTTTTAATTACGATCGTTCCAAAGCCCTGACTCATTAAATTATCTATTTCTTTATTAGCTTCAGCAGCTGTCATATCTTTAACATCTAGATTAGTTCTTTTATTAAAATCAACATCATAAGTACCAAAGTAATAAAAATTTTCTGCTTCGTCAGGATTAAAGAATTTTTGTTGAGTTCTTCCTGTTAAAACTTCTGTATGCATACCCATAGCTTGGGCTTTTGTTTTTTTTTCAGTACTCTTTAAATTTGCCATACTTTTACCTCTCCATCAAAAGGATCATAAGTATCTATTTCTTGTGGTAAAATTGATCTAATAGCTATTTCTTCTGATCCCATAGCAACTAAATCATCAGACTCATATAGTACCAAAGGTTTTGCGGCCATAGTATCTTTCGCCATACCTAAAGAGTCTTTTGTAGCTACAAAGTAAGTAAATACCCCATCTAAACCTGACAAAGACTCTTTCATTCCCTCTTCTAAGGAAGCTCCATCTCTCATTTTTTCAGCAAGATAAACTGCGATCAACTCTGAATCACACTCAGACATAAATCTCATGCCTTTATTTTCTAAAGCTCTTCTATTATTCCAATAATTTGTTAATTGACCATTATGAACAACAGATACATCACTAAAAGGATAACCCCAAAAAGGGTGAGCAGATTTAATATCTACACCTGACTCAGTTGCCATCCTCGCGTGACCAATTGCATGGGTTCCAACAACTTTATCTAAATTATATCTATCACAAACCATTTTAGCATTTCCTAAATCTTTAATTACTTCTAGAGATTTACCCATAGAAAGAATTTCCACACCTGGAATACCCTCAATCTTTTGTGAAAACTCTAATAAATCTTTTTTATCATATTCAATTTCATATCTTAAAGAGTATGGAAGTATTCTATCTTGCTTAATAATTTTAGCTCCTAATTCTAAAAGATAATTATCAACAATTTTTTTTCTTTCATCATAAACAGATACGTCTTCTGATATCGATGTACTTCCTTCTCCAACATTTTCACCTACTTTAAATCGCATGATGAAATTTTTACCATCTGTATCACCATACAAAGCATAACCAGTTGAGTCTTCCCCTCTATGTTTAAGAGCTTGCAACATCCCTTGAAGCTCATGTCCTACTTTTGAAGATTTACCTCTATGTATTAGTCCCGCGATCCCGCACATATACTTCCTTTTCTAATAATTTTTTATGGTAGGCAATCAAGATAAGTATCTAGATCCCATTGAGTTGTTGCACCTAAAAATTTTTCCCATTCATCATTCTTATACCAATGAAATATTTTATACATTTCATCAGGCATCGCTGATTGAATTACTTTATCAGCAGCCAATTGATCTAATGCTTCACCAAGACTTAAAGGTAATTTTTTAACATTCTTACCTGCTTTTTGTGCTTCATAAATGTTTCTAGACTCTGGTTCACCTGGATCAATTTTATTTGTTAAACCATCATCAAATGCTTTTAATAGACCTGCTCCCATCAAATAAGGATTATGCATTGAGTCAACTGATCTATATTCAAATCGTCCTGGAGCAGAAACTCTTAATCCACAAGTTCTATTTTGATAACCCCAGTCTGCATAAACAGGTGCCCAAAATCCTTGATCCCACAATCTTCTATAAGAATTAACAGTTGATGACCCGATTGCGGTAAGTGCTCCTAAATGCTTCATTACTCCTCCAATAGATAACAAACCTACTTTACCAGGTAACTGAACATCTTTAGTATCAGGCATAAATGTATTTGTACCACCCTCTACATAGCTAAATACCTCGTCCATTCCTGGAATAGATTTATGACCTAATTTATTTACCTTATCTTTACCACCTGTCCATAAAGACATGTTAGTATGACATCCACTTGCAGATACTCCCATAAAAGGTTTTGTCATAAAGCAAGCAATTAAGTTGAATTCTCTTGCTACTTGTGCACAGATTTGCCTATAAGTTGAGAGTCTGTCTGCATTTCTTAAGACATCATCATACATCCAGTTTAATTCAAGTTGTCCTGGGGCATCTTCATGATCACCTTGAATCATATCAAAGCCCATTGCTCTAGCGTATTCCATCACTTTCATGAAAACAGGTCTTAGAGACTCAAATTGATCAATATGATAACAATAAGGTTTAGAAAATCCTTTACCTGTTGGGGTACCATCTGGATTTTTTGTTAACCACATCATTTCAGGTTCAGTACCAACTCTCAATTGGTAACCATGTTTTTTCTTAAACTCTTCAGCAATTATTCTTAAATTTCCTCTACAATCAGATGTTAAATGCCCACCTGGATTTTCTCTTTCTTCTCTATTTCTAAAACAAGTAACAAATACTCTTCCAACTTTTTTATCCCAGGGAAGTTGACAGAAAGTTTCAGGATCTGGAATTCCAACTAATTCTTTAGCTTCAGGCCCGTATCCTATGTAATTGTTATGTCTATCTAAAAATAAGTTGGCAGTAGCACCGTAAACTAACTGAAATCCTTTTTCACAAGTTCTTTCCCAGTGATCGGAAGGAATACCTTTACCAACCACTCTTCCTGTAACTGATATAAATTGAAAAAAAATATACTCAACTCCAAGTTCATTTATTTTAGCTCTAACTTGTTTTACAAGTTTATCTCTACCAGGTTTATTTACGTGTTTTTCTAGATCTGTCATAGTTTCCTCTATTAAGAATTTTTAGTTCAAAAAGGTAACTGAAAAAAAAACTTCTGTCTACTCAGATAAACTAACTCCAAGGAAACGGACTGTTCGAAGTAGGGTGAAGCTCACCCTTCTCGTATCGGTTGAATCTAAAAGGTTTTAATAAGTCACTTTCTTGTCCTAAAATTTCTTTTGCAACTAGTTCACCAACACCAATCATTTTATAACCATGGTTAGCGTCAGCAATCATATAAACATTTTCTAAAAATCTATCAAAGATTGGAAACGAGTCTGGTGTCATGCATCCTAGTCCACCTGAAGGACCTTTCCTATATAAATGAGATTTACCTTCAAATCTTTTTTGACAATGAGCTAAAGCAGAACACCACATTTCATTAAAAGCTTCAGTAGTTTGATACTCATGTGATTTTATTCCATAAGGATCAACATTTACTTCATCAAAATGTTTATCTACTATGTAAGGAGATGTACCTCCTTGAACACCTAAACCTTCAATGTCTGGTTTATAATAAATTCCCCAAATTTTATCAGTAATCAATTTTTTTGTAGTATCAGAATATAATGGAGCTGTGGAATCTACATGAATGACTGGTGGTTGATTACCGTCATTTGTCTTTAAAAAATCTGGTTCTACTCCAATAACTCCTTCTTGGAGCATCCAGTATTTCCACATTTCAGTTTCATGTAATTTTCCATCGTTACCCTTAATTTTTGCAGTCTTAGGAAGTTCTAACATATTCCAAAAGTCCCTAACCCATGGACCTGCTCCAACAACAATTTGTTCACAATCTATTGTTCCTTTATCTGTTTCTACACCAGTTACTGCTTTACTGTTGCTGCCTCTTTTAAAACCTGTAACCTTTACACCTTTAATAACGTTAACTCCATTGCTTACAGATTTTTGCTCAAGTGCTTTAATAGAGTCTTTATTAAATGCATAACCACCTTTTTTTTCATGTAGAACAGATGTTATTCCTTTGGCCTGCCAATCATCAAACATGCCCTTCATATATTTTGTACAATCTTTTTCTCCTTCTATAAATTCCGACTCATAACCAATAGCTTTTTGTTGTTCATAAATTGACGCAACATCTTTATGCATAACTTCAGGAGAAATTTGAAGATAACCCACAGCATTATATTTCCATGCTTTTGGATCACTTTCCCAAACAGAAACAGAATGAGCCATTAGTTCTCTCATTGCTGGCTGAAAATAATTATTTCTTACAACCCCACATGCAATCCCACTTGCACCAGCAGCAGTATCATCTTTTTCTAAGACTATTATTTCTCCAGGATTTTTATAAGTCTCTGAAAGCTTCCAAGCAGTGCTTAAACCGTGAATTCCTCCACCTATAATTACTACTTTAGCTTTTGTTGGTAATGACATAAAGCAAACTTTATTTTTAGTGAAAGTTAAATATATAATTTTTTTTATATATATAAAATATAAGTAATAAATATATTAAGCAAAATTCTATTAGAAACTAAGATTTTTTAAGGTTTGAAGATATAGATTAAATTCATCTATGAATGATTTACTTGGTTTTATAAATTTTTTTCTTTGATCATCTGATGCCTTCTCTAAAAAAAAGAAACCCTTTTCACACGCCTCATTTATCATTAGAGCTGATTTTGGTCTAGATGTCTTAAATAATTTTGTTTTCAATTCCTCAACAGTTAGATGTTCCTCATACTTAAAAGCATGCATAACCAACAACATCATATGATAATGAGATGGAGATTTTCTAAAAAAATAATTACTAGACATATGGGAAAGTTTCATTTGATCCTCCCAAAATTCTAATAAATCTTTAGTTGTTTTTGCCATCAGGATTTTACTCTAGTCTTTTTAGGGTCAAAATGAGGGAAAGTTACTACTTTGGCAGAAATTCTTTTTTGATGACCATCAATTTTACCAACTTCAACTTCAGTCCCTAATTCTGAATATTGATTATCAATTCTACATAAAGCTATATTTTTATTAAGAACGGTAGACAAACAGCCACTCGTAATTACTCCTACCTGAGACCTTCCGATATGGACGCAATCACCATGTCCTGCAGCTTCCTTACCAATCAGTTCTAATCCAACAAGTTTTTTTTGTGGATTTAATTTTCTCTCTTTTAAATTATCTTTGCCTATAAAATCTGCTTCTTTAGTTTTTAAAGGAACAGCAAAACCAATACCTGCTTCAAATGGGTCTTGTTGACCATCAAATTCATTACCAAACAAAATTAAACCTGCTTCAATTCTTAATTTATCTAGAGCGGCAAATCCTGCTGGTATTAAACCATCATCTTTTCCAGCTACTATTAGTTTATCCCAAACTTCAGGTGCATGTTTTGGATGACACCATATTTCATAACCAAGTTCACCAGTATATCCTGTTCTTGATACGATTAATGGAATACCTTGAAGTTCTTCTACTCTACAAACAGTAAATCTAAACCATTCTAATTCATCAATAGAAGGTTGGTTAGGTGGAGTAAAAATTATTTTTTTTAATATTTCTCTGCTTTTTGGACCTTGAATAGAAACATTACTTATTTGGTCTGTAGAATTTTTTATATTTACTTTATAATTTTTCTTTTTTGCAATTTCTTTTAACCATTCTCCTGAATATTCATCACCACAAATCCATCTGAAACCAGTTTCACTTAATCTTAATAAAGTACCATCATCAAACATCATTCCATTTTCATAACACATAGCAGAGTAAACAACTTGACCAACTGAAAGTTTTTTTATGTTTCTTGTCAGAGTATAATTCATTAATTCCTCAGCATCGGGTCCAATGATTTCGAATTTTCTTAATGATGAAAGATCAATTAAAACAGCTTTCTCTCGACACGCAGTATATTCTTCAACTAAACCATGCTTAGTGTAATCATTTGGTAACCAAAATCCCCTAGCATCAATAAAGTTTCGGGTTAATTTTGAAGTTCTATCGTGAAAACCAGAGTTTCTAGTGAGTTTTTTTTCTGAGTCTGTTTTCATTCTAAAAGCAAATGATTTGGAAAATTCTTTTTTTTTGTCATATGTTCTAACAAAGATATCAGTTGGATTCCATGAATTGCAAGGATCAATATCACTAGGACATGCGGTGGTTCCGATTGTTAAATCTTTTAAAGCTTTAAACATTACATAATCTCCCGGTCTAGCGTAAGATTCATCAGAAATTACAGAATTAAGACCTGTAGAAGAAGTGTTAAAAAATAAGTTTATCGCATGCCAACCTTTTTGCTTTTGAACTCCATATTTACTCATTGAGCTTGTTAAGTTGTCAGAGCAATTAGGATGGCCGAAGTAACCTACGTCTTCATAATATTTAGAAGTGCAAGCTAAATTAAAAGTATCATGTTTACCAACAGTATCTCTAATAACTTCGACAAGTGGCTCATGATCAGTGTCATAGAATTTTGAAAATAATCCAGGACCTGGAAAAGTATTACCCATAAACGTTCTGGTAGTTTGCCAATCAAGTCCTTTTTCAATACCTTTATCAAGTTTTCTAGTATCAAATGCAACAAAGTCTGAACATTGCCTGCCTGCTGGACTAATTACCTGAATGTAATCACCTTCTTTAACTTGATAAGAAATACATGTTTGTCTATTTATATTTTTTTCGTAATTAGGCTCAAAAACAGGGTCAGGGATAATAGACAATTCTTTATCTTTAGTAATTTTTGCGCGTTTAATAAATATTGTTAAATCTCCTGAAGGATTTTGATCGCTTATCAACATTTCATTTTTAGGTGCTGAAAAAATTACATAACATTTGTCTTTTG
>QBYE01000006.1 GCA_003282985.1 Pelagibacteraceae bacterium AG-325-E08
ATCAACATAAAAGTAAATTATAAACAAGTAGGCTCTGACAGATTAACTAATGCAATTAGTTTAATAGATTATAAAAATAACTTTATAATTTTAGATTTTGGTACCGCTACAACTTTTGATGTATTGATAAATAAAACCTACAGAGGAGGAGTTATTGCACCTGGGATTAAGTTATCTTTAAATACCTTGTCTGACAAAGCAACTTTAATTCCAAAAGTAAACCTTAAGAAAATTAAAAAAGTTGTTGGTGTTGATACCATTAGCGCTGTTAGGTCTGGCTTTTTTTGGGGTTATGCTGGTTTAATTGACAATATTGTCAATTTGATTAAGAAAGAAACAAATAAATCATTTAAACTGGTTATTACAGGAGGTTTTTCTGATTTATTAAAAGAGTCAATAAAAACTAAACTAATTAAAGATAAAGAAATTACTATTAAAGGATTAATCAAAATTTCTAAACTAATTAAATAAATGAAAGATGAATTATTATTTTGTCCCTTAGGAGGATCTGGAGAAATTGGAATGAACATGAACCTTTTTGGTTATGGTCAACCCGGAGATCATAAATGGATTATGGTAGATATAGGTGTAACATTTGCAGATGACACTGTTCCAGGTGTAGATCTTATTTATCCAGACCCAGGATTTATTGTTGAACGTAAAGACAATTTATTGGGCATTGTTTTAACCCATGCTCATGAAGATCATATTGGAGCTATAGCGCATTTATGGCCAAAACTAAAATGTAAAATTTTTGCTACACCTTTTACAGCAATTTTAATTAGAGAAAAATTTAAAGAAAAACATATAGATATAACGAGTCATTTAAAAATTGTTGAATTGAATGGCAAAGTATCTCTTGAACCTTTTAATATTGAATACATAACATTAACCCACTCGATATTAGAACCTAATGGACTAAGAATTCAAACTCCAGCTGGAGTAATATTACATACAGGTGATTGGAAGGTTGATCCAAATCCTTTAGTAGGAGGTGAAATAAATTCTAAAAGATTAAAAGAAATAGGTGATGAAGGAGTTCTTGCTATGATTTGTGACTCTACAAATGTTTTTAGTGAAGGTAGATCAGGATCTGAATTAGATGTTAGAAAAAACTTATTGAATATTATGAGTCGTTTAAAAAAAAGAATTATTATAACTTCTTTTGCTTCAAATGTAGCTAGAATGGAAACAGCTTTTTATTGTGCAGAAAAAACAGGTAGACAAATTTCACTTGTTGGAAGGTCGATGCATAGAATTTATAAAGCCGCAAGACAATGTGGTTATTTAAAAGATACAATTGAACCAATTGACTCTCGAGAGGCTAAAAATTTTTCTAGAGAAAAAATTGTTTACTTATGCACTGGTAGTCAAGGTGAACCCATGGGCGCAATGATGAGAATTTCAAGTTATGTACATCCTGATGTATTTATCGAAAAAGGTGATGCGGTTATCTTTTCTTCAAAGATTATACCTGGAAATGAGAAGAAACTTTATAAATTACACAACCAACTAGTTAAAGATGGAATTGAAGTTATTTCTGAAGAGACAGAATTTATTCATGTTTCTGGTCATCCTAATCGTGAAGATCTTAGGGATATGTATCAATGGGTAAAACCAAAATGTGTAATTCCAGTTCACGGTGAACATAGACATATGATTGAGCATATCAATTTTGCTAAAAAAATGCAGGTACCACATCCTGTACAGGTTGAAAATGGAGACATTGTAAAATTATATCCAGGTAATGCACCAGAAGTTTATGATAAAGCACCAAGTGGAAGATTATATTTAGATGGCAATGTTAGTGTTGAAGAAGACTCTCAATCAATAAAAGATAGAAAAAATTTAAGTTCAAATGGATATTTAGAAGTGACCATTCTAATTACACCTAAAGGAAATATCCATAATAGTCCTATAGCTTCATTTAGAGGTTTACCAATTTATGAGAAAGAGGAATTTATATATGGCTTAGAAGATGAGATAGAAAAAACAACAAGATCTTTTAAGATAAGTAGTAAACAACAAGAGCATAATTTGATAGATGCACTAAAAATTGCTTGTAGGAAATTTACCAAGGAAAAGACAGGTAAAAAACCGTTTACAAATATAAATTTAGTCAGAATTTAATGAGCCCAACAGGACTTGCTATAATCTATATAATAATTTGGTGGATAGTATTCTTCGCAATATTACCAATTGATGTAGAAAGAAAAAAGTCAATTAAAATAGAAGGTGAAGATCCAGGATCACCAGAAAATCCAAAAATGTTAAAAAAATTCATTTATTGTACTGGAATAACAACGATTTTGTTCATCACAATATATCTATTAATGAAATTTGAATATTTGAATTTAAGAAATATAATCATTTAACATGCTAATTTCTAAATCATTTATACCTATTTTAAAAAACAATCCTTCAGAAGCAAAAATTAAATCTCACCAATTAATGCTTAGAGTTGGAATGATCAAACAATCATCAGCAGGAATTTATTCATGGTTACCATTAGGTTTTAAAGTGATGAAAAAAATTGAACAAATAGTAAGAGAAGAGCAAAATAAAATTGGAGCACAAGAAATTCTAATGCCAACAATTCAATCTAGTGAAATATGGAAAGAAAGTGGTCGCTATGAAGACTATGGAGAAGAAATGTTGAGGATTAAAGATCGTCAAGACCGTGAAATGCTTTATGGCCCAACTAATGAAGAACTTGTAACAGATATATTCAGATCATCATTAAAATCGTATAAATCTCTTCCTCAACTTTTATATCATATTCAATGGAAATTTAGAGATGAAATAAGACCAAGATTTGGAATTATGAGATGTAGAGAATTTTTTATGAAGGATGCATATTCTTTTGACATAAATGATGAAGAAGCTTTTTTCTCTTATAATAAGTTTTTTTTATCTTATTTAAAAACATTTAAGAGATTAGATTTAACAGCGATACCCATGGCGGCAGATACGGGACCAATAGGAGGAAATCTTTCACATGAATTTATAATTTTAGCTGAAACAGGAGAAAGTAAAATTTTTACTGATAAAAGAGTATTCGATTTAAATAGCGAAGGAACTAAACTTGAAAAAAAATCTTTAGAAGATTTAAGAAAAAAGTATGAACAGTTTTATTCAGTAACAGATGAAAAATTTAATAAAGGGGAATTTGAAAAACAAGTTTCAGAGCAAAATAGATTAATAACCAAAGGTATAGAAGTAGGTCACATATTTTATTTTGGAGATAAATATTCAAAACCAATGGGTGCTTCAGTTGATTTACCAGGAGGAAAAAAAGATTTTGTTAAAATGGGGTCCTATGGGATTGGCGTATCAAGATTAGTAGGTGCCATAATCGAAGCAAAATATGATGAAAAAAATGAGGTCATGAAATGGCCAATTTCTGTTGCACCATATGATATTGCGATAATTCCTATGACGAATAAAAATGATAATTCTATTTTAGATAAATCTAATAAAATAAGTTTAGAATTACAAAATAATGGTATTGAGACCATAATAGACGACACAGATGAAAATTTATCATCAAAGATAAAAAAGATGAATTTAATAGGTGCCCCATATCAAATTATTATTGGAAAAAAAACAGAAGGTGAGATACTTGAGTTTCAAGAAGTTGGAAAAGAACCTCAAAAAATAAGCCTTAACGAGATAATTAAGATTTTAAAAGAACAAAAAGTATAAAATTGATTTCCACACTAGAAAAAGAAATTACATTCAGATTTTTGAAAGCTAGAAAAAAAGATGGTTTTCTAAATGTTATTTCAATTTTTTCATTTATCGGAATAGGTTTGGGGGTTGCTGTTTTAATAATTGTTATGTCAGTAATGAACGGATTTAGAACTGAATTGATTAATAAAATTGTAGGATTTAATTCACATATAACTGTAGAACCTTATGAGGAAATAATTGAAATCGGTAAATTAAAAAAAACAAATTTAAATTTGATCTCAGAAAACCTCATCTTAAGTAATTCTGGAGAGTCTATAATTATAAAAAAAGATAAATCTAAAGGTTTAATTCTTAGAGGATATACGAGAAAGGATTTTTCAAGTCTTAAAATTATTAATGATGACACATTTGTTGGTAATAAAAATGGTTTAATTGAGAACTATATATCTATAGGCAAAGAACTAAGTTTTACCCTTGGTCTTAAAATCGGTGATGATATTACAATTATGTCATCATCAGGAATAGAAACTATAGTAGGCAGTCTTCCTAAAAAGAAAACTTTTACTGTTATTTCACTTTTTGAAAGCGGTTTAGCTGATTTTGATAACAATATTGCTTTTATCAATTTAGATACCTTAAATGAGTTTTTTAACTTAGATAAAAAAGATACAAATCTAGAAATTTACTTAAAAAATCCACAAAATATAGAAGATCAAAAAATAGTTGTTCAAAAAATATTTCCTAATGATTTTGTTTATAGTTGGGCTGATATGAATAGTTCATTGTTTTCAGCTTTAAAGGTTGAAAGAAATGTAATGTTTATAATACTATCATTAATAATTGTTGTTGCTGCTTTCAATATTATTTCTGGTCTTACAATTTTAGTTAAAAATAAAACACGTGATATAGCTATTTTAAAATCTATAGGAGTTTTAAATAAATCTATTATAAAGATATTTTTTTTAGTTGGTGTAATCATTGGTACTTCAGCAACAATTTTTGGAATTTTATTAGGAGTTGTATTTTCATTATATGTTGAAAATTTACGACAATTCTTAAGTGACGTTTTTAATATTAGTTTATTTCCAGAAGAAATTTATTTTTTAAGCTCTATGCCCTCTGAAATTAATCCAACTTCAATTTTCTTTATTTCTTTGTGTTCAATTTTAATAACTATTTTAGTTTCAATTTTTCCTGCCTTGAAAGCAGCAAAATTGGATCCAATTAAAGCACTTAAATATGAGTAATCTAATTAAAATTTCAAATTTGAATAAATCTTTTGAAAATTTAAAAAAGATAAATGTTTTGAAAAAAGTTTCTTATAAATTTAAAAAAGGAAAAATTTATTCTATTATAGGTCCTTCAGGATCAGGTAAATCTACTTTACTAAACCTACTATCATTAATTGATAGACCTTCATCTGGATCGATCATGATTGATAATCATAATATTAATTTTAATGATTTACAAAGTAATGATTTAATAAGGGCTAAGAAGATTGGTATTATCTACCAACAGGATAATCTACTTTCTGATTTTACAGCCTTAGAAAACATATACATGGCAAGTCTAGCTGCAGGTAATAACAAAGAACTTTCCCTTTCTAAGGCTAAATCATTGTTAAGAAAGGTTGGACTAACAAGTCGAATTAATCATTTCCCATCACAACTTTCAGGTGGAGAGAAACAACGTATTTCGATTGCTAGGGCCTTAATAAACAATCCTCAAATTATTTTAGCAGATGAACCAACAGGTAGCTTGGATCTAAATACAGCAAAAGGAATTTTTGATCTTCTCAAAAATCAAATAAATTCTAATAGATTAATTATATTTGCAACTCATAATAGATTTTTTGCAAATAAGTCAGATTGCTTATTGGAAATAGTTAATGGTAATATAAAAACCATTAATGGATGAGTCTCAAAAAGAAAATTTTAATCATTTAAAAATTCATTCACAATATTCGATATGTGAAGGTGCAATTAAAATTGATGAATTAAAAGATTATACAAAAGAAAACAAAATTAAAGCGATAGCTTTGTGTGACACTGAGAATTTATGTGGTGCTCTAGAATTTGCTGAGAAACTATCAAAAGTAGGAACCCAACCGATTATTGGCAGTCAAATTAATTTTAAAATTAATGATACGATTGGATTGTTACCTCTATTTGCTTTAAATGAAAATGGTTATAAAAGAATAATTGAATTATCATCCTTATCATATCTTAAAAATGATAATCTATCTGATCCTCATTTAATTCTTGATGAATTATTAAATAAAACAGAAGGGTTAGCTCTATTTTCAGGGACTTCAAATGGACTTTTTGGTAAATTATTTAACAAAGGTAAATTTGATGAAATACAAAAAATTTATGCAAAATTAAAATCTAAATATGAAGATCGTTTTTATATAGAAATACAAAGACATGGTGATCAAAATGAAATTGCATTTGAAAAATTTAATTTATCAAATTCACTAAATTTAGAAATTCCTTTAATAGCAACAAATGAAGTTTATTATTTGGATAAAAATATGCACGAGGCACATGATGCTTTAATATGCATAAAGAACAAGACATATATAAGTGAAAAAAACAGGATCAAGTACACAAATCAACATTATTTAAAGAATAATTTGGAAATGAATAAACTTTTTGCCGATTTACCTGAAGCACTAGAAAATAATTATAATTTTCCATATCGATGCAGTTTTCGACCAGTTTCTTCAAAACCAATTTTGCCAAATATCAGTTCCAATGAAGGTGAAAATGCTGACGAAATTTTAAAAAGAAATTCTATTGAAGGTTTAAAAGAAAAATTTGAAAAAATTTTTAAAGTTTCAAATCAAAACGCCGATTCAAATGAAAGTTATCTCCAATATAAAGATAGATTAGATCATGAACTAGATATTATAATTGAAATGAAATATGCAAGTTATTTTCTAATTGTATCAGACTATATTAAGTGGGCTAAAGAAAATGATATCCCAGTAGGACCAGGAAGAGGGTCTGGAGCAGGATCTTTAGTCGCTTGGTGCCTTTCTATAACTGATGTTGATCCAATTAAATTTAATCTTATATTTGAAAGATTTTTAAATCCTGACCGTATCTCTATGCCTGATTTTGATATCGATTTCTGTGAAGAAAAAAGAGATTTAGTATTTGAATATTTAACAAAAAAATACAAGGATAGCGTTGCTCATATAATTACTTTTGGAAAGTTAAAAGCTAGGATGGTTATTCGAGATGTTGGTAGAGTTTTGGGTTTATCTTATGGTTTTGTTGACAGTATTTCTAAAATGATACCTTTCGATCCTTCAAGACCCCAAAATTTAACAGAATGTATTGCAGGAGAGCCTAGATTACAAAAACTTATTAATGAAGATGCTAGGGTAAAAAAACTTACAGATCTTTCATTAAAACTTGAGGGACTAAATCGAAACTTTGCAACACATGCTGCAGGAGTAGTTATAGCTGATAAAAAACTTACTGAAATAGTTCCATTATACAAAGATATTTCAGCAAACTTATTATTACCATCTACACAATTTGACATGTACTCAGCTGAAAATGCTGGACTAATCAAATTTGATTTTTTGGGACTAAAAACTTTAACTGTAATTAACAATACACAAAAATTGATAAGAAAAAAAAATAAGGATTTCAATATAGAAAATATCAATTTTGATGATCAAAAAGTTTTTGAATTATTATCTTCTGGTAAAACTGTTGGTTTATTTCAAGTTGAAAGTGCAGGTATGAGAGAAGCCTTGGTTCAGATGAAACCAAACCATATAGAGGATATCATTGCTTTAGTTGCTTTATACAGACCCGGACCAATGAGCAATATTCCAACTTACAATGACTGCAAACATGGAAAGCAAGAACCAGATTATTTACATCCTTTACTAGAAGAAATATTAAAACCAACTTATGGCGTTATTATCTATCAGGAGCAAGTTATGCAAATTGCACAAAAGTTATCCGGATTTACTGCAGGCCAAGCAGATATTTTAAGAAGAGCTATGGGAAAGAAAAAAAGAGTTGAATTAGAAAGACAAAAACAAAGTTTTATAGCTGGAGCAGTAAATAATGGTATTAGTAAAGATGTTGCTGCTGGAATTTTTTTAAAAATAGAACCATTTGCTGAATATGGTTTTAACAAAAGTCACGCTGCAGCCTACGCAATAATTTCATATCAGACTGCATTTTTAAAAACTTATTATCCTAAAGAATTTATTGCAGCTTCTATGACTATGGATATTTCAAATCAAAATAAATTGAGCGAATTTTATGAAGAGCTTAAAAGATTAGATGTGAATATTATTAGACCAGATATTAATGAATGTTTTGCAGATTTTAAAACAGATGATAAAAAATTTTATTATGCATTAGGTGGTATTAAAGCTGTTGGTTTTGAAGCAGTATCAAATATTGTTGAAGAAAGAGTTAAGAATGGAAAATTCAATTCGATAACAGATTTTTTAAATCGTATTAATCCTAAGGATATTAATAAATTACAATTAGAGGGTTTAGTTAAAGCCGGTGCATTTGATAAATTAAACATTAATCGACAATCGTTATTCAACTCTATACCAAATTTAATTACAAAATCTAAAAATATTTTTGAAAATAGATCTGCTAATCAAATAGATTTATTTGGTGAAAATGAAAATCAAGAAAATGAAATTTTATCAAACACTGAAGATTGGAAATTTGAAGAAAGGTTATCTAAAGAGTTTGAGGCTATGGGATTTTTTATTTCTGATCATCCTTTAAATCAGTATAAAGAATTATTTAATGATTATAATATTATTGATTATCAATCTTTTAATACTGATGAAAATTTGAAAGACTCGAATATAGCTGCAACTTTACTTAAAATTCAGGAAAGAAAAACTGCTAAAGGAAATGCATATGCCGTTTTGAAATTAACAGATCTAAATAGTGTTTTTGAACTATTTATATTTTCAGATACTCTACAATTAAATCGTGAAATTTTAAAAGAAGGTAGCTCACTAATTTTAACCCTAATTAAATCTATCTCAGATGGAGAAAATAGATTTAGAAGAATTAACGTTCAAAAAATAGCCTCTTTAAAAGACCTATTAAATAAACCAATAGAAGAAGTGACATTTAATCTTAAATCTTTGAAAGAATTATCTGAGATATCGAAATTTTTACCCAAATTAGGAGATACTTTAATTAAGATTAAATTAAGTGATGAAAAAAATAATTTTGATTTTCAACTAAAAAAAAAGAGAAATATTGATAGAAAAACTATTAATCTTATAAGAAATAAGGAAATTTCAGCAGTTATAAGTTAATTAATACTTGTTAATTACCAAATTTCTTAGTAAATAATCCTCAAATTAAATTAACACGCACACAGTTGTTGGTTTTATACCTCCGGTCCTTTATTGGAAATTACTGTGGTGGCTCAACCGGGAATAAATATGAAGATACCTAACGTAACAATACAACAATTACTAGAAGCAGGCGTTCATCTTGGTCATAAGACATTAAGATGGAATCCTAAAATGAAAAAATATATTTTTGGAAAAAGAGACTCTATCCACATCATAGATTTAACCCAAACACTTGAACTAACCAAAGTTGCTTTAGAGAAAGTATATGAGACAGTATCAAACAATGGAAAAATTTTATTTGTATCAACGAAAAAACAGGCATCAGAGGCAATAGCTGAAGTTGCTAAAGAAACTAATCAATATTTTGTAAACTATAGATGGTTAGGTGGTATGCTTACGAATTGGGGAACAATTTCAAATTCAATTAAGAAACTCAAAAAATTAGAAGTTGATTTGATTGCTGAAAATAGAGGTTTCACTAAAAAAGAACTCCTTAAAATGAGTGTTAAAAAAGACAAGTTGCAAAGATCGTTAGGTGGTATTTCAGAAATGAAAAAAATACCTGATTTAGTTTTTATAATAGACACAAATTATGAGTCATTAGCTATTCAAGAGTCGGTAAAATTAGGAATACCAATTATTGCAATTTTAGACAGCAATTCTAATCCAGATGGTATTGATTATCCTATACCAGGTAATGATGATGCCAGAAGATCAATTGATTTATACTGTAATTTGATTAAAGAAACTATCGAAGCTGCACAGAAAGTAGCACCTTCAGTCGAACCAAAAAAAGTTTTAGAAAAAAAAGATAAATCTGAAAAAACTAAAACTGTCGCAGAAATTGATAGAGAAAAATTGGAAAAAAAATTCCCCAAAAAAAAAGCGGAGAAACTTAATTAAAATGAGTGATATTGAAAAAGTAAAAAAACTCAGAGATGCTACAGGAGCTGGCTTTAAAGACTGCAATTCAGCTATTAAAGAATCTGGTGGTGATTTAGATAAAGCCGTTGAAATCTTAAGAGTAAAAGGAATTTCTAAGGCATCAAAAAAAATGTCTAGAGATGCTAAAGAGGGCGTTGTTGCAGTCAGTGGAGATGAAAAAAAAACTTCCATAATAGAAGTTAATTGTGAAACAGACTTTGTTGCAAAAAATGATGATTTTATTAATTTTGTTAAGGAATTAAGTGAACTTAATAATCAAAATGATTCAAATATTGAAAATTTAAAAAAAGAAAAAATGAAAAATGGTGAAACTGTTGAGAATAGTTTAATTGCTCTTATAGCTAAAATAGGGGAAAAAATTACAATTGGTAAAACAATAACAATCTCAAATTCATCATCAATAAATTATCAATATTTACATACCGTAGTTAAAGATAATTTAGCTAAATTAGCAGTTATAGTTTCTTTAGAAACTAAAGATAATTCTGATACAGTCAAAACTTTTGGTAAACAGCTTTCGATGCATATTGCTGCTTCCAATCCATTAGCTCTAGAGTCTAGCCAAATTGATAAAGCTATAATTGATAAAGAACAAGAATTAGTAACAGAGGAGTTAAAAAATTCTGGTAAACCAGAAGATATTGCCAAAAAAATAAGTTTAGGTAAAATGAACAAGTTTAAAGAAGAAAATTCTCTTTTAACACAAGCTTGGGTGATGGAGCCAAAAAAAAAAGTTCAAGATGTTTTAAAAGAACTTGCTATTAACGATTTAAAGATTAAGGATTTTAGCAGAATTAAAATAGGGGAATAAATGTTTGATGAAAAATCACATAGCCTCAAAATGGATAAGTCTATAGAAGCTTTCTCTAAAGAACTATCATCTCTAAGAACTGGAAGGGCTAACGCTTCAATGCTTGATTTAGTTAAAGTTGATGTTTATGGTCAACAAATGCCGATCAATCAAATTAGTAGTATTACGACGCCAGAACCAAGAATGATTAATATCCAAGTTTGGGATCAAAATAACGTTCCACTTGTAGATGCAGCTATAAAAAAGTCTGAACTAGGATTAAATCCACAAATTGATGGTCAATTAATTAGATTACCAATACCAGAATTAAATGAAGAAAGAAGAACTGAACTTAAAAAGTTGATTAAAAGTATGGGTGAAAAATGTAAAATTTCTATAAGAAACATCCGTAGAGATGCCAATGAGGAATTAAAAAAACTTTTGAAATCAAAAGAAATCGGTGAGGATGAAGAAAAATCTTTTGAAAAAAATGTTCAAACAATTACAGATAATCACATTAAAGTTGTTGATAATAAAGTTTCATCAAAAGAAAAAGAAATAATGACGATATGAACCCTTTAAATCATGTGGCCATTATCATGGATGGTAATGGAAGATGGGGTTTAAAATATAAAAATTCACGTAATGCAGGACATAAAGCAGGATTAAATACTGTTGAAAAAATAATTAAAGGATCAATTAAAAATAAGATAAGCTTTTTAACATTATTTGCATTTTCTACAGAAAACTGGAAAAGACCAAAAAAGGAAATTAATTATTTATTTGCTTTATTAGAAAATTTTTTAGTCAATAGAGTTGAAGAATTACACAAACAAAATATAAAGCTTAAAATTTTAGGATCTAAAAAGTTTTCACCTAAATTAAATAAGCTTTTAAACAATTCAGAAAAAAAAACATCCAAAAATACCAAATTACAAATTAATCTTGCATTAAATTATGGTTCTAAATCAGAGTTAATAGATGCATTTAAAAAAATGAAAAAAAATAAAAGTTCTATAAGTGAAAAAAATTTAAACAAGAACCTACAAACTAAGAATATACCAGACCCTGATTTACTAATTAGAACAGGTAATACAAAGAGATTAAGTAATTTCTTATTGTGGCAGCTTGCATATTCCGAAATTTTCTTTGAAAAAAAGTTATGGCCTGCTTTTAATGGTAAAGACTTTAATAGAATAATTAAGGATTATAAAAAGATAAAACGTAATTTTGGTAAAATATGATCAATAAAGAATTACAAAAAAGAATATTAAGTTCTATCGTATTGCTACCTCTAGCTTTATATTTCATATTAAGTGGATATTATTATTTGATATTTTTTACTCTAATTTGTTTTTTAATTTCCATTTATGAGTGGAACAAAATGGTGAAGAAAATTGAACTTAAGTTTTTGGGGACTATATTTTTAAGTTTTTCATTTTATACATTTTATGAAATTTCCATTACATATTTTTGGATTTATATTCTCTTAATTTGTATTTCAACTGATATTGGAGGATACGTTTTTGGTAAATTATTTAAAGGCCCCAAATTAACTAAAATAAGTCCAAATAAAACTTACTCAGGTATGATAGGTGGATATTTTTTATCTTTAATCTTTTTATCATTTTTTATGTGGTGGATTGATCAAACGATAAGTGTGGAGTGGTTTATAATTACTATTTTAATTTCGACTGTGAGTCAAATTGGAGATATAACTATTTCTTATTTTAAAAGATTATCAAAAATTAAAGATACAGGAAAAATTATACCCGGTCATGGAGGTTTACTTGATAGAATTGATGGTATGATTTTTGCTTTCCCAATTTTTTATTTAATTGAATTAACAGATTATTTATTATGATAAAAAAAAAAATTGCTATTTTAGGGTCAACTGGATCAATTGGAAAAACTTTATTAGATATAATCAAACAAGATAAAAAAAATTTTGAAATAGTTTTATTATCTGCTGATGAAAATCATAAAGAATTATTAAAACAAGCTAAATTTTTCAAAGTTAAAAATTTGATAGTCAGTAATGAACACAGTTATAATAAAATAAAAAAGGATAAATTTTCTAAAAAGGTAAATATTTATAATAATTTCAATAATTTTAAAAAAATTTTTAAGAAAAAAGTCGATTATACGATGAGCTCAATTTCTGGAATTCAAGGTCTCAAACCTACAATTGAAATTGTTAAATTTACAAAAAAAATTGCTATTGCAAATAAAGAGTCGATTATTTGTGGTTGGGATTTAATTCAAAAAGAGTTAAAAAAAAATAAAACAGAGTTTATTCCAGTAGATTCTGAACATTTTTCAGTTTGGTATGCATTGAGAGATATAGATAAAAAACTAATAGAAAAAATTTATTTAACTGCATCTGGTGGACCATTTTTGAATAAACCACTCAATAAATTAAAAAATGTAAGTGCCAAACAAGCCATGAAACATCCTAATTGGAAAATGGGAAAAAAAATATCAATAGATTCAGCAACAATGATGAATAAAGTATTTGAAATAATAGAGGCTAAAAAAATTTTTGATTTATCTTACAAAAAACTATCAATTTTGACTCACCCAAAATCCTATATACACGCGATAATAAAATTCAAAAATGGTTTAATTAAGATTGTTGCTCATGATACAAGTATGAAAATTCCTATCTTTAATTCTTTATACTCATCAAATAATTTTATCTATTCAAAAAAATTAAATATTAAAATTTTAAATAATTTAGCTTTTAAAGAAATTAATTATAAAAGATTTTCAGTGATTAAGATTTTAAACAAACTCCCTGAAAATTCTTCCTTGTTTGAAACCATTTTGGTCTCAATTAATGATAAATTAGTAGAACTGTTCTTAACAAATAGGATTAAATTTACTGATATTTCTAAAAAAATGCATAATATCCTCGATTTAAAAGAATTAAAAAAATATAAAATGATTAAACCTAGAAAAATTAATGACATAATTATTTTAAATAATAAAATTAGAAATAAAATAGAAACTAAAAACAAAATTTAATTATGCTGAATATTATATATAAATTTAGGCTTATTCTTATATTTTTTTGTATATTCATTTTATCAGTCAATAATTTGAAAGCTGAAATAATAAACCAGATTATAGTTGAGGGTAATGATCGTGTTTCACCAGAGACTGTTATTATGTTTTCTGGAGTATCAGTAAAAGATGATTTATCTGAAAACAATCTTAATCAAGTTTTAAAACAATTATATGGGTCAAATTTTTTTGAATTAGTTTCTGTAAAAATAGAAGATAATATTTTAAGGATTAAAGTAAAAGAATATCCTATTATTCAAAACATTGTATATGAAGGTATTAAGTCAAGTGCAATGCTTGAAGAAATTAAAAAAGAAGTTAAATTAAAATCCAGATCTTCTTTCAATGAGATCTTATTAATTAAAGACAAAGAAAGTATATCAAGTAAACTTAAAAATTTAGGGTATTATTTTGCAGAAATTAGTACTTCAGTTGAAGAACTGAATGATAATAAAATCAATCTAGTTTTTAATATTTCTATTAATGATAAAGCAAAAATAAAAAAAATATCTTTTATAGGTAACAAGATTTATAAAGATAAGAAACTTAAAAGTATTATATTAAGTGAAGAATATAAATTCTGGAAATTTTTGTCTGGAAAAAAGTTTCTTAACGAAGCTATGATAGAATATGATAAAAGGTTACTTAATAACTTTTATCTCAATAAAGGATATTTTAATGTTGTAATCAATTCATCATTTGCAAAGATGATTAATGATCAAGAATTTGAATTAGTATTTAATATTGAGGCTAACCCTAAATTGTATTTTGGAAAATTAAACTTAAATTTACCAACAGATTTCTCTCAATCTAATTATGAAAATTTAGATAAACTTTTTAATAAATTAGAAAATGAACCCTATTCACTTTTTAGTGTTGAAAATATTTTAGAAAAAATTGAAAATATTACTGTCAATGAACAATATGAGTCAATTAATGCAACTGTTGAAGAAACTATTATAGATAATAAAATTAATATTAATTTTAATATTAAAGAAACAGAAAGATTTTTTATTGAAAGAATAAACATTTTTGGAAATAATGTCACTAAAGAATCAGTTATTAGAAATCAAATTGAAATCGATGAAGGAGATCCATTTAATTCAATCCTATATACAAAATCTCTAAATAATATTAAGTCTCTGAATTTTTTTGAAAATGTTGAAGGTGAGGTCTTAGAGGGCAAAAAATTTAACTCAAAAATTATTAACATATCTGTTGTAGAGAAAGCTACAGGTGAGATTTTTGCAGGTATTGGTACTGGAACAGCCGGATCTAGTGTTTCATTTGGTGTTAAAGAAAATAATTATTTAGGATCAGGAGTTTTAGTAGATAGTAATCTAAGTTTGTCTGAGACAAAAATTAAAGGAAGACTTTTTATATCCAACCCAAACTATAAAAATTCAGATAAAAGTCTAAATTTGAATTTAGAGTCGTCTGTCACAGATCGATTATCTTCCTCTGGATATAAATCTAATGTTACAGGTTTTTCTTTAGGAACTGATTTTGAATATCTAGATGATTTAAGATTTGGAATATCAACTAAAAATTTAATTGAAAAAATTACCGTTGATTCTACAGCATCTGAAAAACAAAGAAAACAAGAGGGAAATTACTTTGATAATTTTTTAGGAATGGACTTTAATTACGATAAAAGAAATCAAAAATTTCAAACTACAAGTGGTTTTTTTAGCAATTATTCTATAGATATACCAGTTTTAAGTGACACGAATACCTTATTGAACTCATACAATTATAAAATCTTTAAAGAATTATATGATGAGAATGTTACTACACTTTCTTTCTCACTAAGTTCATCTACTTCAATAACTGGAGATAATATTAAGTTGTCTGAAAGATTATATATACCAGCTAGAAAATTAAGAGGTTTTGAAGCAGGTAAAGTGGGACCAAAAGATGGAAGTGATTTTGTTGGTGGTAATTACATATCAACCATAAATGCCTCCTCTACAATTCCATATTTTTTAGAAAATGTTCAAAGTGTAGATATTGTAATGTTTGCAGATGTTGGAAATATATGGGGTGTTGATTACAATAGTTCTTTAGATATTGATGAAATTAGAAGTTCTGTCGGTGTTGGTCTCGATTGGTTAACTCCAGTAGGTCCTCTGACATTTTCATTAGCTCATCCTATAACTCAAGCAGAATCAGATATAACAGAAATGTTTAGATTTAATTTAGGTACAAGTTTTTAATGAATTTTAAAAAAAACCTAATTTATATTTTAATAATTTTTTTTTCAACTATCTCATTGAGTAAAAGTAATGAAAATATTGCTTATATAGATTTAGATAATATAGTTAAAAATACTAAGGCAGGAAAATCAATAATAGACAAATTAAAAGCCTCTAAAGACTCAGCTTTAAAAAAATTTGAAAAAAAAGAAAAAGCACTCAAAAAAGTTGAGGAGGATTTAAATAAACAAAAAAATGTTCTCTCAAAAGAAGAACTTAAAAATAAGATATCAGATTTTAGAAAAGAAATTGCATCTTTTCGTAATGATAGAGAGAAATTAATTAATGATTTTAATATGAAAAAGATTCAAGAATTTGATAAGTTTTTTAAAAAAATTACTCCAATTATAGGAGACTATGTGGAGGAAAAAAACATAGATATTGTTCTGGATAAAAAAAATATTTTTTTAGCAAATAAAAATAATGATATTACAAATGAAATTATCAAACTCATTGATGATAAAATAAAATGACAAATTCATTAAATAAAAAACAAATAACTGAATTGTTACCTCATAGAGAGCCCATGCTTTTGATAGATGAGTTATACGATATCAAAAAATTATTTTCAGCCACAGCTATTGTAAATGTCAAAAAAGATAGTTTTTTTGTTAATGGTCATTTTCCAGGTCAACCAGTAATGCCTGGTGTTTTAATAGTAGAGTCATTTGGTCAAGCTGCTGCAGCACTTACCGCTCATGGTTTAGACAAGTCCACTTATGAAAATAAATTAGTGTTCTTAATGGGTGTTGAAAAAGCTAGATTTCGAAATCCTGTAATACCAGATTGTAAATTAATTCTTAAAATAGAAGCGATAAGATCGCATGGTCGTGTCTGGAAATATAAAGGAGAGGCATTTGTTGATGATAAGAAAATGGCAGATGCTGTTTGGTCTGCTACAATTGTAGACAAGAAATAATTAGCAATAATTTTTGATAACATAAGAAGATATGCTTTGATAAAAGCTAGCATGTCTAATCCATTCTTTATTAATAAAGGACCTTTCAATATTTCTGTGCTTTTAAAATTATTAAATTCAAAAACTAAAATAGAAAAAGAACAAGAGATAGGTGATATAAAAGATCTAGTAAGTGCAGAAACTAATTGTATAACTTTTTTTCATTCAAAAAAATATCAGGATTTAGCTAAAAAGACAAAAGCTTCATACTGTATTACTACAGATAATTTTAAAGAATATTTACCTTCTCAGTGTAAATCAATTATTGTGGAAAATGTATTAATTGCCACTTCCTTGATTACTGCGAAATTTTATCCTAATTCAGTTGAAGATGAATTTGACAATTCAGTGAATAATATTGAAAAAACTGAATTTAGTAAAACTGTAAATTTTGGAAAAAATGTTTTAATTGGTAATAAAGTAAAAATAGGATCTAATTCTTTAATAGGTCATAATACCATCATTGAAAAAAATGTTCAAATTGGAAACAATTGTAAAATTGGTTCTAATGTTATTGTGAGAAATTCTATTATAAAAGATAATGTAACTATATTAGATAATTGTGTTATTGGTAAAAAAGGTTTTGGTTTTTTTCCTAAATCAAATGAGAACTTGAGGTATCCTCATATAGGTATAGTTATTATTAATGAAAACTGTGAAATAGGATGTGGTGCAACAATTGATAGAGGGTCAATGTCTAATACAGAAATAGGCAAAAATACTTTTCTCGATAATCAAATTCACATAGCTCATAATGTTAAAGTAGGTGAGAATACAATAATAGCTGGTCAAGTTGGTATTGCTGGAAGTTCAATAATTGGAAATAATGTTAAAATTGGCGGTCAAGCTGGAATTTCTGGTCATTTAAGAATTGGAGATAATGTTGATATAGCTGGTGGTAGTGGTGTAATAAAAAGTATTCCAAATAATTCTAAAGTGATGGGCTATCCAGCAAAAAATTTACGAGAATTTTTAAAAGAAAGTAGATAATGATTCATAATACAGCAATAATAGATTCAAAGGCAAAAATTTCTTCTGGTGTTAGCATAGGTGCTTTTACGGTTATTGGACCAAATGTTGAAATAGGTGAAAATACAATTATTCAAGCTCATGTAAGTATTATAGGAAATACAAAAGTTGGAAAAAATAATAAGATATATCCATTTGCCTCTATAGGAAATGATCCTCAAGACTTAAAATTTGATGGAGAGGTAACAAAATTAGAAATTGGTGATAATAACAAGATTAGAGAATATGTTACAGTCAATCCTGGAACAAAAGGTGGAGGAGGTTTGACTAAAATAGGAAATAACTGTTTGTTTATGGTTTCATCTCATATAGCACATGATTGTTTGGTAGAAGATAATGTTATATTAGCAAATAATGTTCCACTAGGTGGACATGCTCATATTGAGGAAAACGTTATAATAGGGGGCAATTCAGCTGTTCAACAATTTACTAGAGTTGGAAAATCATCAATGATTGGTGGTATGTGTGGAGTAGTTAGAGATATAATTCCATACGCAATGGTTCATGGGAATAGAAGTATTCTTCAAGGGTTAAATCTGATCGGCTTAAGAAGAAAAAATATACCAAATAAAGAAATTTTAGTTTTAACAGAAGCTTATAAAGAAATATTTAAAGATGAAAATTTAACTACTAATTTGAAAAATTTGAAAGAAGAGTTTAGAAAAAATGATTTAGTTAACGATGTAGTAAAGTTTTTAGAAAAAGATAAAAAAAGACCAATTTGCACACCTTTTTCAAAATAAAATGATAGGACTATTCTTAGGTGATACTGACTTTTCAGAGGTTGTACTTAAGAAAATCAAAAAATTAAAAAAAAATTATTTTGTTATTGATTTTTCTAAAAATAATAAATTTAAAAAAGACAAAAACTCTTATCGAATAAGTATAGGTAAATTTGGTAAAATTATAGATTTAATCAAGAAAAAAAAATCTAAAAAAGTTCTATTTGCAGGAAAAATTGCAAAACCTAAATTTTCAACTCTTAGATTAGATTTTAAAGGAATTTATTATATGCCAAGTGTAATTAAAGCAGCAAAACTTGGTGATGCAGCTATTATAAAAGCAATTATACAGATTTTAAAAAATGAAAACATAAAGGTAATTAGTTCAATATTTTACAATCCAGAATTAGCATTGAATAGAGGTAATTACACAAAAGCCAAACCATCCAAAATTGATAAAAATTCTATCAAGAAAGGTATTAGTTTTTTTAATAAATTAAATAACCTTGATCATGTACAGGCACTAATTATAAAAGATAGTAAATTAATGTCTAAAGAAGATAATCGTGGAACAAAAAAAATGTTATCAAATTTAAAAAAAAGTTCTGGTGGTATTTTGATTAAATTTCCTAAAAAAAAGCAAGATCTCAGAATGGATTTACCAACTGTAGGGCTAAGTACTTTTAAAGATTGTAAAAAATTTGGCTTAAAGGGAATAGTTCTTAAGTCAAAAAAGAATATTTTTTTAGATAAACTTAAATGTATTAATTTTGCAAATAAAAATAGAATATTTATTAAAGTTATATGAAAAAAATATTTGTTTTAACAGGTGAGCCCTCTGGTGATAAGCTAGCATCAGAGGTAATTTCTAAACTTAAAAACAACAACCCAAATATTGAATATTTATCTGTTGGAGGATCTAACTTAAGAAATCTAGGTATCCAATCTATATTTGACCTCAAAGATATTACATATCTAGGATTTACTAGTGTTTTATTAAATATCTTAAAGATAAGAAAAAAAATTAATACCACTGTAGAAGAAATCATTAGGTTTAATCCAGATATTTTATTTAGTGTTGATAGCCCAGATTTCACTATGAGAGTTGCTGAAAAAGTAAAAATAATAAACCCTAAAATAAAAACTATTCATTATGTTGCTCCTCAAGTCTGGGTTTGGAGAGAAAATAGAGTTAAAAAGATCAAAAACTTCATTGATCATATTCTTCTATTATTTGATTTTGAAAAGAAATATTTTGATAAGGAGAATGTTAAGAGTACATTTGTTGGTCACCCTTTAATAGAAAATAGAAAAAAGATTAAAACAAATTTAGATAATTTCTTAAATGATAATAAAAAGATTATTTCTATATTTCCCGGAAGCCGAAAATCAGAGACAACAGTCTTGCTACCAATTCTTTTAGATTTTATACAACTTATGAACCAAAAAAGTTTGGAATATTCATTTGTTTTTCATTCTACAGATGAGAACAAAGAATTTATTGTTAATTCAATTAAAGACAAAAAAATTGAAAATCTGAATGTTATTTCTGATGATGACTTAAAATCTCAAGTTTTGTCTAAATCTATTTTTGCCATTTGTAAATCTGGAACTGTTTCATTACAAGTATGTAGTGCTCAAATTCCCTCAATCATTATCTATAAATTAAATTTTATAAATTTTATGATCTTTAAATTTTTAGTTAATGTAAAATTTGCCAATATTATTAATATTATTAATAATAAAGAGGTAATTCCCGAGCTACTACAAAGTGAATGCAATGCTGATGAAATTTTTAAGTCAGTTAATTATTTATTAAAAAAACCAGACTTAATTAAAAAACAGCTTGAGGAGTGCAATAAAACTTTAGAAGGGATTAGATCTAAATCTTCATCTTCTACTGAGGCATCATTAATTTTACAAAATTATCTTGTTAGTTAATCTTTTTGTCACTTCTTCTTTACCTAATGATATGATTATATCATAAATGCCTGGTCCAAACTTTGAACCGGTTAAAGCTATTCTTAATGGTTGACCAACCCCTTTAAAATTTGTGTCATTAGATTTAATTAACCCATTAATTATTGGTTCTAATGCTTCTTTGTTAAGTTCAGTAATTTTTTTAAATTCATTTTCAAAGTCTGAAATGACTTTTTTGGCTTTGTTATCAATCAATTTAAGATCTTCTTGATTAAAATTGATTTCATCAACTATTATATACTGACCATTAATAAATATATCTTCTAATGTTTTGGCCTTATTTTTTAAGAAAGTTAAGGATTTTTTAATTTTATTTTGCTTTTCAGTTTTAATTTCATTTTTAAATAATTTACAGTAATCCATAAACTGATCATATAAGTCTTTTTCATCAATACTTTTTATATAGTGTTCATTCATTGATAGAATTCTACTCATATCAAGTTTTGATGGTGATTTGCCTATTCCTTCCAAATTAAAATGTTTTATACTTTCTTCTAAAGTGAATATTTCTTTATCTTTGAAAGACCAACCCAACCTGAGTAGGTAATTTCTAAGAGCATCAGGCATGATACCAATTTTAGAATAATCATCTAATGTTGAAGCTTTATCTCTTTTTGAGAGTTTTTTTCCTTCAATCGTATGGATTAATGGTATGTGAGCAAAAGAAGGCAAATCCCAATTCATTGCTTGATAAATTTGAATTTGTTTAAAAGTATTTATTTTATGATCATCACCTCTAATGATGTGAGTCATATTCATTTGATGATCATCTACAGAGGCTGATAAGTTATATGTAGGAGTACCATCATTTCTTAATATTATAAAATCTTCGATAGTGTTGTTTTCTATTTCTACATCACCTTGAACTAAATCTTTCAGTATAGTCGATCCTTCTATTTTACTTTTAAACCTTATGACTGGCTTTATATCTTTTGGTGCATCAGTTTCTTTTTTATCCCTCCATTTTCTATCGTAGATATAGGGAATTTTTTTTTGCCTTGATCTCTTCTTTTGTTCTTCTATTTCCTCATTTGAACAATAACATTTGTATGCATGACCATTTTTTAATAACTCATTAGCAATCTTAATATGATCGTCTATTTTTTTTGATTGAATATATTCTTCTCCGTCATGAGTAATACCTATCCATTTTAGAGATTGTATAATTTGTTTTTTGTATTCATCTTTAGATCTTTCCTTGTCAGTATCTTCAATTCTTAAATAAAAATCACCATTTTGGTTTTTAGAATATAACCAATTAAATAAAGCAGTTCTTATTCCACCAATATGTAGTGGACCAGTAGGTGATGGAGCAAATCTAGTTGCTACTTTTTTCATTGAAATTGTTTAGACTATTTTACTAGAAGTTTCTATATAAAGATACTAAAACGCCTTGAACTTTAACTCTATCTGGACCAAAGATTTTAGTTTCGTAGTTTTTATTGGCGCTTTCTAGTGCAACTACCTTGCCTTTTTTTCTAATTCTTTTAAGCATAGCTTCATGTTCATCTATTAAGGCTACTACAATTTTTCCGTTATCTGCAGTATCGGTTCTTTTGATAATAACTGTATCACCTTCGTTAATTCCTGCTTCTATCATTGAGTCACCTTGAACTTTTAGACCAAAATAGTCCCCGTTCTTTTCTAAATTGCTTGGTAAAGGAATTCTTGAAACCTCATTTTGTATAGCTTCAACAGGTGTCCCTGCTGCTATCTTACCTAAAACTGGCACTTCAACATCGTCAGATAATGGTTTTTTCTCATCTAAACCACCCTTTATAACGCTAGGAGAAAAACTGTTATAAATATCATTAGCTGATGCGGTTTCTGGCAATTTGATAACTTCTAGAGCTCTTGCTTTATGAGCAAGTCTTTTAATAAATCCTCTTTCTTCTAATGCACTAATTAATCTATGGATTCCTGATTTAGACTTTAAATTTAAAGACTCTTTCATCTCTTCATATGAGGGAGATACACCTGAACTTCTCAACTTCTTGTTGATAAATAACAGCAGGTTTTTTTGTTTTTTAGTAAGCATAAGAACAAATATCGTACAAAATCTGTTCTACAAAAGTTCTCATAAATAAACAATAGTTAAATAATGGCTAAAATAAAGGTTTTTTTGATTAAAGAACTGAAAAAATCGAGTTATTTTTTAAATTTTTTAAAAGTGATTCACCAATTAAAAAAGTTTTAATAGAAGTTTTTTTAGATAATTCTAAGAGTTCATCTTTTGTTTTAATACCACTCTCAGAAACTAAGGGCCCCTTATGATTTATTAATACATCATGAATATCGTAAGTTGTATTTATATCTGTTTTTAAAGTTTTTAGGTTTCTATTATTTATACCAATCAAAGCTTCATTAAAACGCAAAGCTCTTTTAGCTTCCTCTACGGTATGTACCTCTACAATTATTGACATATTATATTTTAAAGCTTCATCAAATATTTCTGATGCTAGATTATCCGATACTCCAGCCATAATTATAAGTATTGCATCTGCCCCATAACTTTTAGCAAGTGGTACTTGATACTTATCAATAAAAAAATCTTTACAAAGAATTGGTAAGTCTATTTTTTCTTTTATTTTACTTATATGTAAAGAGTTTCCTAAAAAAAAATCTTCTTCAGTGAGTACTGATAAACAAGTAGCTTTATTTTGGTAATATATATTCGCTATCTGTACAGGGTCATAATTATCAAGGATTACCCCTGCAGAGGGACTTGCTTTTTTTATTTCTGCAATAATTGAAAACTTTTGAGCTTTTAAGTTATTTTCAATTTTTTCTTTAAAATTTAAAAATGTATCATTTTTATCAATTATATCTTTTAAAGACTCTAATGCTAAAGTTTTTTTAAGATTGTTAATTTTTATAATCTTTTTTTCGATTATTTTTTCAAGAATATTTTCAGACATTTTGAATTTTATCTAAATGTTTAATAGTTTTTCCAGACAAAATATGCTCTCTAGCATGATTGTAAGCATCTGCAAAGTCTTGATGCGTTTCATTGACAATTAATCCAGCACTAGCATTTAAGCAAACTGCCTTAGAAAAATCATTATCTTCACCTTTAAATATATTTAACATTTTTTCAGCATTAAACTTTGCATCATCGCCAATGAGATTTTCAAATTTATCTGCATTAATGTTTAATTTTTTTGGATCTATTATAATTTCTGAAATTTTTTTATCTTTTAACTGCGTGATATTAGTTTGAGCATAGGGAGATATTTCATCTAAACCATCCTTACTGTTAACAATCCATGCAAATTCTATTTCCAAATTATTTAAAGCATTTGCAAAAATCTTTAACAATTTTTTATCAAAAACACCGACAACTTGTTTTTTAACTAGGGCAGGGCTACTTAGCGGTCCAATCATATTAAATATAGTTCTTTTAGCAATCTTTTTTCTAGTTGGTCCAACAAATCTCATAGCACTGTGATAGTTAGGTGCAAACATAAAACCAAAATTATTCTTATTTATTTGATCTTGAATATCATTTGGCTCTAAATCAATTTTAATATTTAATTCCTCTAAAACGTCTCCAGATCCACATTTTGAAGATACAGCCTTGTTTCCATGTTTTGCAACCTTAACACCCATACTAGCTAATAATAATGCTGAAGCAGTTGATATATTAAGTGTATTCATACCGTCTCCACCAGTTCCACAAGTATCAATACAATTGTTCACATTAACTCTTTTAGATTTTTCTCTTAAAATATATACACCCCCAGCAATTTCATTAGAGGTCTCACCTTTTTCAGATAGTAAGGTTAAAAAATCAAATATTTCTTGATCATTTGCATTACCTTCCATCAATATTTCGAAAGCGGCCTTACTTTCATCAAACGATAAATCTTGTTTAGCCCTTATTTTATCAACGAAATCCTTCATCATTTTTTTAGTTTTATAAAATTTTTTAAAATTTTAATTCCAATCTTAGTTTTAATACTTTCAGGATGAAATTGCACTCCATGAACATTGTATATCTTGTGATTTACACCCATTATTAATCCATCTTTTGTTTCTGCGGTAATTTCAAGGTCTTTTGAAAGAGTTTTTTTATCAATTATTAAACTATGGTATCTTGTTGCTTCAAAGGTTTTTGGAAGATTTTTTAATATTCCAGTTTTTTTTGAAAAAATAATACTAGTTTTCCCGTGCATAAGTTTTCGAGTCTGAATGATTTTAGAACCAAATACTTGTCCAATTATTTGATGACCTAAGCAAACTCCAAGAATAGGTATTTTTTTATAAAGAGATCTTACAATTTTTAGACAATTTCCAGACTGATTGGGGTTTCCAGGACCTGGTGAAATTACAATTTTATTATATCTTTTTTTGATTATTTCTTTAGACGTAATTTTATCATTTCTGACAACATCAACGTTAACATTTAAAGATGATAAATAATGAAATAGATTAAAGGTAAAACTATCGTAATTATCTATCAATAAAACTTTCATTATCTCAATGCATTAATTAAAGCTTTAGCTTTATTTACTGTTTCTTCATATTCTTTTCTGGGAACACTATCTGCTACTATACCAGCTCCAGCTTGAACATAAAATTTATCTTTTTTTGCTACTGCTGTTCTCAAAGCGATACACGTATCAAATTCTCCATTTGCAGAAAAATATCCAATTCCACCAGCATAGACTTTCCTTCTTGACTTTTCTAATTCATCAATAATTTCCATTGCTCTTATTTTTGGAGCCCCAGAAACGGTACCAGCAGGAAAACCAGCAAGCAATGATTTAAATTTAGAAAATTTTTTATTATAATCTCCAACTACATTAGAAACTATATGCATAACATGTGAATATTTTTCAATAACAAAACTCTCAGTAACCTTAACTGTATTTACTTTTGATACCTTTCCAGCATCATTTCTCCCCAAATCAAGTAACATCAAATGTTCTGAAAGTTCTTTTTTATCTTTAAGAAGATCTTTTTCATAAAACTTGTCTTGAATCATAGTTCTTCCTCTAGGCCTAGTACCTGCAATAGGTCTTACTGTAATTTTATCATCTCTTAATCTTACCAAAATTTCAGGACTGGCACCTATTATTTGAAAGTCATTAAAATTAAAAAAAAACATAAAAGGTGAGGGATTAGTTATTCGAAGTTTTTTGTAAATATCTAATGGTTTCTTTGTAAGTTTTGTTTCAAACCTTTGACTTAAAACCACCTGAAAAATATCACCGATTTTAATATATTCCTTAGCTTTATTAACCATACTTAGGAATTTATTCTTTGATGTATTTGACCTTACATTAATTTTAGATGATTTTTTTTCATTAGCTGTCTTGTCTTTTGCTTTTAACGATTGAGTGAAAAGCTCTGAAAGCTCAGATTTTATTCTTAAGTATTTTTTAGAATAATTAGATACTTTTTCATCTTTGAAGATGTTTACTATATAGAAAATCTTTTTTTTTAGATTGTCATGTATAACAAGAGTTCTTGGTCTAAGAAGTCTTACATCTGGTACTTTTAAATCATCCTTACATTTATTTGGAATATTTTCTATATACCTAATAGTGTCATAAGAAAAATATCCTGATATTAGTGAAGAAATTGAAGGTAAACCTGAAGGTATTTTAAATTTAAAATCCTCTATTATATTTTCAATTAATATTTGAGGTTTTTCTTTTAATTTAACTTTCTTATTATTTTTAATAAGAAATGAATTGTTATTATTAAACTCCCAAATTTTATCAGGATTTTTCCCAAATATAGTATATCTGCCTTTAATTTTGCCTTTTTCGACAGACTCAAATATAAAACTATTTTTTTCTATCAAAAAATTATCTATTAGATTTAATACTTCTTTATCGTTCTGAACTTTTTTTGAACTATATATAATTTGATTTTTTTTGCTTCTATGTTGAAGCTTAAATTCTTTAAAGCTTCGATTTATTATCATTTAAGGAAATTTTTAACACGTTCTATTGCTTTTTCATTCATTACTACATCATATTTACTATTTAAAAGTAAATCATATGTTTTAAGAATACTATTTTTATTATTTGTATTTTGTTTTAAAGAATATTCATCGAATTTCTTATCATCAATATTAGTATTTTGCATTTGAATATTTTTAATTTTAGCTAAATAAATATTATTTTTTTCATCACTAATTAGTGTAAATGAGTTATTAGGTAGTGAATATAATAACTCAACAGAATTAATTTCAAACTTTTTATTATCTTTTACAGAATTTAATAGAAGAGATTGAGTCTTGTCTTTACCTAATTCTTGAAAATCATTATTATCGAATTGTTTTTTATTAATCTTATCAAGTAACTCACTATTATAATCAAACTTACTTTTCTGAAATACTAGCTCTAAAACTTCTTTTTTTAACTCTTTGTCATTTAAATCAGGTGTTCTTGTCTCAGTTTTGTTGATCTTATATACAATATAATTATTTTCATATTCGATAATATCAAATTCAATATTTCTTACTTCAAATATTTTTTTTTCAATCTTTTTACTTGATGGTGAAAATCTAAAATTTGAAACATTCGTCGTTGTAATTCCATAGTTTGTTAAAATTTCTTTAAGATCTAAATTATTTGAAATTTTAATCTCTATTTCATCTATTTTATCAAAAAACGCTTGATTAAAATCATCAACTCCAATTAGTTTCTTTGGGTTAATTATCCCGTAATCAAAATCGATATAATCTACTTTAAGCTGGTCTTTATTATCCGTAATAAACTCACTAATTTCTAAATCGTTAAAACTCTCTTTTTTCCTATAAAAACTATTTAGATTAATGAATTCTAATTCTAGTTTATTGTTTTCTTCTTCAAAAAGTTTTTTGGTTAAAAAATTGGGTGATTTAGTACCAGCACCAATATAATCAAATAAACTTTTTTGAAGCTCTCGCCCTCTTAATCTTAGCTCGAAAGCAGGTGCTGATTGATTGTTTTCAAGCAAAAATTTTTCGTATTTCATTCTTTCAAAATTCCCATTTTCATTATGAAAATTTTTGTTGAATTTAATTTTTTTTGACAATGTTTCTTCAGAAATAAGAATATCAAAATTTTTTACTTCTAAATCTATTAATGTAGTTGAAATTAAAGTTGATAATAATTCTTCAACAATATTTTTATCTAAATTGTCTCTCAATGTTTGCTGAGGTATATTAGACTTATTTATATGCTCAATAAAATCTTTCGTAGATATATTGGTTTGATTTATTTTGGCAATGTTATTTGAGTTTCCACTACTAAACATACTTCCCATACCCCAAAATACAAAAGGGATAATCATTATAAAAACTAAAAGCCCTGCAAATTTAGTTTTGGCAAAATTTCTAAAACTACTTATCATTACTATAAATTTATTGATCTATAAAAAGCAAACCTATAGATTAAAATATAGCAGATGACAAATAAATATATGTATTTTATTGCTAATTGGAAAATGTTTGGTGGTCTAAATTCCTTAAATACAATAGATAAGGTGGTCAAATTTTTTAAAGCCTTTAAAAAAAATAGATCTATAAAAATAATATATTGTCCACCAAGTACATTAATAAGCCTAATGTCAAAAAAATTAGAAAAAACTAATATAGAAATTGGTGCACAAAATTGTCATGAACAAGAATCTTATGGAGCTTTTACAGGTTCAATAAATTCCAAAATGTTAAAAAATATTGGTGCCAATTATGTTATCATTGGTCATTCTGAAAATCGCCAATCAGGTGAAAGCAATCAATTAATCAATTTAAAAATTAAAAGTGCGTTAAAATCTGGACTTAAAGTAATTTTCTGTATTGGTGAAACTTTAAGAGAAAAAAGAAAAAAAATTACAAAAAAAATTTTAGATAAACAACTTAAATTGGGTTTAAATAAAGTTAATTCAAAAAAAAATATAATTATTGCTTATGAACCAGTTTGGTCAATTGGAACAGGCCTTATTCCAAAATCTGATGATCTTTATGAAACAGTAAATTTTATTAAAAAAAAAATGAGAAAAAATAAAGTACTATATGGTGGATCAGTTAATCCTAAAAATATCAATGATTTAAAATCAATAAATAATATAGATGGCTATTTAATAGGTGGAGCATCTCAAGACCCTAAAAAATTTATTGATATAATTAAAAAAAGATATAGTTAACCCTCATGGAAAATATTTTATTAGTACTAAATATAATTTTAGCATTTGTTTTAGTCTTATTAGTTTTAATGCAAAAATCAGAGGGGGGAGCATTGGGCATAGGTGTTTCCCAGGAAAGTTTTATGTTTTCTAGATCAGCAGGTAATTTTATGACAAAAGCAACTGCTGTGGTTGCAACTTTATTTATTATCTGTAGCTTAGGATTAACCATTGTATCAAGAGGAGACTTAGCTCCAACTTCTTCGGTTTTAGACACAATTGAGGAAAAAACTGAAGATACACCGTCAATACCAGAAAATAACAATTAACGCTTTTCAATTACTTTTTTATTCGCTATAAGATAATTCCATGGCACGATTTATTTTTGTCACGGGCGGCGTGGTTTCATCATTAGGAAAAGGACTCTCTTCAGCATCTCTAGCTTATCTTCTTCAATCCAGAGGTTACAAAGTAAGATTAAGAAAGTTAGATCCTTACTTGAATGTTGATCCGGGTACAATGAGTCCATTTCAACATGGTGAAGTATTTGTAACTGATGATGGAGCAGAAACAGATTTAGACCTCGGTCATTACGAAAGATTTTCAGGAGTGTCTGCAAAGAAATCAGATAATATTACAACTGGAAAAATTTACAACGATGTTTTGAAAAAAGAACGTAAAGGTGAATATTTAGGTAAAACTGTTCAAGTAATACCTCACATTACAAATCGTATAAAAGAATTTATAAAAAAAGACTCCTCAAAAGAAGATTTTGTTATTTGCGAAATAGGAGGCATTGTTGGAGATATTGAGAGTTTACCTTTTGTTGAAGCAATAAGACAATTTGCAAATGATATTGGTAAACAAAATTCACTATTTGTTCACCTTACATTGGTTCCATATTTAAAAGCATCAGACGAAATTAAAACTAAACCAACACAACATTCTGTAAAAGAACTTAGAAGTATCGGTATCCAACCTGATATTATTATTTGTAGATCGGAAAGACCAATACCTTTAGAACACAGAAAAAAGATTTCATTATTTTGTAATGTAAATATTAAGAATGTAATTGAAACAGTTGATGTAAGAACTATTTATGAAGCTCCAATAAGTTTCTATAAAGAAAAACTAGACCTACAAGTCTTAAACTATTTTAAGCTAAGATCAAAAAAACCAGTAAACTTAACTCCATGGAAAAAAATTACTAAAATTATTTTGCATACAAAAAAACATGTTAATATTGCAATAATTGGTAAATATGTTGAATTGAAAGATGCTTATAAATCTTTAGATGAGGCACTTACTCATGGTGGAATAGACAATAATGTCAAGATAAACCTAATAAGAATAGATTCTGAAAAATTAAAAGTTTCAGAAATAAAATCTAAACTAAAAAATATCTCAGGAATTTTAATACCTGGTGGGTTTGGTAAAAGAGGAACTGATGGAAAAATAGCAGCTATCAAATTCGCAAGAATAAATAAAATACCATTTCTTGGAATTTGTTATGGTATGCAAATGGCAATAATTGAATTTGCTAGAAATAAATTAAATTTAAAAAAAGCTACCTCAAGTGAATTTGATAAAAAAGGTTTAGCTATTATAGGCTTGATGAATGAATGGAACAAAGATGGTAAAAAAATTAAAGGTACAGATAAAAACTTAGGTGGCACAATGAGACTTGGTTCTTATGACGCAAAACTATTAAAAAATTCAATGATTCAAAAAATTTATGGAAAAAATTTGATTAAAGAGAGACATCGTCATAGGTATGAAGTGAATATTGCTTTTAAGGAAAAATTTGAAAAAAATGGTATGAATTTTTCAGGTTTATCTCCAGATGGTAATTTACCTGAAATAATTGAGTTAAAAAATCACCCATGGTTTATCGGAGTTCAATTTCATCCAGAATTTAAATCTAGACCTTTGGCCCCACATCCTTTATTCTCATCTTTTATCAAGGCATCAAAAAATCATAAATGAGCAGTATAAAAGTTAATTGCGGTAAAATTGAAATTTCAAATGATAACAAAATTTGTATCATAGCTGGACCTTGTCAGCTTGAGTCCGAACAACATGCTATGGATATGGCTGGAAAAATTCAAGAGATAACTAAAAAATTTAATCTTGGTTTTGTTTATAAAACCTCTTTTGATAAGGCAAATAGAACCAGTCTAAAGGGAAAAAGAGGGGCAGGGTTAGAGGCTTCACTACCCGTGTTCGATAAAATAAGAAAAGAACTTAATGTACCAATACTAACAGATATACACAATATTGAACAATGCTCTATAGTAAGTGGACATGTTGATGTAATTCAAATACCAGCATTTCTATGTAGACAAACTGATCTATTAATTGCTGCAGCAAAAACAAATAAAATTATTAATGTTAAGAAAGGTCAATTTTTAGCTCCTTGGGATATGGTAAATGTAACAAAAAAAATTTCAGATTCTGGAAATAAAAATATTTTAGTAACTGAAAGAGGTGCAAGTTTTGGTTATAATACACTTGTATCAGATATGAGATCACTACCAATTATGGCAAAGAATGGTTATCCGGTTATTTTTGATGCTACTCATTCAGTTCAGCAACCAGGTGGACTAGGGGAAAAAAGTGGTGGTCAAAGAGAATTCGTTGAACATTTAGCAAGAGCTGCAGTTGCAGTTGGGGTTGCAGGGGTTTTTATAGAAACTCATCAAGACCCAGATAATGCTCCATCGGATGGACCCAACATGATACCTTTAGACAAATTAGAAAATTTATTAAAACAACTTACAGATATTGATAACTTAATTAAAAATTAGTGAGTAAGATTATAAAAGTAAAGGCACGTCAGGTTTTTGACAGCAGAGGAAATCCAACTATTGAAGCTGAAGTTTTTACAAAAAATAATAGTGCCCTAGCAATTTGTCCATCGGGTGCATCAACAGGAACATACGAAGCATTTGAAAAAAGAGATAAAAATAATAAAAGATATTTAGGAAAAAGCGTTCTTAATGCTGTCAATTTGATTAATACAAAAATTTCAAAAAAATTAAAAGGTCAAAATGTTCATGACCAAGAGAGAATAGATACTCTTTTAATTAATTTAGATGGAACTAGACAAAAAATTCGACTAGGAGCAAATTCAATTTTAGCTGTATCAATGGCAGTAAAAAAACTTTCTGCTAGTGTAAAAAAACTACCTTTATTCAAAACTTTTTTAGTAAAAAATAATTTTAAATTACCATATCCATTAATGAATATAATAAATGGTGGTGCCCATGCAAATAATGGTTTGCGAATACAAGAGTTCATGATCAGACCTGACCGAGCTAAAAATTTTTCAGATGCAATGAGGATTTGTTATGTTGTAATTAAAAATCTGAGTAAAATTATCAAAAATAAAGGACTGTCAACATCGGTAGGTGATGAAGGTGGATTTGCACCAATGATTAGTAGCAATAATCAAGCACTTGATTTAATTGTTTCAGCTATTAAAAAATCAGGTTTTGTTAATGGTAGAGATGTATCAATTTGTTTAGATGTTGCTGCAAATGAGTTATATAAAAAAGGGAAATATTCTATTCACTCAAAAAGTTTTATTTCAGTTGAAAAATCAATAAAAGAGTTCAACAAAATAATTACAAAATACAAAATAAAATCAATTGAAGACCCTTTTGCTGAAAATGATTGGATTTCTTGGAATAAATTAATGAAGAATACATCTAAAGTTCAAATTGTTGGTGATGATTTATATGTTACTAACTTGGAAAGACTTAAAAAAGGTTTTTTAAATATTTCTTCTAATGCAATTTTAATCAAACTTAATCAAATAGGAACGGTGTCTGAAACACTTGAAGTTATAAAATTTGCTCAAATTATAGGATTCAAGACTATAATTTCTCACAGATCTGGAGATAGTGAGGACACATTTATTGCTGATTTAGCTGTAGGAACTAATTCAGATCAAATTAAAACAGGATCTTTAGCTAGATCTGAGAGAGTTGCTAAATATAATCAATTATTACGTATAGAAGAAGGACTTGGAAAAAAAGCCAGAATGAATAAAATTCATTAATGCTCAAAAAATTAAAAAAAAACTATTTCTTACTAGTTTCAACCTTTTTAATTTTATACTTTTTTTTTAATCTTTTATCAGGTCAAAGAGGCCTTATTTCTTATTTTGAGAAAAATCAAATATTAAACAATCTCCAAAAAGAAGAATTATTGTTAATTAATCAAACTAGGGACTTGGATTTGAAAAATTCATTATTAAGTGACAATCTGGATCTTGATTATGTTGAAACATTAATTAGAGAAAGATTTTTATTTGGTAAAAAAAATGAAACAATTTATATATTAAAGAACAATGGACAAAAAAATTAGACCTAGACACCCAGAAAAAGTAAAGAACCCAATTAATCCTATTAAAAAAAAGCCTACATGGATTAGATCTAAGCTTACCAATAGCAAAGAATTCTTTTTAACAAAGACCATAGTTAATAAGAATAATTTAGTTACAGTTTGTCAGGAAGCAAACTGCCCAAATATTACAGAATGTTGGAGTAAAAGACACGCAACATTTATGATTATGGGAGATACTTGTACAAGAGCGTGTGCTTTTTGTGATGTTAAAACTGGCAAACCTAGAAAACTAGATAAACTTGAACCAATTAAAATTTCCCAAGCAGTTAAAAAACTTAATTTAAAGCATGTAGTAATTACCTCTGTAGATAGAGATGATCTAGAGGATGGTGGATCAAATCATTTTTTTGAAGTAATAAATCAAACTAGAAAAAGCAATCCTAATACTACAATAGAAGTTTTAACACCTGATTTTTTAAGAAAAGGGGACGCCTATAAAAAAGTTTTAGAGGCCAACCCAGATGTTTTTAATCATAATATTGAAACCGTTCCAAGCTTATATCTAAAAGTAAGACCTGGATCGAGATATTTTGCATCTTTAGAACTTTTAAAAAATGCAAAAAAAATAAATAAAAAAGTTTTTACTAAATCTGGAATCATGGTTGGTTTAGGAGAAAATAAGGATGAAATATTGCAAGTAATGGATGATCTTAAAGCAGCAGATGTTGATTTTTTAACTATCGGTCAGTACTTACAGCCTTCAGTTAAACATTTTCCTTTAGACAGATATTACACTCCCCAAGAATTTAATGAACTTGGAAATATTGCAAAATCAAAAGGATTTTTATTAGTTTCATCTTCACCTTTAACAAGATCATCTTATCATGCAGACGAGGATTTTGCTAAATTACAACAAAATAGAATTAATATTCATTAATGCCAAAAGCTTCTGTTACACGTCAGATAGCACGTGAAAAACAAAAATTAATCGATTTTGTTTTAGATATTGATAAATATCCAGAATTCATTCCTTTTTGTATAGACTCTAAAGTTTATGAAAGAAACGATAAGGAAGATGAAATAGCAATTGTTGCTGATCTAACTATTGGCAAAAAACCATTTGTCGATACCTATAAAAGTGATGTGAGATATAAAAAAAAAGATGATTTAATTCATGTGACTAATATAGGTGGCCCTCTAAAACACTTAGAAAATAATTGGAAATTTATACAAAAAGAGAATTTCACTGAGGTTCATTTTGATGTTGATTTTGAAATAAAAAATAAATTCTTAGATATGATTATGACAAAATCTTTTGAATTTGGGCTCAATAAAATAGCAGATGCTTTTCAAGAAAGAGCTGAAAAAATTTAACTTAATTCAAATAAGGCTATCAACAATTCTAATAGCTTTTTTCACTGTTGATTTTTGAATAGATATCCTGTTTTTAGAATTAAAAATATTTTTACTAATAATTATCTTATTGCCTTTTTTTACACCAATATAGACTAACCCAACTGGTTTTTTTTTACTTCCTCCATTTGGTCCTGCAATACCAGTTATTGAAACATTGATATTTGCTTTTGATATTTTTGATAGATTTACTACCATTGATTTGCAACATTCATGGCTAACAGCGCCAAATCTTTTAATAATATTTTTGTTCACTTTTAAAACTTTGATTTTTGCTTGATTAGAATAAGTTATAAGACCTAAATTAAATACTTTAGATGCACCACTTATAGAAGTAATGGTATTAGCTAGCATACCTCCAGTACAAGACTCAGCAAAAGATATTTTAAGTTTTTTTCTAGTTAATTTTTTTACTAAAGTTTTCATTAAATAAAATAGCTACTTAAAACCATAAAACAAATTAATGATAAAACAACATATAAACCAGCACAAACGTCATCCATAATTACTCCAAAACTATTTTTAAAATTTCTGTCAAAAAAATTTACAGGAAAGGGTTTTTTAATATCAAAAAATCTAAATAATACGAAACAAATAGCATAAAAAATTATAGCTTCATTTGGAGATTTTTCTATACCGTGGGAAATTTCATATAAATAAATTGGAATTGATTGTCCAATAAATTCATCAATTACAATTTCTTTTGGGTCTTTGTTTTCACTATTCTTAGTGTGGCTAGCTACAGCAGAAAAAGAATAAATAAAAATAATAATTAATCCTAAAAGAATTAAGTTAGATGAAATATCTAAAGTATGAAATAGAACAAAGAGTATAATTATTGTAGCCAAAGATCCAACAGTTCCTGGAATTATTTTTATTTTTCCTATTCCAAACATTGTTACAAATAAGGAGTTAAATGTTTTAATCATATTTTTTTATTGAAATTAAAACTTCACAAGCAATAGCTTTTTCTTTACCTATTAAACCTAGCTTTTCTACAGTTTTACCTTTTAAATTAATCTTATTTCTTTCTAAATTCATAAGATTTGATAATGAATTAATTATTCTATTTCTATACGTTGAAACTTTAGGTTTTTGACAAATTAAATTAATATCTAAGTTATTAATTGAAAAGTTATTTTCATATAAATTTTCTATAATTGGTTTAAGCATTTTTGGAGATCTTATATTTTTAAATTCATTTTTATTACTTGGAAAATAAGTACCAATATCTTTTTTTTGAATAGCACCTAAGATTGCATCAATTATTGCATGTAATATAACATCACCATCTGAATGACCTTGTAAACCAGAATGGAATGGTATCTTTGTTCCTCCAAGATAAAGTCTTTTATTTTTTACCAATCTGTGAATATCAAAACCAATACCAAAAGATACTTTATTTAGCTCAATATCATCAAAGTAAGTAATCTTATTATTTTTAGTCTCACCCTTAATGAAGGCAATCTTATAATTATTTTCTATAAATAATGTTGCTTCATCATTAACCTTAGTTATTTGTTTAGATGAAAGATTGTATAAATCTTTAAACTTAAAGGCTTGGGGCGTTTGAGTTAATAATGCTTTATCTCTGTTCAAATTAAATAGGTGATTTTGTGTCTTATATTTTATCGAGTCGTTTGAATATATGTAAGGTATGACAGCTCTATTTTTCTTTAATTTATAAATCAAATTTTTTAATAACTTTACTGAAAAGTTTGGTCTTGCCGCATCATGAATGAGTACATTGGTAGGTTTAAACTTTTTTAGATATTTTAGAGCAATTAAAGAAGAGTCAGATCTTTCTTTCCCACCTTTAATTATTTTAATAATTTTAGGGAGTTTTTTTTTCTTAAGATGAATTAAATTATTTGTTACAATTATAATCTTTTTAAAAAGCTTAGAATTTATTGATTTTTCAATAGAGTGATCGATAATTTCTTTATTTTTATAATGATAGAATTGTTTAGCTATTTTATTATGAAATCTCTTACTTTTTCCAGCTGCCAGTATTACAAAATAGTTGTTCATTTGCTTAAATGCTATAATTCTAAAATATGATAGATTTTTTGAAAAAAAATATATTCATTATTGCTCTATCTAGTATCACACTATTTATTGGATTTTTAACATTTTTAACATTTATAGATCGAAGTTTTATCGAATTAAATCAAAATAATTTACAATATTTATTAATTTTAAATATTTTTTTACTATTTTTATTATTTCTATTTATTTTTGCTGAAATACAAAAATCAATTAAAAACAATATTGATAAAGATGGTCTTAAATCAAACAAAAAATATATTACTTATTTTTCACTATTTACTCTTATACCATCAATTTTGATATCAATATTTTCTTTGTTCTTTTTTTCATTTGCACTTGAGAAGTATTTTGACAAGAAAGTCACAACCGTTGTAAATAATTCATATGAATTAGCAAAAAATTACGTTGATGAAATGAGAAATAAGATTGAGGCTGAAATAATCTTAATAGCATTTGATACAAATAAAAGTGCCAAATTTTTAAATGAAAATTCAAAAGAATATTTGAGATTTCTAAGAACTCAAAAAATTATCAGAGATGTTGATGAAATACACATAATTGATAAAAATAAAAAGTTATTATACTCAACAGAGAAAAAAAATAGATATATCCCACCAGTGGATAGGGCATTAAATTTAGTGTTAGATGATGATAGGCCTTTGAAGATTATAAATACTCAAGCAAATATGTCAGCTGCTATTATGAAATTAGAGTCTTCAGAGGGAAGATTTTTATATGTGGTAAAATTTTTAGATGAAAATATTTCCAATTATTTAACTGAATCTCAAGAAGCCATTAATTTTTATTATACTGTTGAAGAAAAAAGTACAGGTATAAAGATATCATTTATAATTATATATATAATAATTGTCTCCTTATTACTGTTTATATCAATTTCTATTGCAATCAGGTTCTCTTCAAGGTTTTTTAGATCCATAAATAATTTGATTTTAGCATCAACAGAAATTGGTCAAGGAAATTTAAATTCAAAAGTTCCTGAAATTAAAACTGACAAAGATATGGAAATTTTAAATAAAAATTTTAATTCAATGATTAGTAGACTTAAAAATCAACAACAAAAATTAATTATTAATGAAAGATATGAAGCCTGGGGAAGTTTAGCCAGAAAACTTGCTCATGAAATTAAAAACCCTCTTACTCCAATTCAGTTGACGATAGATAGAATCAAAGAAAAATACATAAATCAAATTACAAAACCAGATCAAGACTCTTTTAAAGATAATTTAAAAATTATAAATACTCAGATAAAGCAAATTGAAAATTTAGTTAATGAATTTTCTGACTTTGCTAGGATGCCTAAACCGACTTTAAAAAATAATGATTTGATTAAGATTTTAAATGATAACATAAATTTACTAAAGGAAGTTAACAAATCAATAGAAATTAAATTAATCAAAGATAGTGAAAATGTTATATTTAATTGTGATAAAGAACAAATTGCTCGAGTTTTTTTTAATTTAATTAAGAATTCAATTGAAAGTATTGAGCAAAAATCAAAAAAACATGCTGATTTTAAAAAGAAAATATCAATTGAAATTTTAGATTTAAATGACCATATTAAAATAGTATTTATGGATAATGGAGTAGGCTTTAATGAAAAAAATAATATAAAAGAAATATTAAACCCATATTATACTACTAAAAAAAATGGTACGGGATTAGGTTTATCAATAGTAAACAAGATAATTAATGATCATAAAGGTGAACTTGAATTTAACTCGATCTCTGATGGTGCAAAAATAGAAATTAATTTTAAATTAGATGGCAACAGAAATTCTAATAGTAGATGATAATGCGGATATTAGAAATATCCTCAATGAATTGATTTTAGACGCTGGATACAAAACAAGGGTAGCAGCTAATTACAATCAAGCATTAAGTGAAATAGATAAAAAAATGCCAGATGTAGCAATCCTAGATGTTAAATTAGATAAAGGTGATAATGATGGTATTGAATTACTATCTCATATTAAATCAATAAACAAAGATGTTCCAGTAATTGTAATTACTGGTCATGCTAATATTGAGATGGCTGTTAATTCACTAAAAAAAGGTGCATTTGAATTTGTTGAAAAGCCTTTTGATCGAAATAGATTATTAAATTTTATAAGTAGAGCTGTTGAAAATTTGAATTTAAAAAATCAAAATAAAGAATTTGAAAACAAATTATTTTCATCTTACGATCTAATTGGTGAAAGTAAAAATATCCTAACAATAAGAGATCAAATTGATAAGATTTCTTTAACAGAAAGTAGAATATTAATAAATGGTCCTTCAGGTTCAGGAAAAGAACTAGTAGCAAGAAAAATTCATAAAAATTCTAAAAGAAATAATAAACCATTTGTTATTTTAAATGGAGCTTTATTGGACTCAAACAAATATGAATTAGAATTATTTGGTGAAGAAAAAAATAATGGTGCAATTTCTTATGGTGCTTTGGAAAAAGCAAACAGAGGAACTTTACTAATAGATCAAGTTTCTGAAATACCTCTAGATATACAGTCTAAAATTTTGAGAGTTTTAACTGATCAAAAATTCAAAAGATTAAATGGAAATAATGATGTAAATGTTGATGTTCGATTAATTTGTTCCTCTAGTAAAGATCTAAAAGAAGAAATTAAAATAGGAAATTTTAGAGAGGATCTTTATCATAGGTTAAATGTATTTGAGATAAACATTAAATCTTTGAATGAGAGAATCTCAGATATCCCTTTACTAATAAAATATTTTTCAAAAAAAATTTCACAAAGTTATAATATAAAAGAATTAGAAATTGATGAGAATGACAGTTATATATTAAATCATAATTGGCATGGAAATGTTAGAGAATTAAGAAACTTAATTGAAAGAATTGCAATTTTACAGCCAGATACAAAAGACAAAATTTCTAATATAGTGAAAGAATCGTTAAGAAATAATAATTTTGATGAAAAAATCACAGAAAATAGCCTTTCTGTACCATTAAAAGAGGCTAGAGAAAATTTTGAAAAGGAGTATTTAACTATTCAATTAAAAAAATTTAATGGAAATATATCAAAAACAGCAAATTTTGTTGGTATGGAGAGAAGCGCTCTTCATAGAAAGCTCAAAGGCTTAGGAATTAAAGAATTTAATTAAAATGAATATAATTATCTGTGGCGCTGGTAGAGTAGGATTTACTATTGCTAAATTATTAAGCGAACAAGGACACTCTATAACAGTGATTGATCAATCGAGTGAAGACATTCAAAAGATTAATGATAGTCTAGACGTAAAAGCTATAGTTGGCAAGGCAACCTATCCATCTATTCTTGAAAAAGCTAACGCATCAGAAACAGATATGATTATTGCTGTTACTCGAAATGATGAAATAAATATGTTAATTTGTCAGATAGCATTTTCTATTTTCAATATCCAAAAAAAAATTGCTAGAATTCGCTCACAAGACTATTTAAATCCAAAATTCAGCAGCGTTTACAATAAAGAGAATTTACCTATTGATGTAATTATCTCTCCTGAACTTGAAATATCAAAATCAATTCAAAGAAAATTAGAAGCGCCAGGTGCTCTTGATAGTGTTCCATTTGCAGATAATAAAATAAAATTATTAGAAATTTTAATTAAAAATGAATGTAAATCTATTAATGTTAAATTTAATGATCTAACAAAAAGATACCCTAAACTTGAAGCAAATGTAATAGGAATAAATAGAGAGGATAAATTTTTTATTCCAAAAAAAACTGACTCTGTTAAAAAAAATGACAAGGTTTATTTAATAATTAATTCTTCACAAATGCCAGAAACACTTGAAGCTTTTGGCCATTTAGAGAAAATTTCAAAAAAAATCTTAATAATTGGTGGTGGAAATATCGGGTTCAATTTAGCAAAGAATATTGAAGAAACTTTAGAGACCACAAGGGTCAAGATTGTAGAAAAAGATAAAGAAAGAGCTGAATATCTTGCAAGTGAATTAAATGACTCAATTATAATCAATGGTGATGGATTAGATGAAGAAGTATTAGTTGAAGCAAATTTAGATGAAGCAGAAACAGTTCTAGCACTAACTAATGATGATGAAGATAATTTAATGGTAAGTGTTCTTGTTGAAAAATTTGCTAAAGATAAAAAAAAAACTGATGATAAAAGAACGATGGCTTTAATCAATAAACCAAATTATTCTTTACTTCAATCATCTCTAAAAATTGATGATTTGATTGATCCTAGGATGACAACTGTTTCAAGTATTTTAAAACATATTCATAAAGGAACAATTGAAAACGCTTATACTATTTCAAATGGTGAATATGAGGTTATAGAAGCTGAAATTATTGAAACTTCTGAACTGATAAATAAAGAAATAAAAAATTCAAATCTTCCTGATGAATTAAGAATAGGTGCAATACTTAGAGATAAAAAGGTAATCATACCACGATCAGACTTTATCTTTAAAAAAGATGACCGAGTCGTTTTTATAGTTAAGAAAGAGTCAATTTCATTTGTTGAAAATATTTTCAGATTAAGCTCTGTTTAAACAAATGTTTAGTTTACAAATAAAATATTTAAGTTTTTTTTTTGGTTTAATTTCAGTTTTATCATTTTTTAATATTATTTATTCATATTATCTAAATCTATATCTTAATTTAGATACTTATTATTTAAGTCTAATAATCTCATTTATAATATCGGTGTTGTTTTATAAAATAAAAACTTCCGAAATTAAACCATCGATTTTTGAAAAAATATTAACAGTTTTTTTTGGATATCTTTTAATTCCCTTAGTCTTGAGTATCCCTTTTTATTTTAGTATTTATAATCTAACTTTTTTGAATTCTTATTTTGAAGCAATTTCTGGTTTTACTTCAACTGGTTTTACGATTTTTGAAAATATAAAACATATAGATCAAAGCCTAATTTTGTGGAGGTCTACTACTCAATGGATAGGTGGTCTATATTTTCTTTTTTCAATCATTTTTTTAATTGATATTTATGATGAAAGTTTTAAAAAAACACTAACTAATTTTTTTTCATTTAATAGCTCAGAAGTATTAAAACAAGCTTTCAAAATTTTTTTATTATATTCTGGTATAACACTAATAATTTTCATAATTCTTAATATTTTTTCAATAAGATCTTTTGATTCATTAAATTTAGCTTTTTCATTAATTTCTTCTGGAGGTTTTTTACCAGTAAATGATCTGTCTAATATTATTAAAGATAAAACTCAGATAATTATTTTATCTATTTTAATGTTAACATCTTTTTTTAGTATTTTTTTTAGTTTTAATATTATTTTTTTAAAAAATAAAAATATTAATTTTTTCTATGAAGATTTACATTTAATTATTTATTTCATTGTCGTAGTTACAATTTTTTTTCTATTTTTTAGTTTTAATAACGAATTTTCTTCCAATCTATTATCTATTTCAAGTAGCATGTCAAATATTGGTTTTTCTTTAGAGACAAATCAATCTAATTTAAATTTAGTCTATTTAGTATTAGTAATAATTGGTGGATCTTTTTTTTCTACAAGTTCAGGATTAAGATTCATAAAGATTTATTCATTGTTTAAATTTTCTATTAATCAAATTTTATCATTTAGCAGGCCTAAAAATATATTCATGAATAAATTAATTTTCACTAAAATTAATTTTGATTTTGACGAAATAAATAAATATTTTTTAACCGTATTAATTTTTATTCTATCTTTCTTCATACTAACTACACTTTTGAGTATTAGTGGCATAAATTTTGAGAATTCATTTAAATTATCTATTTTAACTTTAATGAATACTGTGAATTCTTCATCTTACGGATTAGTGGATTTTAATTTTAATAATCTTAATTTTTTTATAAAATATAGTCTTATTTTCTTTATGATTATAGGTAGAATTGAACTGTTAACAATTCTACTTATCATTAAAAAATTCCTTTTAAAAAATTAATTAATTAATATATATGTATCTTGCAATGCGCCCTTAGCTCAGCTGGATAGAGCATCGGTTTTCTAAACCGAGGGTCGGAGGTTCGAATCCTCCAGGGCGCGCCATTATCGGACCAAAATGGGTTTCTAATGCGTTAATATCATCACTGTTTTGAATTAATTTTTCCTTGAAGAGTTATTTCTTACATGCTTAAATTATGAATATTCAAAAGTTATTTTGAATTATTTGTTAACAAATAAATAAACAATAGGAAGAAATATGTTTAAATACTTAAAACAATTAACTTCTTTAGTTGCTATGGTAGCTGTGTTGTTCACTTTTACAACAGAGTCTATGGCTGCTAAAAAATCTAAAACACTTAAAAACACTCAAAAAAAGGGTTTTGTAAGATGTGGAGTATCTCAAGGTCTTCCAGGATTTTCTAATGCTGATGCAGCAGGAAATTGGACTGGTGTTGATGTTGATGTATGTAGAGCGGTAGCTGCTGCAGTTCTAGGTGATGCAAACAAAGTTAAGTTTACACCACTAAGTGCTAAAGAAAGATTTACAGCTCTAACTTCTGGAGAGATTGATATCTTATCAAGAAACACAACTTGGACTCTTTCAAGAGATGCTGATATCGGACTTACTTTTGTTGGCGTGAACTTTTACGACGGTCAAGGTTTCATGGTAAGAAAAAGCTCAGGTATTACTTCAACTAGTCAATTCAAAAATGGTATCTCAGCTTGTACAAACATTGGTACAACAACTGAGTTAAACATGAGAGACTTCTTTAATTCTAGAGGAATTTCTTATGAGCCAGTTGCTTTTGAAAAAGCTGATGAAGTTGTAGCTGCTTATGATGCTGGTAGATGTGATACTTACACTACTGATAAATCTGGTTTAGCTGCTCAAAGAACTAAAATGAAAAACCCTGATGAACACATTGTTCTACCAGAAACTATTTCTAAAGAACCTTTAGGACCAGTTGTAAGGCAAGGTGATTCAGTATGGGAAGATATCGTTAGATGGTCTTTGAACACTATGATCGAAGCTGAAGAATACGGTATTACTTCAGCAAATGCAGACTCAATGAAAACTTCAGATAACCCGCAAATCAAAAGACTTGTTGGTGCAGAAGGTGAAATGGGTGCAGCATTCGGTTTAGATAACGAGTGGAACTTAAGAATTATCAAACAAGTTGGAAACTATGGTGAAAGTTATAAAAGAAATATAGCTGACACTGGTATTTTACCAGACAGAGGTCCAAATGAATTATGGACTAAAGGTGGTATTTTATACGTTCCACCATCAAGATAATTTAAGTCATAAATTACTTAAAAAGGGCTAGAATTTTCTAGCCCTTTTTTTTTAAACTCATATATTATTTAAACTGTGAATTTTAAACTTAAAGATATAGGTCCACAATTAATGACAGTTATAGCTGTTGTTCTAGTCTTTGGTTTTTTTACTTACAACGCCCAAGTCAATATGGAAAATAGAGGTATTGATTTCGGTTATGGATTTTTATCACAAGAGTCTTCATTTGATGTTCAATTTTCTTTAATTGAGTACGATGGTTCACATTCATATTTTAGAGCTTATTTAGTTGGCTTATTAAATACTATACTTGTTTCTGTTATTGGAATTATTCTTGCTACAATACTTGGAGTATTAGTTGGTATAGCAAGATTATCCCCTAATTATTTAATAAATAAATTTGCTGCATTTTATGTGGAATTTTTTAGAAATATACCGTTGCTCTTACAAATATTTTTTTGGTATTTTGCAGCTTTAAGAGCTTTGCCACTCCCTCAAGATGCTGAAGCAATGTTTGGAATTTCATTTTTGACAATAAAAGGTCTTTTTGTTCCTGCCTTTATATGGGAAAATTTTAACATTTTCTTTTATTCAATAGTTGCAGCAATTGTTGCAATAATCGTTATTCGTACTCATGCTAAAAAAGTACAAGAAACCCAAGGTAAACAAATACCAGTTTTATTAATATCAATTGGTTTAATTTTTATCTTACCTCTTTTAAGTTTTTTAATTGGTGGTGTAAGATTATCATTTGAAGTTCCTGTTTTAAAACAATTAGCAACAACATCATTTATTTATGAAGGTGGCGTAAGCTTACCACCAGAATTAATTGCCCTAGCATTATCTTTATCTTTATATACCGCAACTTTTATAGCCGAATGTGTAAGAGCTGGAATTCAAGGTGTTGGTAAAGGCCAAAAAGAAGCTGCAGCTTCTATTGGTCTTACACAAAATCAAGTGCTTAAACTGGTAGTAATGCCCCAAGCTTTAAGAATAATAATTCCACCTACAACAAACCAGTACCTAAATCTTACAAAAAATTCTTCATTAGCTGCTGCAATAGCATACCCTGATTTAGTATTAGTTTTCGCTGGAACAGCTCTTATGCAAACTGGTAAGGCAATTGAAATAGTATCTATTACAATGTTTACTTACTTATCATTAAGTATTTCAATTTCATTATTCATGAATTGGTACAATAACAAAATAGCGATAACAGAAAAATAATGTCTAAAATTAATTTTTTAAAACCTGACAAATCTAATCTTTACACCTTTTTATATTTAGGTTCTTTTTTGTTTTTTATTAGTGTCTTGGATGTACTTTTAAACTCTTTTTTTAATTTAGATTTAACAGGTTTTTTACCTGGTTTTTTAAGTTTTTTATTGCCATTAATTCTTGGCTTTATTGGTCTTTATTTTATAAGAATTGAATTAAGCGGCATTAGGCAATTAGATCTATTAAATAAGCATATTAATACAAATAATTTTAATGCTGTTTTATCTCTATTAATCATATTCATAATTCTAAAATCAATTCCACCTATATTAAGTTGGTTTTTTATAGATGCTAGTTTTGCTGGCGACTCAAAAGATGTTTGTACTGGTACAGGCGCTTGTTGGACTTATATAAAAGTTTGGATGAGAAGATTCATGTATGGAATGTATCCAAATGGAGAACAGTGGAGAATAAATTTATCTTTTATAGCTTTAGCTTTACTTGGTTCGGTTGGTTATTTTGCAACTGACAGATTTAAAAAATATTTAACTCTTTATTACGTTGTTATTTATCCTTTTATTGCATTCTTGTTTATATTTTTCTTTATATCAGGTGGCCCAGTATTCTTTGATTTTTCATATGGAATAATCGCTGCAATTCTATCCATCATTATTGGTTTCTTTATTCCAAGTAAATTTAAGTTTTATTACTTCTTAATAGTTCCTTTTGCTCTTTACGTTTTATTAAAATATTTTCTTTTTTACGAAGAATTGATTGAATTAGGAAAATTAGATGGTTTAAACTGGGTTGAAACTGGAGCTTGGGGTGGCTTATCATTAACTTTTATAATTTCTTTTTTCTGTTTAATTTTTTGCTTTCCAATAGGTATGGCTTTTGCACTTGGAAGAAGATCAGGATTTCCTTTAATCAGATACATATCCATAGGTTTTATTGAATTTTGGAGAGGCGTTCCTTTAATCACAGTATTATTCATGTCAGCAGTAATGTTTCCAATGTTTTTGCCAGCAGACTTTTTTATTGATAAATTGGTAAGATGTATAATAGCTATTTCATTGTTTGAAGCAGCTTATGTTGCTGAAGTTATAAGAGGAGGCTTACAAGCTCTTCCGAGAGGACAATACGAAGCTGCAAAATCATTAGGAATGGGATATTGGAGAATGCATATATTTGTAATTTTACCTCAAGCTTTAAAACTTGTAATCCCAGGTATAGCCAATACTTTTTTAGCTTTAGTTAAAGATACACCACTAATTTTTGTTGTTGGACTTTTAGAAATAGTAGGAATGTTAAATTTAGCTAAAACCAATCCAGAATGGTTAGGTTTTGCAATGGAGGGCTATGTATTTGCAGCAATAATTTTCTGGATTATTTGTTATGCAATGAGTAAATATAGCTATAATTTAGAACAAAAATATAAAACAGATCGTTAAAAATATGTCAGATAATATAATCCAAATAAATAATATGAATAAATGGTTTGGAGATTTCCAAGTTTTAAAAGGGATTAATTTAGAAGTAAAACCAAAACAAAAAATTGTTGTTTGTGGTCCTTCTGGTTCGGGTAAGTCTACATTAATAAGATGTATAAATAGATTAGAAGAACATCAAGAAGGTGATATTATAGTTGATGGAACTGAATTAACAGAGGATACAAAAAATATAGAACAAATAAGAGCAGAAGTTGGAATGGTGTTTCAACAATTTAATTTATTTCCACATTTGTCAATTCTTGATAATTGCACATTAGCTCCAATTTGGGTTAAAAAAATGCCAAAGAAAGAAGCTGAGGAATTAGCACTTAAACACCTAGAAAGAGTACAAATATTAGATCAAGCTCAAAAATATCCAGGACAATTATCTGGTGGGCAACAACAAAGAGTAGCTATAGCTAGAGCTTTATGTATGGAACCAAAAATAATGCTTTTTGATGAACCAACATCAGCACTAGATCCTGAAATGATTAAAGAGGTGCTTGATGTAATGGTTAATTTAGCAAAACAAGGAATGACTATGATAGTAGTTACTCATGAAATGGGCTTTGCTAAAGAAGTTGCTGATCAAATGATATTCATGGATGAAGGAATGATTGTAGAAAAGGCTGATACCAAGGAATTTTTTGCTAATCCAAAGAGTGATAGAACCAAACTTTTTCTTAGCCAGATACTATAGTCAATAGCAATTACAAGGAATATTTCTTAAATAAGGCTTTAAGTATTACTTGACATATTTTCTGTATAGCTGGTTTTTCCCTAAAAAATAAAAAAAAATATAGTTGCAGGAGGTATTAAAAACTAGTTGAATAAGTTTTTAAAAATAAAATTAAGAGGGGTCTTAATGGAAGATAATTTCAACAAGCATCTAGGCAATAAGCTTAAGCTTAGAAGATTGGCTTTAGGGTTAACTCAAACTAAGGTAGCAAAAGCAATTAACGTAACGTTTCAACAAATTCAGAAGTATGAAAAAGGCACAAATGGAGTTAGCTCTATTAGATTACTTCAACTTTCAAACTATTTGAAAGTTCCAATCAATTACTTTTTTGAAGATTTTTCAGAATACTTAATAAACCTAGAAAAATCTCAAGAGGGCCATATGAATGTAAATTATAACTTTTTAGTTAAATTATATTCTGAATTAAATGCAGACCAAAAATTAAAATTTAATAAATCTTTACAAGTATCAAGTAATAATATTTCTAAAGTTGGATAATATTTTTTGGCTCCTCGGGCAGGACTCGAACCTGCGACCAATTGATTAACAGTCAACTGCTCTACCAACTGAGCTACCGAGGAATATTAAAAATCTCAACTTACTTTTTTTTAAGACTAAAACAAGAATTTTTTTGGAGGCAACGCCCGGAATCGAACCGGGATACAAGGATTTGCAATCCTCTGCGTAACCATTCCGCCACGTTGCCGGATGTTTTAGTAGATAGCTACAAGGAGTTTTATATAAAATATTTGTAATTAGTCTATTAAATAACGATCTAATTTGATTATTGTTAATTTAGATTAATAAATTATAAACTACCTAATCCATGAATAGTGATAAATATATACATTCTGAAGTAGAAGATAATATTTATTCATATTGGGAAAAAAACGAATTATTTAAACCCAAGAAAAATTCAAAAAAATACTCAATTGTTATTCCTCCACCTAATGTAACAGGAAGTTTACATATGGGTCATGCTCTAAATAATTCCATTCAAGATCTTTTAGTTCGTTATTATCGAATGAATAATTATGAAACTTTGTGGCAACCAGGAACTGATCACGCAGGTATAGCCACCCAAGCCCTTGTTGAAAAAAAACTTGAAAAAGAGAATCTAAATAAAAATGATTTAGGCAGAGAAAAATTTATTGAAAAAGTGTGGGAATGGAAAAATCAATATGGAGACATTATTATTAATCAGCTTAAAAAACTCGGGTGCTCATGTGATTGGTCTAGAAACGCTTTTACAATGGATGAAAATCTATCAAAATCAGTAGTTAAAGTTTTCGTTGAACTACATAAAAAAAAATTAATTTATAAAGCAGAAAAATTGGTCAATTGGGACACAGTTTTAAAAACAGCTATATCTGATCTAGAGGTTGATCAAAGGGAAATGAACTCAAAGATCTACTATATTAGATACCCAATAGATAACTCATCTGATTTTATAATTATTGCAACTACAAGACCTGAAACAATGCTTGGTGATACAGCTATTGCTGTTAATCCAAAAGATAAGCGGTTTAAAAAATATGTGGGTAAAACTGTCACTATTCCAATTGTAGGTAGAAAAATAAAGATTATAAAAGATAATTATGCAGATCCTGAACAAGGAACTGGTGCATTAAAGATTACCCCAGCTCATGACTTTAATGATTATGATGTTGGACAAAGAAATAAGCTAGAAATTATTAATGTGTTCACTGAAGATGGAAAAATTAATAATAATGCACCTAGTGAATATGTTGGATTAGATAGATTTGAAGCACGTAAAAAAATTTTAAATGAGTTAAAAGAAAAAGATTTTTTTGTTAAAGAAGAAAACATTAAAAATAAAGTACCATATGGGGATAGATCAAATTCGGTTATTGAACCTTTTTTAACAGAGCAATGGTTCGTAAATGCAAAAAAATTATCTGTAAAAGCTAAGCAAATAGTTAAATCAAAAAAAACAAATTTCTTTCCAGAAAATTGGTCAAAGACTTATTTTCAATGGATGAATAATATTGAGCCTTGGTGTATTTCTAGACAACTTTGGTGGGGTCATCAAATACCAGCTTGGTATGGTCCTGATAAAAAAATCTTTGTTGCAACAAATGAAATAGATGCAAAAAAACAAGCTAAAAAGTTTTATAAAAAAGATGTAATAATTACCAGAGATCCTGATGTTTTAGATACATGGTTTTCATCTGGTTTATGGCCTTTTGCAACATTAGGTTGGCCTGATAAAAAAGATTTTGTTAAAAAATTTTATCCAACAACTGTTTTAGTCACAGGCTTTGATATTATATTTTTCTGGGTTGCTAGAATGATGATGTTTGGAATGGAATTTTTAAATAAAGAACCATTCAAAGATATTTACGTTCATGCTTTAGTTAGAGATGAAAAAGGACAAAAAATGTCTAAGTCAAAAGGTAATGTAATTGACCCATTAGATTTAATTGAAAAATATAGTGCAGATGCTTTAAGATTTACTCTTCTTTCTATGGCGTCACCGGGAACAGATGTCAAACTTTCGGAGGATAGAGTTAAGGGGTATAGGAATTTTTTAAATAAATTATGGAATGCTAATAATTTTTTAATTACCAATAAATGTGATTTTAATAAAACTGATAAAGTTCCTAAAACTTCACTAAATATTAATAAATGGATTTATTCAGAACTAATTCAGACCAAAGATAAAATTGAGAAAAATCTTAAAGATTATCGATTTGATGAAGCAGCTAAAAATGCCTATCAGTTTGCTTGGCATTCTTATTGCGACTGGTACATTGAGCTTTCAAAGACTATTCTGTTCTCAGATGATGAAAAATCTAAAAAAGAGGTAAAAGAAGTATCAGCTTATATATTTAAACAAATACTTGTTATTCTTCATCCATTTATTCCATTTGTTACTGAGAAAATTTGGTTAAAAAATAAATTTGATAAATCAGATAAGAATTTCTTAATGCACGCTAATTGGCCATCAGGCAAAGCTAAGAAAGATCAATCTATGAAAGATGTAGAGAGTATCATCAATGTTATTTCTGAACTTAGATCCTTTAAAAATGAGCTAAATGTTAGCCCAGGTTCATTTATTGATATTTCAATTAACAAAATTGATAAAAAAAATAAAACATTAATGACCAATAATGAAATTATTCTCAAAAAGCTTGGTCGTATCAATAATTTCTATGATAAAGACCAAGAAAAACCCTCAGCTACATTGGTTATATCTGGCGACATATTTAAGATCTATTTTGATGAAAATGTGGATTTAAATCTAATAAAAGAAAACTTAGTTAAAAGACAGAACAAATATCAAGAAGAAATGGACAAAATATCTCAACGATTATCTAACAAAGGATTTACTGATAGAGCTCCAAAAAATATTGTTGAACAAGAAAAAACTAACTATAGTAATTTAAAAAATGATATCAAAAAAATATCATTAACAATTGAAAGTTTATAATGCGGAAGTTTAATAAGAAGAAATTACCCAGCAGACATACATCTTTAGGAGCTGATAGAGCTCCACATAGATCGTTTTATTATGCGATGGGTGAAACTGAAAAAGATGTCTCAAAACCATTTGTTGGTGTTGTGTCTACGTGGAATGAAGCAGCTCCGTGTAATATTGCATTAATGAGACAAGCTCAGTCAGTTAAAAAAGGTGTAAGAGCCTTTGGTGGAACACCTAGAGAATTTTGTACGATTACTGTAACCGATGGTATTGCTATGGGTCATGAAGGAATGAAATCTTCATTAATCTCTAGAGAAGTAATAGCAGATAGTGCTGAATTAACTGTTAGAGGCCATTGTTATGATGCATTAGTAGGTATTGCAGGTTGTGATAAATCTTTACCAGGTTTGATGATGTCGATGGTTCGATTAAATGTTCCAAGTGTTTTTATTTATGGAGGATCAATACTACCCGGAAGATATAAAGGCAAAGATGTAACAGTTGTAGATGTTTTTGAAGCAGTTGGAAAACACTCCTCAGGGCAAATGTCAGCAAAAGAATTAAGAAAATTAGAATTAGTGGCATGTCCAAGTGCAGGTGCTTGTGGTGGTCAATTTACTGCAAATACAATGGCCTGCGTATCAGAAGCAATTGGTTTAGCTTTACCTTATTCAGCAGGAACACCTGCTCCTTATGAAGAAAGAGATAAATATGCAAAATTAAGTGGTAAAATGGTAATGGAACTATTAGCAAAAAAAATTAAACCAAGAGATATTGTTACAAAAAAAGCTTTAGAAAATGCTGCAACAATTGTTGCTGCAACTGGTGGTTCAACTAATGCAGCTTTACATTTACCAGCGATTGCAAATGAAGCGGGGATTAAATTTGATTTAATGGATGTTGCAAAAATATTTAAAAGAACTCCTTATCTTGCTGATTTAAAACCGGGCGGAAAATATGTTGCAAAAGATATGTGGTTAGCTGGTGGTGTGCCAATGTTATTAAAAACTCTTTATGATGGTGGTTACATTCATGGTGATTGTATGACAGTTACTGGTAAAACTATGAAAGAAAATTTAAGAGGAATTAAGTTTAATCCGAAACAAAAAGTTTTAAGAGCTTATGATAGACCTTTATCTCCTGATGGGGGTGTAGTTGGGCTAAAAGGAAATTTAGCTCCTGATGGAGGAATTGTAAAAATTGCTGGATTAAAAAAATTACAATTTACTGGAAAAGCAAGATGTTTTGATAATGAAGAAAGTGCAATGAAAGCAGTTCAAAGTAAAAAATATAAAGACGGCGATGTAATTATTATTAGATACGAAGGCCCAGTAGGTGGACCAGGTATGAGAGAAATGCTTTCAACAACTGGTGCTATTTACGGTCAAGGTAAAGGAGAGAAGGTTGCTTTAATAACAGATGGAAGGTTCTCTGGAGCTACCAGAGGCTTTTGTGTAGGCCATGTTGGACCTGAAGCAGCACTAGGCGGTCCAATCGCTTTATTACGTAATGGAGATATGATTGATATTGATGCGAAAAAAGGAACTATTAATGTTCGATTAACAAGAGCTCAATTAGCTTCAAGAAAAAGAAAATGGAAGGCTAGAAAATCTGATTTTGGATCAGGTACACTTTGGAAATACGCTCAAACAGTTGGACCTGCTTATTTAGGAGCACCAACTCATCCAGGTAAGAAAAAAGAAGTTAAGGATTACTCTAAAATTTAATGAAAATTCGCCCAGTTATCCTATGTGGTGGAGCAGGAACGAGACTTTGGCCAAATGCCAAAAAACATCAAGCTAAACAGTTTATAGATTTTGGTAATTGGACTTTATTAGGTAAAACACTAGAGAGAGTTAAAGCATCTTTATTTGATGCACCAATTATAAGTACTAATGCAAAATATTTAAGACAAGTAAAACAACACCTAAAGAAACACAAAATTAGAAAATTTAAGATAGTTTTAGAACCAGCTAAAAGAAACACAGCACCAGCCATCTTAAGTGCAGCATTAATAAAAGATATTCCTAACGAACAACCTTTAATGTTCTTAGCAGCTGATCATTTGATAGAGAAGGTTAATTTATTTAATAAAGCTATTAAAAAAAATCAAAAGAAACTTACTCATAATAATATCTTTATATTTGGGATTAAACCCACAATGCCTTCAAGTGAATTTGGTTATTTTTTAACAAAAAACAATAAAGTAACTAGATTTGTTGAAAAACCAAAAGAGGCTAAAGCCAAACAAATAATTAGTAAAAAAGGTTATTGGAATTCTGGAATGTTCTATTTGAGAAAAGACTCTATCATTAATAATTTCAAAAAATGCCAACCAAATATTTACCAGAACTGCAATAAGGCTGTAGCAAAAGCAAAATACAAAAGTAATGTGTATTATTTAAACAAACAAGCCTTTACCAAAGCAACAGCCAAGTCTTTTGACTATGCAATATTAGAAAAAACTAGAGACATTAATGCTATCAAATTAGATATTCCATGGTCTGATTTAGGATCTTGGAAAGAAATTTGTAAAATGTATGGACGAAATAAGAGACAATATTTTAAAAAGAAAAATGTATTTCATAGACCCTGGGGTAGTTATGTAAATCTATTTAATGGCAAGGAATTCCTAATTAAAGAACTATACGTAAAACCAAAAGGGATATTAAGTCTCCAGAAGCATCATCATAGAGCTGAACATTGGGTAGTAACTCAAGGTAAACCTAAGATTACTCTAAACAAAAAATATTTTACAATGAAACCAGATGAAACTATTTTTATTCCTTTAGGATCGATCCACAGAATAGAAAACCCCTATAATAAACCAGTTAAAATTATTGAAGCACAAGTCGGATCAATATTAAAAGAAACTGATATTGTTAGATATCAAGATATATACGGTAGAGTAAAATAGAAATTTATAATGAAAAGTAATAATAAAATTTTTTGGAATAAATATTACCATTCGAAAGACAATAACAATAAACCATCAAACTTTGCTTTATTTATCAATAAAAAATACATTAAAAAAAACAGTTATCTTATAGATGTTGGGGCAGGAGATGGAAGAGATTCTTTTTATCTCAGAAAAAAAGCCAAACATGTTTTTTCTATTGATCAGTCTAGTATAGCAATCAAAAAAAATAAATTAAAAGCACGAAGATTAGGTTTTAAAAATGTGACTTTTAAAAATTTATCATCAAATCATTTGAAAAAAATAGCCAATAAAAAAGTTAATTTTATTTATGCAAGATTTTTTATACATGCAATAAATGAAGTTAATGAAGATATTTTTTTAAAAAGCATTAAGAAAAATTTTGAGTCAAATACTTTAGTTTCTTTGGAGTTTAGAACTACCAAAGATAATTTAATGAAAAAAGGAAAAAAACTAAGTAAATATGAAAGATTAACTGATCATTATCGTAGATTTATTGATACTAAGAAATTTGTAAATAAATTAAAAAAAATGAATTTTAAAATAATTTATAAAAAGACTGGTATTAATCTATCAAAAACTAAAAACGACAACCCTCATTTGTGTAGAATTATTTTTTGCAAAATATAATCAATTGCCTAATATTTATGGAACTATAGGTATAATCTTAATTATTGTAGGTGTTATTCTTGTAAATTATTTAGGAAAGATAAACTCTTAAATCTAATATGGCCGTGTTAATTAAGTTAACACGACCACAAAATATATTTAAAACCAATTATTTGGAATAATTATGTAGTGTATTGCTAAAACAATTCCAACCGAAACACTTAGTCCAAAGATCATTTTAAGAAAGTCTTTACCAATTAATGGGAAAACATACTTAAACTTATAATCTTTGTTCATTGTTGAAATTGCAAGTTCTCTACCACATAATAAACCAACGAAAACCCATGTTGTTGACATTGGTAAATCGTTTAGTTCCTTAAAGTAGAATAAAACAGCAGCATAAATTACATTGATAATTGTAGCTGATCTTGCATATCTAGTTCCAGTTTTTTCCAAAACTACTGCTTGGATCCTTCCACCTTGAATGTAGAAGATATAAAATAGCAAAATAGTAAAATATGCCATTACAATCAGCAGTATTGTAATATCAAGTTGTCTTGGAAGATATACTGCAATATTTGCTACATCGTGAGATAACCAAACCCACCATAACCAACCTGATGAAACCCAAACAGCATTTCTCCAAAATCCTATCCATTTGTCATCTACTTCATCAAATTTTTCATTAATGAATTTTGATACTGCTATCCAGGCTATGTAAGCAACCATTGCCGCTAAACCATAACCAACTACACTTTTCATTAACATTTTTTCAAGCACAACTGTTGAAGCAAATGCTGAAAGAACTAAAAAGGTTGTTGATACAGGTATTCCAACTCTTGTTAATATTAAGAGAATTGCAGGCGCTACTGCGTGATACCATTGAATTTCTTGATAAGGTATTCTAGTTAATCTTCCATACGAAATATCACCATCATACGCATACCATCCCCATGCTAAAGCTAAAATCATTACACTAGAAGCTGATCCTGCAAGTACGTACCATTTAAACCATTTCTTTTTTGAAGCTATAAATGTACCTAGTGTTTGAATTGAGTCGTTAGCGATTACGCTATAACCGGCGAGGGCGAACCCTATAACCGTGTAAATTAAAGTCATTTCCATTTTTTATCTCCTTTATATTATTGTTTTCGGTTCCTATTGATTCATGACTTAAGGAGTATGTAATCTGAGACGGAAAATAATTCTAGATATAAATTTATTAATTTGAGCAACAGGAGGGGGATTCACCGACTACTAAACTATTTAATATTGATGTCTACTTTTTAATATTTTTTATTTCGCAATAAAGTTGTATTTATTTAACCAATTTCTTAATTAAATGTACAGCTATTAAAGCTCCCAAAAATTCAGCCAAAATATATGTAGGAGTATTTAAATAATTAATTCCTGTAAAAGAATCAGTAAAAGTTCTAGCTATAGCAACAGCTGGATTTGCAAAAGATGTTGATGATGTGAACCAATAACCAGCTGTAATATAAGTTGCAACACAAGCGGCAACTGTTGTTTTTCCATCTTTTAAAGTTGCAAAGATAATAAATATTAGACCAAAAGTTGCTACAATTTCTGATAGAAATATATGAAAGCCATCTCTACTTTTAGTAGATAATTCAATTATATTATGTTCAAAAAATACATTAGCTAACATTACGCCTAATAAGCATCCTAATATTTGAGCTAGAATATATGTAGTTAAAAGTTTTCCTTTAATTTTTTTAGTTAAATACATTGCTAAACTTACAAAAGGATTAAAGTGAGCACCCGAAATGTCAGCAAAAGCTGTTATTAGAACAAATAAGCCTGCACCAGTTGCAAGTGTATTTGCTGTAAGTCTTAAAGCATTATCATTTGTAAGGTTTTCAGCCATTATTCCAGAGCCAACGATAATCATTACTAAAAAACAACTACCTATAAATTCACCAATAAAAATTTTATTCTTCATAATCTGAGAATTATTAAATTATAATCTTATAAATTCCAATTAAGAACAATGGTATTTGTAGCCCAAAATTAGTTAGTATCGCTTTATCTTTGCTAACAAATCCAGCAATAGTCCATCCAACAACTCCTAATCCATGAAAGTATATATTTAAAGGATATATATTTAGGTTTGTTAATAGAATACCAACTAAAACTAGAAATGTGCTTATCCATTTAAGATACTTCTTAATAAACATACGTTTTCCTTTCAGCTTATTTTATTTAGATTTTAGATAATAACTTATCTACATTTTTTGCATAATCCAAAAAACTCAAGATTGTATTTACTATATTTCATACCATCTTTGTCTTTGAAATTAGCCAAGTATTTAGAAAGACCTGCGCTACTTATTTCTGTTACTTTTTCACAAATCTCACAGATTGAAAATGCAGTAGCTTTAGCTACCTGACAACTCGAATTATGGCAGGCAATAAAGGCATTTCGACTTTCAATTTTGTGAATTTTTCCCATTTCAACTAATTTGTCTAATGCTCGATAAACCTGTGGTGGGGCTTTGATACCTTTTTTTTGAACATTAAAAAGTATTGTGTATGCTTTTAATGGTTCAGGTGATTTATCAATTAAATCAAAAATAATTTGCTGATTTTTTGAAAGGCTGTGCATTTTATCTATCTTACTGATTCCCATTTAATTTTTCAATTTAATTGATTGTTTTATATATAATAAAGAAAGTATGAATAAGAATAAAGCAGCTGCTATAATTGAAGGTCCAGATGGTGTATTGAACTCTAAAGAAGAGAATAATCCTAATATTACTGACAACACACCTCCAATAATTGAGTAGACAACCATTTTCTGTGGACTATCAGAAATGTTTCGTGCCATAGCCGCTGGTATAATTAACATTCCTGTAATTAATAATAAGCCAACCATCTTAATTGATATTGCAATAATCCCAGCCATTAAGATTGTAAAAATTGCTTTTGCTCTATCAGGGTTTAAACCCTCTGCTTCTGCTAACT